>JBHJHH010000111.1:0-20249 GCA_050331015.1 Geminicoccaceae bacterium
TCGGCGAGGCGTCCGAGATCGCCCGCGGCGTGGTCTTCCTCGCCTCTGACGACGCCGGCTTCGTCACCGGCGCGACCCTATCGCTCAATGGCGGCCAGGCGATGATGTAAGCGCCGTCCAGCGGCTCTACTCAAACCTAAAGAAAAGCGCGTAACCAGCTCTGGTTGCGCGCTTTCTTGATGTTGCTTTAGGTGTCGCCTAAACCAAACAGGGATTAGCCTTCGGTGACCTATATTGATCGGTTGTGCGAGGGTTTGAGGAATCCAAGTTTAAACTCATTACAAACATGATATACATTTAAGCCTAATGTTGATCGGTTTCAGGTTTGGGTATTTCGCGTCAGCAGGGATAACCAGATGTCAAAGAATCACTCAAGTGAAACTGAATCTGCTTCATCAAACACTGACGCCAAATGCGCCAAAGGAGACAATGCTCAGGATCCGGTTAAATTGTACATAAGCAAGGCAACAAGCCCATCAGTTCTGAGTCTGCTTTTTAAACAGGACAGATTAATTGTAATATCGCTTTCTACAATAACAATAATTATCTTGATTGCAGCCATGTATCCGATTGCATCCAAGGCAGATCATTATGAGAATTTTTTGAAGCTGTGCTTCCTGTCAATCATTATAATATTTTTTATGATCCTTTTTGTTATTCGAGCTGGAAAAAATTCGGCACCAATAGAGGTCGAACTGGAATCTAGAGCAAAAGCAGCTTCCTCGGTAAATGGTTTTTGGTGGCAAACAGTTCGTTCCCAATCACACTCTGGATTGACGTTTATTTATATTAATCTTTCCCATATACCGGGGCGCCACTCTATCCTTGGAATATCTTTCGACAATCGAGGCCAAACAGATTCTCGCTTTTTTAGCCGTGTCGTAGCAATTTCGGCTGAAGATCCAATAGAGCTATATTTTGTGTATCGGGGGGCAACTTACAGAGATTTGCCCGACGGAGCTCGAATTGTTACAGGTATTGGACGCATGCGGTTTGACCGGTTTGGCAATGACAAGAGAGCCTCTGAGGCCGAAAGCGAATTTACGGATGGAGATCCTCGAGAATTCACGTTTGGCAAGACAATGCTAAGCGAAATGGTAAGATTTGATGAGGACGAGGAGAGTCGTATGCTAACGGACCCAAAATGCATAAGGAAATTGGCAACAGAAGCGTACAAAAAATTCCACGAACAGAATTTTATATAGGACTACATGCAAGATGTCGATTTGCATCATTGAATATTATGTGCAATAATTTATTGGGTAAGTGTGCATTATTTGCCCTTATGTTGCTGTAAAAGCACGAGATTATCGATTATATGTGCACAGAATATCCGACGCCGCTGTTCGCATGACCGTTCGGCAGGCCAATAGCACCGGCTTAGACTAGCTATTCACATGCGTTGTCATGCGCTTGTTGGCCAATAGGCTCGCTCAAGCCCGCGCCGATCGCCCGGCACTGTCCCATAGCGCTTGCGCGGTGGCAAATGGCGCCAGCCCGAAACGTCCTGTCCAAGCTCGACGGCGGCCCGTGGCCGCGGCGCGCGGTGCTGCACCGCGTGGCCGACCCGATGCTTTAGACGGATGGACCGGCCGGTGATCCGATTGCATTTCGGATCAGGCGATCGAGGGGGAAGGGCAACGCCGATGCGCAGGTCGATGCAGGTTGCAAGTATCGCGGTAAGTCTCTGTGTTTTAATCTTTTCGGCACGTGCCGATGACCAGATCCGTGAACAGCGTGTGCAGTTCGAAGCCGGCACCAGCGCTGCCGTGATCGAGGACAGCATCACCGGCTATGAGAGCGTCGCCTACGTGCTTCGTGCCGACGCCGATCAGACCATGACCGTGGCGCTCGAGACCGATCACGGCGCCACCTATTTCAACCTGTACGGTCCGGGCGAGGGGCCCGGTGACCTGGCGCTGGCCAACAGCCAGTTCACCGAAGAAATCAACAGCCTGCGTGCGGTTCTGCCGGACGATGGCGACTACACCGTCTCGGTCTACATGATGCGTGCCGCCGCACGGCGCGAGGAGACCGCCGCCTATCGCCTGCGCGTCGCCATCGAGGACTGACGGCGCGCGCCATGGCGGACAGGCGGCATCGCGGCGGATCGGCCGGCCTTGGCAGCATGGCCGCGCCGGGCCAGGAAAACGCGGCGATCTTTAGCGTTTGTTAACGTCTTGGCGTCAAGATCCTTGGGCGCGGTGGATGCACCGCTAGCCGTCGCACAAGGATCCGGTTGATGCGCAGTGCCTCGCACCTGTTCTTGCTTTCCGATGATGCCGCGCCGATGGCGCCGGTCATCGGCCGGTTGCAGCGGCTTGGCGTCGAGGTTTCACTGCACCGGCACGCCAAGCGCGCCGAGGGCGCTTTTGCCAGCGCGCCGTCGACCGGCTTCATTCTCGAGGGCGATCTCGCCTTTTGCCGCGAGCAGGCGAAGATCCTGCGCGCCGGGGCGCGCACGCATCTGGCACCGCTCATCTATCTCAAGCTCGGCCAGGACGGCGTCGCCCATGACCGCGCGCTGGCGCTCGGCCTGGACGGTGCTCTGGTCGAGGGGGACGACGATCTCGTCTGGCTCAGCCTGCTCGATCGCATGCAACAGCTCAGTACGCTCGCCGAGGAAGTCGCCTTGCGCGCGCAGGCCCTCGGCCTCGAGCCGGGCAGTGCGTTTTGCGCCGGACAGCGGCCGATCGCGGACATTCTCGTGTTCGGCAACGTCGCCTCGGTGCCGCTCGACAACCATCACGACTTGGTTCGCTTAAGCTTTGCCAGCAAGGCCGCGCGCGCCGAGGAGGCGCTGCATCGCCTGGCCTTCGACGGCGCCATTTTCGTCGCGCGCGAGGACCTGTCGAACGCCGCCGCCGAGACGTTCTTGAGCGATGTCCGGCGCATGGGCCAGCGCGCCCGCGTGCCGGTGGCGGTGATGGTGCCGCCCCGCCTGATCGGCAGCACCCAGTTGCCCGGCGCCTGCGATGCCCTGCCGCTGCCAGGCACGCGCGCGCTCAGTCGGCTGGCGCTGAATGCCTGGCTCAAGCGCGTGCGCCTGCACATGTGGGCGCAGCGCCGCTGGCTGCACGTGCTGCCGGCCGGCCAGGCGCATCTGGCCAGTGGCCTGCCCGTGGGCCGGGTGCTGCGCCGTGTGGTGGAAACCCGTCAGGCGGCCGGCCGGCTAAGCACGCTCGTGCTCGCCAGTCCGGACATCGATGTTACCCCGGAACACATGGAAGAAACGCCGGTTTTCCTGCGCCTGGCGGCGCACATGCTGCAGGCGTGCCGCGCCGAAGACGTCACCGGCCATGTCCGCCACGGGCTGCTCGGTGTGGTCGTCGCCGGCGATATCGACGCCGCCAGCGAGCTGGAACGCCGGTTGAAAAGCTCCTGGCAGGCGGAGGTCGGCTCGCGCTGCCCCTTGCGCACCGCCGTGGTCGATGGTCAGACCCTGACGACGCTCAGCCGCGCCAACGATCCGGCGGCACAGCAGCAGGCCACGGCGCACGCCTATGCCCAGTCGGGCTCGTTTGCCCAGGCGCTGACGCCGCAGCCGGCACCGCTCGCCTGACAGCCCGCCGCCCGGGCGCGCCGCCGGCCCGCCAGGCCGCATCGATCCAGGCGCGCGCAACTCTTCGGTGCCGTCGGCCAGCGCTTGGCGATATCGTCGCTGCGTCGCGCACGCCAGGGCCCCGGTTGTCTGCCGTGTTTGTGTCCGTTTCCCGGCGCCGCCATACAGGGCCTACGAGATAGCTGCGGAGCGTGCCGTGATCGATCCTGACTTCGAGGCAAAGGCGGACGACCTGCAGGCGGCGATCGCCTGGCTGATCGCGCCGCCCGCATGCACCCCGGCCAGCGCGCTACCGAGCGCGTTGCCGGAAACCGGGCTTGGCGCCGGCCCGGCCCTCGAACGGCTGGCGCCGATCGTCCTTGGCGGCGGCCAGCGCCTCGGCGGGCCGGTCGCGCTGGCGCATATGGATCCGCCAACACCCTGGGTCACCTGGGCGAGCGCGCTGTGGAACGCGTCGCTCAACCAAAACCTGCTGCATCCGGACCTGGCGTCCGTGGCGCGGGAGCTGGAAGCGCGGGTCATCGATTGGATCGCGCCGGCGTTCGGCATGACCGGTGGGCACATGACGCCGGGCTCGACGATCTCGAACCTGACGGCGCTCTGGGCCGCGCGCGAGCTCGCCTCAGTGCGCCGCGTGGTCGCGTCGGCCGGCGCGCACCTGTCGGTGGCGAAATCGGCGCATCTTTTGGGCCTTGCCTATACGCCGATCGGCCAGAGCGGCCGGCCGCTGGTTGACACCGACCTGCCTGATGACCTCTCGGATGCCGCGCTGGTGCTGACCGCTGGCGCAACCGGTACCGGCGCGATCGATGCGCTTTCGCTCGCCGGCCGCGCCGCCTGGACCCATGTCGACGCCGCCTGGTCAGGGCCGCTGCGCTTTTCCGATCGACACCGCCATCTGTTGGATGGCATCGAGGCCGCGCAATCGCTGGCCGTTTCCGCACACAAATGGCTGTTTCAGCCCAAGGAAGCCGGCCTCGTGCTGTTTCGTGACGTGGCGGCAGCGCACGATGCGGTCAGCTTTGCCGGTGCCTATCTGACCACAGCGAATGTCGGTGTCCTCGGCTCGCACGGTGCCAACGCCATCCCGCTCTTGGCGACGCTGCTCGCCTGGGGACGGCAGGGGCTTGCCGCGCGCATTGACAACGCCATGGAGCTGGTCGAGCGCTTGCACGAAAGCCTTTGCCAGGATGCCCGCGTGATCGTGTTCGGCCCGCCGCAAAGCGGCGTCTTGCTCTGGCGACCGAAGCAGGCCGCGCCCGAAGAGCTGCAAAAACGCCTGCCGCGCGGGCTGGCCTCAGTGACCGCGATCGACGGCCAGCGCTGGCTGCGTCAGGTCGGCGCCAACCCCATGGCCGACATCGACGCCATCGTCGCAGCGATCGATCAGGCGCTGTCGGGCCCGTGTTGATGTCCGTCATCGCGCGGAAGGCGGGCAAGCGTGCCGGTAGACACCCGCGACATGCCGGAGCCGTCGCGGGCAGGCGTGTAACGGCGCGACCCCGGCCTTCGGCCTTGAGCCGCCCAGCGCCTCAAGGGTTCGAGTGCCAGCGCGGTCGTGCCGGCCGTCGTGCCTGAAGGCCGTGCGCAGGCTTGCCGCGCCCATCAAGCTTAGCCGACCCGGGTCGTCATTGACCGGCGAGGGCGGCTCAGAACGGGAAGTAGCGGACCACCGCCTCGGAGCCGATCGGGGGCCGGCTGACGCGCGAAATGCTGCCTTCGCCGCCGTAGAGCAGGGTGGAATTGGCCACCTGGCTGAGGTCGATCTCATTGGCGGCGTCCAGATCGGTCAGGTTGATCAGGCCGTGGACGTAGACGGTGCGCTCCTCGCGATCGACGAACGCCTTTTGCCAACCTTCGATTTCAGCGTGGCCTTGACCATTCAATGCCACGATGCGTGCGGGGATTTTCGTCTTGATCGTGTCGCTGCGGCCGAGTTCGCCGTCGGCGCTGATCGAATGCTCGCTCTCCAGATCGATGGCCAACCCATCGGTGATCGTGCCGGACACGATCGTGTCGACCAGACTGCCGAGGCCGAAGAAATTGCCGAAGCGGAACGCGTGCTCGCTGTCGCGCGCGATGCTGTAATCGGATTCCAGCTGCGCTTCGTCGGTCAGATCGACCTTCACCGTCAAGATGTCGCCGACGGCATGCGCCTGGTCGCGGTACAGGCTGCGCCGGCCGGCCGCCCAGATCGAGCCGTTCGGATAGCTCACCGCGCGCGGCTGATGCACCGCCGAGGTCGGCAGCGACAGGCTTGCCGGTGCCGTGGGCACAACCGGCGGCTGTGTTTCGGTCGTGGTGGTGCAGGCGCAGAGCGCGCAAAGGGCAAGATATCGCCAACGCATCAGGTTATCCGATGATCTGGGTTTGCGCCGAGAGCATGGCATCGGCGGTGCGAATGACGCGGGAGTTGAGCTCGTACATGCGTTGCGCGCGGATCAGCTCGGTCAGTTCGCGCACGGTATCGACGCCAGAAGTTTCCAAGTAACCCTGCTGTAAAAAGCTGTCATTGCCAGCTTCGATGTCGATCTCGTCACCGGCCGCCTCGTCGAAGGCATACATGTTGTCGCCCGCCGGGCGCAGGCCATTGGGCTCGGCGAAGTTGACCAGCTCGATCGTGCCCTGCAACTCACTGACGTCACTGTCGGCGCCGCGCGAGAACACGTTACCGGCCTGGTCGATATAGATCTCGTTGTGCTCTTCCGGAATGGTGATCGCTGACGACAGCGGCAGACCATTGCTATGGACGATCTCGCCGTCCTTGGAGAGCTGGAACGTGCCGGCGCGGGCATAGGCGGCGCGGCCGTCCGGGAAGGCCAGCTTGAAGAAGCCCGGGCCGTTGATCGCCAGATCGAGCGGCCGGCCGGTCTCCTGCAAGGCACCTTGGGAAAAGTCGCGCTGGATCGCCGACACGCGCACGCCGCTGCCGAAATATTCCAGGCCGTCACCGGCTTCCGGGCCCGGCTGCGGTACCGCCTTTGTGGCGTATTTGAGGTCGCTCAGGCGCGCCGATCCGGGGGCAAACGCGGTCGTCGACGAGTTGGCGATGTTGTCGGCAATGACCCGGACGTTCTCTTCCTGCGCACGCATGCCGAGCGCCGCAATGCTCAAGACTTTCATTTACTGAATCCCCAGCCGAATGCTTTGCGTTATCGTTTCAGATGCCGACTTGAACATCGAGATCGCGCGGCGGTAATGGGCGGCGGCCATTTTAAGACCCTGAATACTTTCAAGCTCGCCGAAATCCTCCCAAGCCTGGCCTGCCTCGGCGGTCTCTGGCGTGAGCGTCTGCAGCTGGAAATCGGCGACGCTCGGCGGCGTTTCCGCCGTGGCCGCCGGGGCGGCCGGATCCTTGGTCGGTTGCGCAACCGGGAGCTGGAAGCGGTAGCCCTCGACCGTGGCGTTGGCCAAGTTCTGCGCATAGACCGACGACGCGGTTTTCTGCGCCGTCAGGACATGGGCGGTAATGGCATCGACATTGATCATTAAATATCTTGCACCTCCTGGCGAATCTCGATGATTTCTTCAATACTGAATTTGACGCTCGACGGCATGTTGTAGAGAAACAGATCGATGGCACCCTGGGCATTGCGATGCTTGGCGAAATCTTCCAAAGCCGTGCAAAAGGCATACAAAACGTTGGTTTCGCCTTTGAGATATTTGTTGATCGCGCCGGCCAGCGGCTGGACGACGCAGTAAGCCAGGAAAACGCCCAGAAACGTTCCGACCAGCGCACTGCCGATCATGCCGCCGAGGACTTCCGGCGGTTTGTCGATACTGGACATCGTCTTGATGATACCGAGCACGGCGGCAACGATACCGATCGCTGGCAGGCTGTCGGCCAGCTGCGTGACATAGCCGGCGTAATCGACATACACCTTGGTTTCGTTCTTGATGATATTGGCGATGACGCGGCCGCGCTCAGCCTCACTTTGAAAGGACTTGGTGGCCATGCCGAGAATGCGCCTGGCACCATTGCCGAACAGGGTTTTCGGCGGGAAACTGGCCGATCCTTTATGTTGCTTGAAGCCGTCTTCTTCGACGAACGTGTCGAAATCACCTTTCGAGAGCTCGAGCTTGTTGAACGACATGTACAAGACCGCAAGGACGGTGCGGATGTTCTTCTTGGAATACGGGTCGCCGGTCAGTGCTTTGATGACCAGGGAAATCAAGGGCATACAGGTTTTCAGTCCGGCAGCGGCGATGACACTGCCGGCACCTGCACCCATAATCATGGTCATTTCATAAGGCAGGGCGTGCATGATCACGGCAAACTTGCCGCCGGCCAGAAGATAGCCGGTGCACACGCAGGCCAGGGTGACGACCAATCCAATAATGTAGCTCATGGGTTCACCATTTTCAAAAGTATGTCCTGAGCGACGTTGACCGGCAGCGTGGACAGGATGGCGACTTGCTGGCGCTCGCCGATCTTGCTCATCAGATAGGCCGAGCTCGCCGGCGACAGACCTTCGAGGATTTTCGCCGACACTTCCGGATCGGCCTTGGCGAGAATGCGGGCGATCCGATCGATGCGCGATTCGCCGCCGGTTTCCGCCGTGTCCATGACCGCGGCCGACGCCTGCGGGCTGGCCTTGTTCAGACGCAACACGGCCGCCTCGTCCGCGGCGGCGCCGGTTGCGCCGGCGAGCCAGGCCACGCCCATGAGTATGATCCACGCCTTCTGCATAGTGGCTCCGCTTTTCTAAGCTGAAGCCCAAGGTAACGATCTATCGTAAACGTTTCGTTAATAATGAGCCGATATAGTCCGCTGCAGAGAACGAGGTGTTGATGGCGGATAGATGGAACATTTAGCTGCGAATTTTAAGCACTTTACTGAAAATGTCCTGCGTCTGCGTATTGATGTCTTAAGCTATGCGCTGCTCGCCGCCGCGGCCCTGGCGATCCTCGTCTTTTTCCAGTATCCGGACAAGGCGGGCACGACGGCCGACGATCCGACGGCAGCCATGGATGGTACGGGCGCGCGCCCAGCCGGCGAGAGCGACAGCGGCAGCGGCGGGCTGTTCGGGGCCGGCGGCGGCAGCAGCGAGCGCGCAACCATGGCGCGTGTTTTCTCCAGCCTGCTGCAGCACAATGCGATCATCACCTCGGCGCGCGTGGAAAATGCCGATGACGATCCGTCCAAGCCGCTGTTCGTCTTCCTGAAGAGCCGCGGCGACCAGGCCGGCGTCAAGCAGGTGGTCGAGAACGCCCTGGCCAATCTGTCGATGAGCTTTCCCAAGGCCGGCGAAACCGAGATCCACATCTTTGATTCGCGTTTTGGCCGGCTGGATGTCGGCCGGGCGCCGCGCGGGCAGGATGACAGCCGGTTCGGCTACATCGTCGCCTTCGAAGAGCGCATCGCCACACGCATCCGCCAGATGATGCGCGTGCTCTACCCGGCAGCGCTCGATGTCCAGGTGGCGGTGTTTGCCGATGTCAAGCTGCTCAGCCACACGACGCGCTCGCGCGACCTCGATCCGGACAAGCGCATCGTTCTGGAAAGCCGGATCGTCGAGCGGCGCGAGAAGGTCTCCCAGGACCGCACGACGCTCGACGTCGTCAACGAGGTCGATGGCGGCGGTGGCGCCGAGGGCGGGCCGCAGCGGGAACGCAGCGAGGTGCGCGAGGAAAGCGTCTTCGACATCCCGGAAAACATCGAGGAGATCACCGGCAACGACTTCAATGTCGAACAGATCTCCGTATCCGTCGCCCTGCTGGTCGACGACCTGCAGAACATCACGCCGCGCCAGCGCGACGAATTCGTCGAGGCGATCAAGGCAACCATCGGTTTCAATCCGGCGCGCAACGATGTCGTCAATTTCACGGTCAGCGAGGCGGCGCCGACCAATCCGGCCGCGATGGCCACGGCACCGAGCGGCGGCGAGGCCATGGGCCTGGTCTGGTTCGATCTGATCAAGGTCGTGCTGTTCCTGGTCATCGGCCTGGTCGGGCTGCTGCTGGCGCGGCGCATGAGCCGCAGCGAGCCGGTCGATGACGCCACCGCCGAAGGCGAAATCACGCCGCCGGCCGCCGGCGAGCAAGCCAGGATCGCCGCCCCGGTGGACGAGGACCCGGAAACCGCCTTGCAGGCGCAGTTCGCCGACAACAAGCAGCGCATGATCGAACTGCTCGCCGACTGGGTCGCCGATCAGCCGAAGGAGCGCGCCGTTGCAACTTGAGGACTCCTTGAGCCAGCTCACCCAGCTGTCGTTTCTGGGCGCGCTGTTCACCATCAATCTCATGGCGTTCACGCCGTTCCTGACCAATCTGATCGCGTTCTCCCTGGTCAAGCTCGGCGTCGGCACGCCTTCGGTGCCCCCCTCGATCGCCATCGTCGCCCTGGCGCTGGCGCTGTCGGTCGGCAGCCTGTTCGACCAGGGCCTGTTCCCGTGCTTCGATCAGGCCTGCGGCTCGCTGGCCGACAATATGATCAGCGCCCTGGCGGCCAATGAAGGCGTCGCGCCGGCGGCCTTCAGCGGCATCCGCGCAACCCTGGACGGGCTGTTCACCGCCGTGATCGGCAAGATCGTGGAAGGTCTGCAACTCGGCCTGCGCCTGATCATCCCGCTGGTGATCATCGACCTGGTCACCGGCTCGGTGCTCATGGGCCTGGGCATGCTGATGTTGCCGCCGACCGTGGTGTCCTTGCCCCTGAAGATCGCCTTCGTGCTCGAGAGCGACCTTTTGCAGGAGGTGTTCCAGCGTGCCTAGCCCAGCGCAGAAAACCCTGACAGCGCTTTCCCTGCTGCGCCGCCTGTCGACTGATGCCGGCGATATCGAGCAGTTCCTGAGCGCGGTCGCCGCCGCCAAGCAGCGCCGTGCCAGCCGGCCGAGAGCGCCATCGGCGCCACCGACACCACCGGCTACGGCGGCCACGCCGCCCGAGGGCAGCGCCCTGCCGGTGCCGCATCAAGGCCAGCCGGACCACGACGCCCTGTTGCACAAGCTCGATGCCCGTGTCGCCGGGCAGGACTTCGCCCAGCTGCTCGAAGAGCTCGATGCGCAAAGCCTGTTCCCGGTGCTGGATGCAAAGGCGCAGGCCGATCTGTTCCCGCTGGATGACGTGCATCTCATGGATGTCACCGGCCTGGGCGGGCCGGCCGAAGGGCTCGCCGCCAGCCTGCGCAAGTCGTATGGCGCCCTGGTCGGCAAGCTGCCGCCGGCGGCGCCACCTGCGCACGAAGATGCGGATGACCCGGCGCGCGGCTTCCTCAGCGCGTGTGTCTTCCAGCGCGCCTTGCAGCAGCAGCTCGAGGCGACCCGGACGATCCGCCTGAATGCGCTCAAGGTGGCCTGTTCGGAAGACGGCGAGCGCCAGGAGATCAGCGACGCGTTGCTCAATGCCGAACACGGTGCCTGTTACAGCTATCTGGCCAGCCTGTTCTACGACGATTACCTGGCGGCCCTGCAGACCGCCCAGCAGGACACCGTGCTGGCCGTGCTGGAGGAAAGCGATGCCCGTGACCTGATCGCGCTGTTCAACGGTGCGCAGGCGGCGGGCATCGAGACCGATAGCCTGATGACCAAGCTGCCGTCGTCCTTGAAGCAGGCCATGGAGCTGGAAAAGGGCGCGCGCAACCCGGTCGATCCGGCCGACGCCGGCAAGCGCTTCGTACAGGCGATCAACCGCCGCTTGCGCACGGCGATTGCCGCCAGCCTGCGCTAGACCGGCCGATGGGGTTGAAGCCGGCGCGCTGGCTGGAGCGGCGCCGCGCCCGCTTGGGTGGCTTGCGCGCGGCTGCGGCTTGCCGGAATGCACAGGCGCGGCATTGTAGGCAGCGCCCGTGCGATCAACCGCCAGGCACCGCCGCTTTTCCGGAGAGCCCGCTTATGCCCGCTTTAGCTGTTCAGGTGATCGATCACCCGCTCGTCCAACACAAGCTGACGCTGATGCGCGCGGTGCCGACCTCGACCGGCGATTTTCGCCGGCTGTTGCGCGAGATCAGCCATCTGATGGCCTATGAGGTGACCCGCGATCTGCCGCTCACCACCGAGCGCATCGAGACGCCGCTGGCGGCCATGGATGCGCCCGTTCTGGACGGCAAGAAGCTTTGTTTCGTCTCCATCCTGCGCGCCGGCAACGGCTTGCTCGACGGCATGCTCGATCTGGTGCCCTCGGCGCGCGTCGGCCATATCGGCCTGTATCGCGATCCGGAGACGCTTGAGGCGATCGAGTACTATTTCAAGGTGCCGGACGCGCTGGCCGAGCGGCTGGTCATCCCGGTCGACCCGATGCTGGCGACGGCCAATTCCGCCATCGCCGCGATCGATCGCCTCAAGCAGGCGGGCGCCGTCAACCTGCGCTTCGTTTGCCTCCTGGCGGCACCGGAGGGCATCGCCGCCTTCCGCGACGCCCACCCGGACGTGGCCATCTACACGGCAGCGATCGACAGCCATCTGAACGACAAGGGCTACATCGTGCCGGGCCTGGGCGATGCCGGCGATCGCATGTACGGCACCAAATAGCGGCAAGCGAGACGGACATGGCTCAAGCCATCCTCAAGTAAATCTGAACGGGCTCGGCGAATATGAGCGAAAGTTACAATAGCAACAAAGCTCTGACGCGAGCACGTTCTTCAAAAACGGCTAGGCTGAAGGCAGGCAAACAACCCTAAAGCGTTACGTGCCGCTGTGACTTATACACGCACACCCCAATACGTTCCTTTTTCACACGCCTGTCATCGACCCGCTTGTACCTAACCCGTACAGATCCGTGAGCGGCGGGTGTCTGCGCGCGCGTGCGGCTACCGTTGCGATCGATCCTTTCGGAGAGAGAACCAAAGATGACCATGTCTTCTCACCTGCGTTCCATGCTCGGCCTTGGCCTTGCCGCCGGTCTATTCGCGCTGACCAGCGCCGCCGACGCCAATGAGCGCATCGGAATCGACTTCGGCAACGGCGAGGTCATCAATTACGGCCTGCTCGGCAAGTCATCGAACGGCAAGCAGCACCGCTTCAAGGTCGAAATCCAAGGCATGACCACGGGCGCGGATTGGGATCGCAGCGGGCAGAACATGACCACCGGCGCGGACTGGGACGTGCGCGGCTCCGGCTTCGCGATCGACATCGAGGGCTGCCCGTTCCAAGACATCAGTGACACGAAGTATCTGATGGCCGCGCAGCGCGATGGCAGCGAGGTCGAGCTCAGCGGCGGCGGCAAGGCCATGGACGGCAGGATCACGAATGTGAACGCGCTGTCCGGTGACCAGTGCGGCGTGGTCGAGTTCGGCTTTCAGGAGAAGAGCGGGTTCGGCCTGTTCTAGGCGGTTGCGCTAGCCACCGTTCAATCGGTTCACAACCTCGTCGGCCAGGGCGAGCGCGGCGGTCAGGCCCGGGCTTTCGATGCCGAACATGTGCACAAGGCCGGGTATGCCGTGCTCGGCCGGCCCGTGCAGGATGAAATCGCTGGCCGGCGTGCCTCGCGGCCCGAGCTTCGGCCTTATGCCGGCGTAGTCGGGGCGCAAGGCGCCATCGGGCAACGCCGGCCAATAGGTCCGGATGGCGGCGTAGAACCGGTCCGCGCGCGCCGGATCGACGTCGTAGTTGATGCCATCCAGCCATTCGACATCCGGGCCGAAGCGGACCTGACCGGCCAGATCGAGGGTAACGTGGATGCCCAGGCCGGCCGCTTCCGGCACCGGATAGATCAGCCTGGCGAACGGCCGCCCGACGGTCAGGGCGTAGTAGTTGCCCTTGGCGAAATGGCCGGTGGGCAGTTCGGCCGGATCGTGGCCGGCAAAGCGATGCGCCAGGGCCGGCGCATGCAGGCCGGCGGCATTGACCACCTGTTTCGCCCGAAGGCGCAGGGCGCTGTCGCCGCCGACCTCGAGGGTGATGCCGTCGTCGCCGGGCCAGGCGCGGGTCAGCGGACTGGCGAAGGCGATCATGCCGCCGGCATCCTCGAGATCGCCCTGCAAGGCGAGCATCAAGGCGTGGCTGTCGAGAATGCCGGTCGATGGCGACAGCAGGGCGGCGCGGCAGCGCAGCTGCGGCTCCAGCTCTTGCGCCTTATCGGCCGTCAGCATGACCAGATCGTCGACACCGTTGGCGGCGGCCTTGGCGCGGATCGCCGCGAGCTGGTCGCGCTGGTCATCGGATGTCGCGACGATCAGCTTGCCGCAGCGACGATAGGGCAGGCCGCGTTCGTCCAGATAGGCGTACAGCGCCCGCTTGCCGGCGACGCAGCTGCGCGCCTTGAGCGAGCCGGTCGGGTAGTAGATGCCGGCGTGGATGACCTCGGTGTTGCGCGAACTGGTCTCGCTGCCGAGCAGGGTTGCGCGCTCGCGCACGATGACCTCGTGGCCGGCCAGGGCCAGCGCCCGGGCCACGGCCAGTCCGACCACGCCGGCACCGATGACGACGCTGTCGACCGGCTCGATGGTCATGCGGCCGCCGGGCCCAGATGCGCATCGATGGCGGCCTCGGCCAGGCCGTAACCGCGCGCCGCCTGGCGCAGCTCGGCGAGCGTCGCCGGGTCGATCGGGATGCCGTCGCGCTGGCGCTGTTCGGCATGGGCACGCTCGACCTCGCCGGGCAGACGCGGCGGCCCGTCGGCGCTGGCGCGGGCATTGTGGACATAGTTGGCCAACGCGGCCGCTTCCCTGGCCATGGTTGCCGGCGTCGTCGTCGCGCTCGGGTCGATCACCACCGAGAGCATGTTGTTGATGATGCCACCGGCACGCGGATTGTCGGGCGCGATGCTCGCACCGCCGGTCAGGGCACTGGCAAACAGCTCGCACATGATCGCCAGGCCTGAGCCCTTGTGCGCGCCGAACGCGATCAGGGCGCCGCCGGCATCGTCGAACATCACATTTGGATCGCGCGTCGGTTGGCCGGCCGCGTCGTACAGGCAATCGGGCGCCACCTCGACGCCCTGGTTGCGCGCCACCCGGGCCTTGCCGTGGGCGATCTTGCTGGTTGCCATATCGAGGACGATCGGCGCGCCGTGCGGGTCGGGCAGGGCGGCGCAGAACGGGTTGGTGCCGAGCCGGGCCTCGTTCGCGCCGTAGGTCGCCACCATCGGCGCGTGATCGACGACATTGACCATGTGCAGCGAGGCCATGCCGGCGGCGGCGCATTGCTCGGCCCAGTGGCCGATGCGGCCGATGTGATGGGCATTGCGTAAGGCGAGCTGGCAGCAGCCAAGCGCACGCGCCCTGGCGATGGCCAGATCGAGGGCCTGCTTGGCGATCACCTGGCCATAGCCGCGGCCGCCGTCGACCACGAGAACGGCGCCGGCATCGCGGACGACCTCGGCCCGGCGGTTGTTGACCAAGGTACCCTCGGCCAGGTGCCTGGCATAGCGGGGCAGCATGCCGATGCCGTGGCTGTCATGGCCGGTGAGATTGGCGCGCACCAGGTGATCGGCGACCAGGCGCGCCTCGTCCGGCGTGCTGCCGCCGGCCTGCAGTGTGGCGACAATGAAGGCGTGAAGCGTAGACGCATCGAAGCGTGTCACCTTTGCTCTCCCCGTGGCGTTGCGATGTCGCCGGCCGGCGCGGCCGGAGCCCTGCTCGTGGCCGGGCGACCTTGTCGGGCCAGACGGCGGCTGGTAACCAGCGCAGCAGTGCACGCTTGATCCGTTCCAAGTGGCGCCGCAATCGACGATACCGATTGGCGAGCAAAGGAGCACTGCTTTGGTTGATGGACAAGGCCCGCTCAGCGGCATTACCGTTTTGGACCTGTCGCGCATCCTGGCAGCGCCGACCTGCACACAGCTGCTGGGCGATCTGGGCGCCGTGGTAATCAAGATCGCGGCGCCCGGCAAGGGCGACGACACGCGCAACTGGGGCCCGCCGTTCCTGCACGATGCGGACGGCAACGAGACCGACCAGAGTGCGTATTTTCTGTCCAGCAATCGCAACAAGCGTTCGGTGACCGTCAACCTCGCCCATGCGCAGGGCCAGAAAATCATGCGTGATCTGGCGGCCCAGGCGGATATCCTGATCGAGAACTTCAAGGTCGGCGGCCTGGCCAAATACGGCCTCGCCTATGCCGATCTGGCCGCGAGCCACCCGCATCTCATCTACTGCTCGCTGACCGGTTTCGGCCAGACTGGGCCTTATGCACCGCGGCCCGGCTACGATTTCATTGTCCAGGGCATGGGCGGCATGATGAGCCTGACCGGCGAACCCGATGGCCAGCCGATGAAGGTCGGCGTCGGCATTGCCGATGTCATGTGCGGCATGTATGCCGCCAGCGCCATCCTCGCCTGCCTGCACGAGCGTCAGGCCAGCGGCCAGGGCCAGCATATCGACATCGGTCTGCTCGACAGCCAGGTCGCCTGGCTGATCAACGAAGGCTGCAACTACCTGGTCTCGGGCGACATCCCGCAGCGTCGCGGCAACGCGCATCCCAACATCGTGCCCTACGAGGCCTTCGAAGCGTCCGACGGCTGGATCATTCTCGCCGTCGGCAACAATGGCCAGTTCGAGCGCTTTCTCGCCTTCGCCGGTGCCCCGGAGCTCGCCAAGGACCCGCGCTTTGCCACCAACGACCTGCGCGTGCGCAATCGCCTGGCGCTGATCCCGCTGGTCGCCGAGCTGGTCAAGCAGAAGACCCAGAGCGCCTGGCTCGACGGGCTGGCATCACGCAACGTGCCGTGCGGACCGGTCAACAACCTCGAGCAGGTCTTCACGGACGAGCACATCCTGGCGCGCGACATGCGCATCGAGATGAACCATCCCTATCGCAGCGGCGAAACCGTCTCTCTCATTGGCAATCCTCTCAAACTGTCGCGCACACCCGTCACCTATCGCCAGCCACCACCCCGGCTTGGCGAACACACCGATATCGTCCTCGAGCAACGCCTCGGTCTTGATGCCGACGCGCGCGCAGCACTGCGGGCCGACGGCGTGATCTGAGCCCGACAGCCAGAAGCCTACGCGCACAGCCGTTAACAAATCGTTGCCAGCGCCGGAGAAATTTTCCACCTCTGCCGCGATCTTTTGTGTGTCGTGTTAACGGAAGCTTAGGAACTGCGTGGCAGGCTGACGCCATGATTTGAGCTCATTGCGGATGCCGCCAGCATGCTGATTGCGCTTGTTGACACGTTGATCGCCGATGTCTGCCGATCGCTGAACGCCTTCTATGTCGATCAGACCGGTGCGACCTTGATCGAATACGGCTTGCTCGCCCTGCTCGTTGCCTTGGCCGCGTTCGGTATTCTCGGCACGCTGGGGGTGACCATCGCCGACGTGTTCCCACCGCTTGCCGACGCCTTGGGCGAGTGAGCCGCAAATCCTGGCGCGCTTTTGGAGCCGGATCGCCGGCGTGCGCCTGAACGGCACCGGCGGCCTGCCGCCAGGGTCGAGGGCGGTCGAATGAGCGCGCCCCGCAGCGCGCCCCGCAGCGCGCCGCGCAGCCGTCGTGCGCGCACAGCGGAGAAAGCTATCGAAACGCCAGCGACGCCCGGCTGTCTGATCCGATCAAGCCCGGTGCGGGCGGCGGGAGGTGCCGAAAACGCGCGCTCGCTTGGCCTGGGACGTGTCAAGGCGTGCTGCCATGCTGCAAACGGCGCCGGCTCGGCGGTGCCGTCCTTGTCCAGCCGGCCGCAATCTGGCCGTCAGCGGCGCTGAAGACGCGATAAGGACCGAACAACGCGCCGATAGGCCGCGCTGCCCGGTCCAACAGGAACAGGTGATCAGATGTCGTAGTAGAGCGTGAACTCGTAGGGGTGCGGACGGAGCTTGAAGGGCTCGATCTCGGTTTCGGACTTGTATTCGATGTAATTGTCGATGAAGTCCTTGGTGAACACGTCGCCTTCGAGCAGGAACTCGTGGTCGTCCTTGAGCGCTTGGACCGCCTCTTCCAGCGAGCCCGGCACCGACGGGATCTCGGCGAGTTCTTCCGGCGGCAGGTCGTAGATATTCTTGTCGACCGGATCGCCCGGATCGATCTTGTTCTTGATGCCGTCAAGGCCGGCCATGAGGATGGCCGAGAACGCCAGATAGGGGTTGGCCGACGGGTCCGGGCAACGGAACTCGGCGCGCTTGGCCTTCAGGCTGTCGGAATACATCGGGATGCGCACAGCGGCCGAGCGGTTGCGCAGCGACCAGGCCAGGTTCACCGGCGCCTCATAGCCCGGCACCAGGCGGTGGTAGCTGTTCACGGTCGGGGCCGCGAAGGCCAGAATGGCGCGGGCGTGCGTGAGAATACCGCCGATATAGTACAGCGCCGTCTGCGACAGCTTGGCGATGCCGGCCTCGTCACCGAAGGTCGGCGTGCTGCCGTTCCAGATCGAGCTGTGCACATGCATGCCCGAGCCGTTGTCGCCGTAGAGCGGCTTCGGCATGAAGGTCGCCGACTTGCCATGACGGCGCGCGACGTTCTTCACGACATACTTGTACTTCATCATCTTGTCGGCCATGGCGACCAGCGTATCGAACTTCATGTCGATTTCGCACTGGCCACCGGTCGCCACCTCGTGGTGGTGACATTCGACGTTCAGGCCCAACTCGTTCATAATCAGGGCCATTTCCGAGCGAATATCTTGCAGCGTGTCGCTCGGCGGCACCGGGAAGTAGCCCTCCTTCGGCCGGATCTTGTAGCCGAGATTGCCGCCCGGCTCGTCGCTGTCCGTGTTCCACCAGCCTTCGCCGCTGTCGACCATATAGCTGGCGTAATTGGCATCGCTGCCATACTGGACGTTGTCGAAAATGAAGAATTCGGCCTCGGGCCCGAAAAACGCCTTGTCACCGACACCGCTGTCGATCAGGTGCTGCTCGGCCTTGATGGCGACGCCGCGCGGATCGCGGCCGTACAGCTCGAGCGAGACCGGGTCCTTGATGGCGCAGAACATGACCAGCGTCTTGTGCGCCATAAACGGGTCGATGAAGGCGGTGCTGACATCCGGCATGAGCAGCATGTCGGAGGCCTGGATCTGCTGGAAACCGCGGATCGAGCTGCCGTCGAACCCGAGGCCGTCGATCATGGCCTCCTCTTCGAACATCGTTGCCGGATAGGAGGTGTGCTGTTGCATGCCGGGCAGATCGGTCAGGCGCAGATCGACGATCTCCACGCCTTGATCCTTGATGGCCCGCATGACGTCAGCGGGGGTGGTGCAACCCAGGCTCATTCGCTTTCCCTTTCTTGGCCCAAGAAACCAGAGACTTGCATTGTGGGCGTCCTCATAGCCACGCGTGGCGCTCGCGGCAGCGAGCACCTCACGCGCACGCCGCAAAGATCGCCTGGGCCTAGCCAGCAGGAAGCATGCCAAGCGATCTCATGCGGCGACAAGCGGCGAAGCCTAGAGGGCTTCCTTGCCCTTTTCACCGGTGCGAATGCGCACGGCTTCGGCGACATCAATGATGAAAATCTTGCCGTCGCCGATGCGATCGGTCTTGGCGGCGTTCTGGATCGCCTCGACGGCGCGCTCGACCAGTTCTTCGTCGACAATCAGCTCGATTTTCACCTTGGGTAGAAAATCGACGACATACTCGGCGCCGCGATAGAGTTCGGTATGACCTTTCTGGCGGCCGAAGCCCTTCACCTCGGTCACGGTCATGCCTTTCAGGCCAACCTCCTGGAGGGCTTCTTTGACCTCATCGAGCTTGAAAGGCTTAATGATGGCTTCGATCTTTTTCATCTTTGATCCGTCTCCTGGCAGACTCGCGCCAATCGCAGCGCGTTCGGGACGTGGCTAACGCGTCATCAGACCTGACCGCAGACTTCATGCCACACTGTGCGGCGACGCGAAATGCCCGCGTTCTGGGCGCTTTATGGCGCGCTATCTGCCGAATTTATGAGCTGTATGCTCAAAAACAGGGCATTGCCGTCGCGCGGGGCAGGCGCACCGGCGGTGCTTGACGTGGGCCCGCCTGTCGTCCAATAACACGGCCTCGCGCATGGCGGGCATAGCTCAGTCGGTTAGAGCGCCAGATTGTGGCTCTGGAGGTCGCCGGTTCAAATCCGGTTGCTCGCCCCAGCATCTCCCCCTTCAAGACCAAGGCAGCAGCGACACCGCCTGGACGGCCAACCGTCCGGGTGCACCGGCTGTTGTTGGTCTTTTGTTAACGTCTTGGGGCTACACTCGTCGCAGGTCGTTGCAGGACGGCGCCGCTCGTCGATCATGACGGAGGGCCAAATTATGATGAAGGCTATGCCAGGGATCGCCTGATTTCCAAGCCAGACAGTCACGGGTTGCGTGACCGACTTGCCAGCGGCGCAGACGGGCAGGCGCGTCCAATCCGGCGTTGACGCTCACCACCCAGGCATTGCGCCAAGCCGTGGGCCGCAAGGCACCGGCGCCTGCTTGCCAAGGCGAACGTGCGCCGCTTGCCCGCACGCCGATAGACCAGCGGGCGTAATGGTGCGCAGGGTTGACGCATAGCCACAGCGCCAGCGTGCTGCGTCTGGCCGAGGGTTGCGTGAACGTCGTCACGGCAATGTCACCGGGCCATGCCGGTCGCGCATCGCGCGGGTCAAGCGGTGCATGGCATCGTCGCGTGCGGGTTCAAGCCTGCAGACTGTCGACGGGCGACCGTGCGTAACCGTGCCTGGCGACGGTCGTGCGAGCTAAGCGCTGTGTCGCAGCGGCCGTGAAGGCGTGCAGCCTCAGCCCTGCAGTCTCGGCCGGCGCGCGGGGCCAAGCGCATGAACTTCGGCGCGCACGCAGCCTCAGCCCTGCAGCAGCGGCGGGCGGGGAAAGCTGACCAGGCGCTCATAGGCCTTGGCGGCGCGCAGC
>JBHJHH010000112.1:0-6272 GCA_050331015.1 Geminicoccaceae bacterium
CCTGCACTGACCGAAGAGCGTGATCGGCTGGCCAATGAGCTGGCGAGCTTGACTGAGCAGCAGGCAGAGACCTCGACCGCGCTTGGCTTCTTCAGCGCTGACGATCAGACGGCACCGTCGGGCGATCTCGCGGCGCAGGCGGCGGCCGCAGCGGCGTTGCTGAGCGATCTGCGTGGTCAAAACGACGATCTGAATGCCCGGCTTGCCGCTGTGCAGGATGACCAGCGCGCGGTCGCGGCCGAACTGGCCGACAATAAGGCGGCGCTGGCAGACCTGGAGCAAGAACGCGATGCGCTGCAGGCCGCGGCCGCTGAGCGCGACCAGTTCGAGGCACAACTGGCCACCCTCAGCGAGGAGCGCGACGGTCTCGAGGCGCGCATCGCCGAACTCGAGCAGCTCGAGCAGCAGCTTGCTGCGCTGGCCGAAGAACGCGATGCCCTGGAGAGCGAGGTGGCCAACACGCGCCAGCTCGAGGCGCAGCTGGCGGCGCTCACGCGTGAGCGCAACACGCTGCAAGCCGACCTGGATGCGGCCGCGCGTGAGGCGAGCGCCTCGGATCTGCAGCCCTTGGTCGGTGAGCTCGAGGGCGCCCGACTGGAGGGCTCGCGCCTGGTCCTGCCTTCGGCGCTACTGTTTGCGTCGGGTAGTGCCGAGATCAGCCAGGGCGGCGCCGCCCTGCTGGCCGAACTGGCGCCGGATCTCGCCAATCTGATCGACCAGTCCGGCGAGACCGTCATGCTGCGTATCGACGGTCACACCGATCCGGTGCCGATGGGACCGGGCGGCCCGTATGCCGACAACTGGGAGCTCTCGGCGGAGCGCGCGCTGTCCGTGCTGCGCTTCATGTCCGAGCAGGGCGTGCCGGCCGAGCGCATGCTGGCCGCCGGTTTCGGTGACACCCAGCCGACCGTGCCGATCGCTGGCGAGAGCCAAGCCGACAAGCTGGCGCGCGATCGTCGTATCGAGATCAGCGTCGTCGAGCGCTGAGCCCAATCGGCATGTCCTGATCAAGGCCCGGCATGTGCCGGGCCTTTTTCTTTGCGGCGTTGGCGCGCTTGTTGCAGCGTGCGACATTGGCCGGCTGGCCAAAGGCGCAGCTTTCGGGCAGCTTGCCGGCGCAAGAAGAGGAAAATCCACGTAGACGGAGATCTAGCTGTGCTCGACGAACTCTTGCGCCGGAACGTTGCCTGGTCGGAAAGCATGCGCGCAGAAGATCCCGAATATTTCTCACGACTAGTCGCGCAGCAGACGCCCAATTATTTCTGGATCGGCTGCTCGGATAGTCGTGTACCAGCCAATGTTGTCGCCGGTCTGCAGCCGGGCGAAGTCTTTGTTCACCGCAATGTCGCCAATGTGGTGCATCCAGCCGATCTGAATATGTTGAGCGCGCTCGAATATGCTGTTGAAGTCTTGCAGGTGCGCGAGATCATCGTCTGCGGCCACTATGGCTGCGGCGGTGTCAAAGGTGCGACGCTGGAGAGTGCCAGCGCACTGGCGGATCACTGGCTGGAACCGATCCGCACGCTGGCGCGCAACACCGAGGAGGAGTTGCGTGCCCAGCCCGATGCCCAGGCGCGGCTCAATCTGCTTGCCGAACTCAACGTTCTCGATGGTGTCAAACGCGTGGCGGCGACTCCGATCCTGCGCCGGGCCTGGCGCTCGGGCAACAAGCTGGCCATCCATGGTCTAATCTACGCGCTTGAAGACGGCATCATTCACGATCTGCACTGCACGATCGACGGCAGTCAGCAACGCTAGCGGCACTCGACGGCGGCCGGCGAGCCGTTACACTGGCGGCAAACATCGGCCACCAGGGAGGCGACTCAATGGCGCTCGCCACGCCAACAGGCTATCGCGCGTACTCACCCGAGACACTGCCCTCTTATCTGGCTGACCAGGTCGCTCTGGTCGCCCGCCTCGGGGGAACGCCATCGGATTGGCAGGTGCGCGAGGTCGGTGACGGCAATTTGAACCTGGTTTTCATTGTCGAGGGCCCGGCCGGTTCGTTTGTCGTCAAGCAGGCGCTGCCATATGTGCGTCTGGTCGGCGAGAGCTGGCCGTTACCACTCGAGCGCGCGTTCTTCGAGCACGCCGCCCTGGTCGAGCAAGCGCGCCACGCGCCGGCGCGGGTGCCGCAGGTGTATCACTTCGATCGGGAAAAGGCCCTGATCGTCATGGAGCACCTCAAAGACCACATCATCCTGCGCAAAGGTCTCATCCGCGGCGTTGTCTATCCCGACTTGGCTGAGCATGTAGCCGAACTGATGGCCGAGACGCTGTTCAAGACCTCGGATCTGTTCTTGCCGGCGCATGACAAGAAACAGAAGATGAAGTTCTTCTGTGACAATACAGCCTTGTGCAAAATCACTGAAGATCTGATTTTCACCGATCCCTATCGCGACGCGGAGCTCAACCGGCATACCAGCCCGCAACTGGATGCGCTGGCCCTGCAGTTCCGTGGCGATACGCCACTGAAGCGGACCGCGCAGGAGCTCAAGCGACGCTTTCTCGGCGATGCCCAGGCACTCATCCACGGTGATCTGCACAGCGGCTCGCTCATGGTCACCGAAGACGACACCCGCGCGATCGACCCGGAGTTCGCCTTTTTCGGGCCGATGGGCTTCGATATCGGCGCAGTCCTCGGCAATCTCCTGCTCGCCTATTACAGCCAGGACGGCCATGAGGCCTATGCCGGCGAGCGCGATGACTACCGGGCATGGATCCTGGCACAGATCGAGGCGATCTGGACCGGCTTCGAAGCGCGCTTCCGGGCGCTCTGGGCCGAGCATGGCGTCGGCGATGGCATGATTGCCCAGCTGTTCGCGGCTCCTGCGGACGCGCCCGCGCTTGCGGCCGCCAAGGATCGCTACATGCAAGCCCTGCTCGCCGACAGCCTGCGCTTTGGTGGTATGAAGATGATCCGGCGCATTCTTGGCCTGGCCCATGTCGAGGATCTCGAGAGTATCGAGGACCCTGAGCGTCGCGCAGCCTGCGAGCGCCGGGCGTTGGCCCTGGCGCGCGAGCTGGTGTTGTTCGGCGATCAAGTCGTGAGCATCTACGAGGTTGCGCCTGCGGCCTGTTTCCACCGCCTGCGCTAGAGGGGAGAGCGTCATGCTGGTTCAAGGAACGCCCTATCGCACGATCTGGCCGTCAGCGGACGGTACGGCGGTCGAAATCATCGATCAGACCAGGCTGCCGCATGCGTTTGTCACCGTGCGCTTGGAGTCGGTCGCCGATGCCGAGCACGCCATCCGTGCCATGCTGGTGCGCGGCGCGCCCTTGATCGGGGCGACGGCCGCGTTCGGCATCTGGCTCGCTATGCGTGCCGATCCGTCCGACACGAGTTTCGAGCGCGCGGCCGACTTTCTGTTCAAGGCCCGGCCGACAGCGGTCAATCTGCGCTGGGCGCTCGATGCCATGCGCGCAACCCTGCTGCCGCTGGCCGAAGGCGAACGCGCGGCGGCGGCCTTGGAACGCGCCGAGGCGATCGCCGATGACGACGTCGCCATCTGCAGCCGTATCGGCGATCACGGTCTCGAGGTCTTTCGCAACATCTGGCGGCGTAAGGGCGAGCAGGCGCCTTTGAACGTGCTGACCCACTGTAATGCCGGCTGGTTGGCCACGGTCGATTGGGGCACGGCACTGGCACCGATCTACAAGGCCCATGATGCCGGCATCCCGGTGCATGTCTGGGTCGATGAAACGAGGCCGCGCAATCAGGGCGCCTCGCTGACCGCGTGGGAGCTGCTCAATCACGGCGTGCCGCATCATCTGATCGTCGATAATGCCGGCGGCCATCTGATGCAGCGTGGCCAGGTCGATCTATGCATCGTCGGCACCGACCGAACCACCGCCAACGGCGATGTCTGCAACAAGATCGGCACCTACCTGAAGGCACTGGCGGCGCATGACAACGGCGTGCCGTTCTATGTCGCCCTGCCGAGCCCCACCATCGACTGGACGCTGAACCGGGGCGCCGATGTCCCGATCGAAGAACGCGGCCAGGATGAAGTCAACCACCTGACCGGCCGCACCGGCAGCCGCGCGATCGAGACCATCGCGATCACGGCCGAGGGCACGCCGGCGGCCAATCCGGCCTTCGACGTCACGCCGGCGCGCCTGGTCACCGGCCTGATCACCGAGCGCGGCGTCTGCGCGGCCAGCGCTGATGGTCTGCGCGGCCTGTTCGCCGATCGCGCAGCCTAGCCAACCGGAGGGTCGTCCCACCATGCTCAAGGGCATCAACCCGCTGCTCAATGCCGACATTCTCTATGCGCTCAAGTCCATGGGGCACGGTGACGACCTGATCATTGCCGATGCCAATTTCCCCGGCGAGTCGGTCGCCAGCGAAACCGCTTACGGCTCGCTTTTGCGCATGGATGGCGCCAGCGTGCCCCAGGCGGTCGAGGCGGTGCTTTCGCTCATGCCGCTGGACAGCTTCGTCGATGACGCTGCCGGCCGTATGGAGGTGGTCGGCAAGCCAGGCGAAATCCCGGACATCCAGCGTGAAGTGCAGGCGATCATCGATCGCGCAGAAGGCAGGTCGTGGCCGATGGTCGGCATCGAGCGCTATGCCTTTTACGCGCGCGCCAAGGAAGCGTTTGCGGTCATCCAGACCGGCGAGCGGCGTTTTTATGGCTGCATCGCACTTCGCAAAGGCGTCATTCCGCCGGACGCCTGACTGACACGCGGCCCCGGCAAACCGACCAGGGCCGCACCGGTGATCAGATCTTGTAACCGAGCGCGCGGGCACCGGAGAGGAAGTTCTGGTACTGCGCTTTTTGTTTCTCGATGCCGAGATTTTGCACGATGCGCGTCCATTCCTCGGCCGCCTCGTCCAGGGCTTGCTGGCTGGTCAAATCACCGACCACGGCTTTGGAAATATTGCGCCCGAGCGCATCGGCATATTCCGGCGTGCCCTCCCAGTAGAACTGCGGATAGCCGACCTCGACATTGCGCAAACCGCCGTCGAGGTGATCGCGGGCGCGCTCAAAGGTCTTGAAAATGCCGGCATTGGTCGGCCACAGGTCGTTGTCCGTGCCGCGCTGCGGGTTGGCCTGGATGTATTTCTGTGCGGCCTCATCGGTGTAGTGCGAGCGGCCGAACGGGTCAGAACCGCAATACTCATCGGCGACGATCTCATCGGAAATCGACGGGTGTGACATGCGATAAAGGAAGTGGAACGCGGCTTCCTTGACATCGTCCGGCGCGTTTTTCGGGATGGCACCGGTGCGGCACCACAAGGAGATGGCCTTGTGGTTGATCGAGCCGTCTACCTGCGCCCAGCCGCGCACGATGTCGGCGCCCTGGTCCTCGGCCAGCTCGACGCCTTGTTGCTGCACGGTGAATTCTCCCAGATCGATCCACCAGATCGACATGACATCGGCACCCGATTGCCAGCGCTGGATGGTCTGATCGATGTCCATCGAGGTGGCGCCGGGCGGGCCGAACTTGATGATTTCCTTGTACATGTCGAGGGCTTCGACGGCCTGTGGCGTGTTGATCGTCGGCGTCATGTTCTCATCGAAGTAATTGACGCCGTTCGATGCAGCGATGTCCATCCAAAAGCCCCAGCCGAAATTGGGCGGGTTGACCACCATGGAGGTTCCGTAGATGCCGTCGCCGCTGAGCTCTTCGGTGAAAAATTGCACGGCATCGAGGAAATGAGGCCAGGTCTTGGGCACTTCCAGCTCACGCTGGAAGCGCTCGGAAAACTTGGCCTGTAACTGCGGGTCGTTGAAGTATTGCTTGCGATAGTGCAGGATATGGATGTCGCCATCGAGCATGACGCCGTAACGCTGGCCGTTCCACTTGGTGTAGAACTCGCCATAGGCCGGCATGACCCAATCGAAATAGTCATTGGCGTCTTCGTACTGGGCAAAATAGTCATCCAGCGGCTCGAGCATGCCGGTCTCGGCAAAAGCACCGAAGAACAGGCTGGGGAACTGCACGAAATCGAAGCGCGGCCGGCTCGAAAGGAGCTGTGGCAGGACCTTCGCCACGGTATCGCCGCCGGAATACAGTTCGCGTGAGGCGATGCCGACGCCGGCGGCTTCCTTGAAGTGCGGCGACAGCCAGAGCGGCGCGTGCAGCCAGTTGCCATCCTGGAAATAGGTCAGGTCACTGTTGAACATCTTGCCGCCAGGTGCCTTGAACGGCTCAAGCGCCAGCTCGGCCCGCGCGCGCTTGCTTGAAAGCGGGAAACCGCCGCCGGCCATGAGTGCGGCGCTCGTGGCCGATCCCTTGAGCATGCGCCTGCGGGTCAGTCCGCT
>JBHJHH010000113.1:0-32035 GCA_050331015.1 Geminicoccaceae bacterium
CAAGAGCATGACGAGGGCGAAGAACACCCAGCCGTAAATCAGGTGATCGACGCCGATCGCGAACTGCAGGTTGCTCGCGTGTGCCAGCATGATGATGCCAAACGCGCGCAGGCCATTAGCGAGCACAGGGATCATGACGCACAACGCCATGAACGCCGTCCATCGCCACCAGCTTCGAAAACTGAGATGCGCATAGACCAGGCCCATGGCGACACTGGCAATCAGGAAGCGCACGCCGGAGCATTCTTCGGCCACCTCGAAATCGCCGACCGGAATGCTGATCAGCATGCCGTCGCGATAGAGCGGCAGCCCGGTCAGTTGCAGTCCATGGATGGTCAGATTGGCGGTGATCTCCTGCAACAGAGGCACGAACTCCGTACCGACCGGAACGATCAACAGGAGATAGAACAAGGGAAAACGCAGCGCCGGTGACAGGCTGACCGACCAGCCGAGCACGGCCACGCAGGAGGCCAGCATCATCAGCACGAGGCCGAGCTGCTTGCCTAGCTCGATACCGAGCACATCTCCGAGCAGCCATAGGCCAGCCGCACCGGCGAGCGCCAGCAGCGCGCCCGGCGCTGGCTGCGGTGTCAGTTGCGCAAGAACCATGCGGCGTTCGAAAATCAGCCACGCGCTGATCAGTGGGATGAGGGGCACATGGCTGTAAGTCGAATCGTTCAGCCAGGTGCCGACCATGGCAAGCAGCGTGGTTGAGAACAGCGCACCCAGCCCGAACAGCGCCAGCAGCAGACACAGCAGGCTGCTGCGCCAGCCCCGGCGTTGCGCGTCCGCCACAGGCAGGGTCGGCAAAACCGAAACGCTCGCCATGATCAGGCGGCCTCGCGCGCCGGCTGGCAGGCGGCTATGGTGTCCAGAATAGGTGCCAGGCGCTGCGACCAGCCATAATGCGCCGTCATGCAGAAGCGCGCGCAGACACCCAGCCCTGGACACGCGTCCGCGAGAACCTGATCGATGGCGCGGGCCATACAGACGGCTGTGTCCGCAACCAGCAGATCGCGCTCGGGCTCAGCATCGATACCAAGTGCGGCTTGCGGTGTGGCGACCACAGGTTTGGCCATGGCCATGCCTTCGAGGACTTTGTTCTGGATGCCGCGCGCGACGCGCAACGGCGCAACAACGCATCCTGCGTGCTGCAGATAGGGGCGGGTGTCCGGTACGCGGCCGGTGACGGTTACGCGCGGGTGCTCGTTCAGCGTGCGCACTGCGCGCCCGGGGCGTGCGCCGACGATCATGATGTGCGTGTCGCCGTTCTTTAGCAGCGGCATGATCTCGCGCACCAGGAACTGTGCCGCATCGGCGTTCGGCGGATAGTCCATGGCACCGGTCATGACCACGGTCGGGCCGGCCGGCATATCGATCGGGCGCGCGCGGTTCGGCTCGGGGGCGAAATAGTCGGTGTCGACACCGTTGCCGCTGATCGCCAGGTTTGCCGGCCGCTCGTGCAGGCCCTCGGTCTCGGCTTCGGAGATCAGAAAGACATTGCGCATGTGATCAAAGGCGCGCTGCTCGACCGCGCGCACGTGGCGCGCCTCACGCGCATAAAGCGGCTGCATCGGCCAGCGGCTGCGCCCGGCCAGGGCGCGCCATTTTTCCGAATCGCGATCGACCATGTCGAGAAAAACCGGTGTGTGCGCGCGAAAGCGCTGAAGATAAGGCATGCAGGCGCTGGAAAAGCCGATCGCGGCGGATGCGCGTGTGGCCAGGACGTCGCCGACATAGCGATGCATGACGTCGTCATCGTAGATCGTTTCGCTCAAGGCGGCGCTGCGCGTGAACGCGCGGACAGCCCGGCGCAGCGTGACAGCACGGCCCAGTGGTCTCAGGCACACGCTGGCGCAGCGCTGCTCGAGCACCGTGCGGTGCGCCCAGTCAGCCGGATCGTCAACGAACGCGCCCAGATGCACGGCATAGCGCTGACGCAGTTCTTCCAGCAGGTGGAAGGAGCGGATCTTGTCACCTTTGTCTGGTGGATAGGGGATGCGATGCGCCAGGAACAGGATCTCGTGCACGCGCTGCCTCAGCCGAAATGCGGGAAGAGGTAGCGGCCGAGCGCTTTCGACACCGGTAGCGGCAGGCGCTGCCACAGCCTGACCGCCTGGGCAAACCTGCCGTTCGCCGGATTGGCCGGTGCCGGCGGCACACCATCGGGGGCGTACACGGCATACGTCAGCGGTTTCGGCTCGAAACCCCAATGCCGCTTGAAATCGAATGGTCCGCTCCCGGCCTTGCTGCGGCCAAAATCAAACCGGTGACAGCCGCGCTCGGAGACCGCATGGCGCATCAGCGCGTAGTACATGAAATCATTGCCGGCGACGTCGCGCGCTTGCGCCGAGGCGCCACTGTAATAGGGCAGGCAGATTCCGTTGAAATACAACGACAAAACCGATGCGACCGGCGACCCCTCATTGTACACGGTCAAGATGTCCGCCTCGTCCGCAAAGCTGTCGAGCAGGGCTTGGATGTAGCGTTTCGCAGGTACCGGCGTGCCCAAGCGCAGATAGCTCTGGGCGTAGAGCTGATGAAACACGCTCGGATCGCGTTCGATGCGCGCTTCGAGGCCAAAGTTGATCGCCTTGCGCACCATGGCACGCTGTTTACGGCGTACGCGGGCGAGATTGGCCTCCGGATCGGGTTCGAGGTCTCGGGCGAAGCCGTAGTGCAGGCCGCTGACGGCATGCCAGCCGTCGCGTTCGGGCGGCGGGCAGCGGGTCTCCAATCGAGTGCAGCGCCGTTCGTGCATGAGCTCCTCGGCGTGCGCGCACAGCGCCTCACGCACGTCCGGATCGTCGGCGATCGGACCGCCCTCGACGGCGAAAGCGCATGAGATCAGCGCGCGACCGGTGAGCGGGCTGCGGATCTCGCACAGCGGCAAGAGACCGACGATCTGGCCATCACGTTCAGCGACCAGATCGAAGATGCGGTGGCCAAAGCTCGCGCTTATGGCGTCGTGCCAGTGGCTCAGGTGGAAAGCTGTAGCGCCAGCGCTCCGGCGCACGAAAGCATCCCGCCTGCTCGCGTCGCTTTGGCCGGCGACGGTCACGGTGAGCGCGGGCGACGCTTTGGCTGGGCTTTGCGCTGGCCGAGGCGCGCGCGGGCGAGCCGGCGCGAGCGCGGCAGAAGTCGTCGTCATGACCATCCTTGATCGGCAACCACGCCTGTTGATGTGCCCGATTCGCGGCGCACTGGCTGATGCGCCCGCGCGTTCCGCGCACAACCGTACGCATTCGTTCTAGCGCTGAGACAGGAACAGCCGATCCATGCGGTCCCAGCGGAAATCGCCGAGAAGGCGATCCAGACGCTGTTCGGTTCGCGTCAGATTGAGGTAATGGCGCATGCGCACGCGCAGAGGCAGCCTGGCCGGGCGCGGCTGATCCGGATCGATCTCCCACGGGTGGATGTAGAAGACGCCGGGTTCGGCGCGATGGCGTTGATAGACCCGCCAGGCATGTCGGCTCACGCGATAGGGCAGCAGCCGGAAGTGACCGCCGCCGGCGAAGGCACGGTTGGCGCCGCCCAGGCGCAAGGTGCTGATCGGGATTTCCAGCACGTCGCTGTGGGGAAAGTGTGCCACGGTCGGGGCGTTCGGATCGCCATAGTGATCGTGCTGTATCGGATGGACGCTGGAACTGTAGCGAAAGCCGAGAGAGGCAAGCGTGTCATAGGCCCAGGGCGTGCGATCGGAGATCGAGAATGACGGGGCACGATAGCCGTGCACGGCGACGCCGGTATGGTCCTCCAGCTGACGCTGGGCGCGGCGCAGATCTTCAGAGAATTCGTACGGCTTGAGATGATCGACCCGGTGGTGAAGGTGACCATGGCAGGCCAGTTCATGGCCGTTTTCGACGATCCTGCGCATGAGCGTTGGCGCTTTGTCGGCGACCCAGCCGAGCGTGAAAAACGTCGCGCGGACGTTCTTTCTGGCAAGCAAATCCAACAGGCGATGCGTGCTGTCGATGACCCGAAGCGGCCAGTCGTCCCAATCGGCGCGATCAATGGCGCTGGCAAGCGCGTGCGCGTGAAAATAGTCCTCCACGTCGATCGTGAAGGCGTGCACGGGCGCCGCCGTATCGCACGGCGTCGGCCGGCGCGTCGTTTCGCTTGTGGAGACATCCATTCGGTCCCCATACGGCCGATCACCGGCCACGGCATCTCAGGCGGATACCCGGCTATGCCTCTGCCATGCGCGCCGTCGGTTGCCGGCTGCCCGGTGACGTCAGGAACGTGAACCGACGAGACGCCGGAAGAAACCGCTCGGCGGCGGTGAGGTCGGCAGGGCCTCGCCGGCGACATTGGCGGCACTCTCGGGATCCATTTGCCCGAGCATTTCGACAACACGGCGGGAAGCCTCGGCCTCGGAGCGCAAACGCTCGAGCTCGTGATGGTGCAGTTCGCTGCGCAGGGTCTCCAGCTCGTTGCGCAAGCTGTCACATCGGCGCTTCTCGTCGAGGAGTTCTTCATAGGCGCCTTCCAGCTTGCGCTGCAGACGCTCGACCTCGCGCCGATACTCCTCTTCGGTCGGGTTCTGCTCGGACCAGGTCAGGCTTCGGCCCTCGGCCAGGCCCAAGGCTGCCTGATTGAACTGAAGACCGGCACGCCGCATCGTTTCCGACTCGCTCAGATCCGCCCCGCGCGCCCAAGGACTGCCGTGAGCGCCCTCGCCGGTCAGGCCGCGCGCGCCGACAATGCCCTCGTCGCTCGGGCCGCCGGTATGTTCCTGTTCGAGTTCGGCAATGACCTCGTCGACATCGCCGAGCGCCAAGCTGTGACGGTGTTCGAGGGCGCCGTAAACCAGGAGACGCGCACACAACATGTTGATGCGCCGCGGCACGCCGCCACTGTATTCATGAATGCGTGCGATCGCTTCGTCGTCAAAGCTGGGGTCATGTCGCCAGCCGACGCGCGCCAAACGGTGCTCGATGTAGTCCCGGGTTTCTTCCAGGCCGAGCGGGCTCAGGTGATAGCTGGCGACGACCCGCTGGCGCAGTTGCTCGAGCGCCGGCACGGTAAGGGTCTCTTTGAATTGCGGCTGGCCGATAAGGAGCATCTGGAACAGCGCTCGGCCATTGGACTGCAACGAAGCGAGCATGCGCAGCTCATCGAGAGATTCCGGCGGTGCGTTTTGCACCTCGTCGATGATGAGCAGCACGCGTTGCTTGGCGCGCAGGCGTTCCAAGAGGAAATTCTCGATCAAGCCGAGCAGGCTGGCCTTGGACGCATCGCGCGGATCGACGCCGAAGGCATGGGCCGCCTGACGCACGAGGTCCTCGGAATCGCGCGTCGGCAGGCTCAATCGGGCGACCAGAAAGCGTTCGCTTTGAAGTTGTTCGGCAAGATAGCTGGACAGCGTTGTCTTGCCGGTGCCGACATCACCCGTGACAACGAGAAAGCCTTCGCCCTGGTGCAGCCCGTAAGTAATATAGGCCATCGCACGACGATGGCTGCGCGTGCCAAAAAAGAATCGGTGGTTGGGACTGAGTTGAAAGGGCCGGCCATCGAGATTGTAGAAATCAGTATACATTGCTCAGAATTCCTTGCGGAACCTTAGAGCCACAACATTCTCGGTGGCGTCCTGTTCGCGGTTACTAGCGTCCCGCTTTCCAAACGAATAGCCCAAAGCGATTGATGCCGTTGGGTTGAGGAAATGCTCAAGGCGGACAGCAAAGCGATAGAGGTTCGTATCACTAATATCATCATCAATTTCAAAGCGCTGCAGGCGCAGGTCGCTGGTCAGCTCTAGGTTGCGCCGCAGATCACGGCTGAAGCGAACACCAACGCCATAGCCCCGGTCGTCCGGACGGCTGGATTCGTACTCGCGGCGATCGAAAAAACCATACAGTGCCAGGGTGTTGCGGCCGAAGTCGCGTACGACATCGAGATCGGCGCGACGCAATACAAAGGTCTCCGAGTCCGTGACGCCATCTTCGATGAGGCCGGTATCGGGCGAGGTTGTCGCGGCGCTGCCGTCTTCCGGGCTGGTCGCCGCAAAGCGCAGGGTTTCGCGATCCTCGATCCGTTCGGCATAGCCGATCGACGCCGAGACCTTCTCGCTGATTTCATAGCGCAGACGGTTTTGCGTAAAGAAACGGTCGTAGATCGTGCCGGCGCGGGTCGTAAGCGTCAGCCGATCGCTGGGCCGCCAGTCCAGACCGGCTGCCAGGTAAGGTCCCTCCCGCACCTCCTGCACGCTGTCCGGGTCTTCCAGATAGGAATAGCCCACGCCGGCGGTGAGACGCAGTTCGTCGGTGATGCCGTAGCCGACATCAACAGCCGTCAGCCAGCGCTCCACGGTCCTGCCGCGGCTGACCGAGCTGTCCTGAAAGTCGGTCTGGGCAGCGAACGCACTTAGGCGCCAGTCTAAGCGATCGAACGCCGGGCCATTTTGCACGAACACTTCGCCGAGCAGGCTCTGCGATTCCTGAATGTCGTCGACATCGAAAAACGTTTCACCGAAGGCGACGCGAGCGCCGGCGACAGCTTGATCGCGCCAGGTGCCAACCACGGCCGGCTGCAAATCGTAACCATAGGACTGCACGCGCTCGTCGGTGAGATTGAATTCGGAGAACACGGAGGACGAACGGCTGTCGCGCAAGCGCGGCGTGGCAAAGCCGCGAGCATCGAGGAACAGGTGATCTTGAACCATTTCCAGACGAGCCAGGCCGTCAAAATTGTGGCGGAGGTCCTCATCGCTGGCATCGCCGCGGAAGAAATAGGCCTCGGCCAGGTAATCGGCCGTGAGGTCGAGGCGGCCGGTCGAACCGTCGACGAACAAGCCGGGGCTGACAAAGGCGACGTAGCCGGCTTCACGGTCCTCATCGTTTTCGAGCGTCAAGTTGTCGTTCAACGCGCCGCCTGCCTCAATGGCGGGCGTTATTACCCAGGCGGCCAGTGCCGCCGGCACGCCGAGGCCAGTGCCTGCGATGGCCAAAGCAATCGCCACGGGACGACGGAACAAGCGAGCGAACAGGCTCCGTCGCGCGGGCTGTGCGCAAGCGTCGGACGCGGGCGCATCAGCGGAACGGGTGGATGCCGTTGGCCCTGACGTTGCGGCTGCCGGCGCTTCCGGCTCGTTTCGCGCCCCAGGTGCGGCCTCGTTCGGCATTTTGTTGACGACAACACAAGGTTGCACGTCGCCAAGCCGTGCCAGCGCCTGCTCGATCGCGGGATGGGGGGTGCGAGGGGGTTGGTGTAACAAGATCACCTGTCCCGCCAGCAAAGCCAGCACGCCGGCTTCGCTCGAATGCGTCACCGCGGGACTGTCGATGATGATGATCAGATTGGGCATCGACGCCAGCCACTGCTCCAGCTTGTCGACCATGGGCTGGCTGGCAATCAATTCGGTCATGTGCGGATCGACCGTGCCGCTCGGCAGCAGCCAGACATCGCCCAGATCGGTGCCGAGCAAGGGGTTGTCGTGCGTGCCTGCAAGCAGGTTGGCCAGACCAGGCCGGTCACCGACGCCCAAGCGGGCACTCAGCCCGTCCCTGGCGCCATGGGCATCGATCAGCAAGACGTGGACGTGGCGCTCGGCGTGCAGGGACAGCGCCAGGTTCAGCGCCGTGAACGTCTTGCCTTCACCGGCCCGGGCACTGGTGACCATAATGACGCGTTCACTCGGACCGGCGCCTTCGGCGAATGCGCGCTGGAGCAAGGGCCGTTTGATGCGGCGCATCTCTTCGTTGATGGTCGTACGCTGGCCGCGTGTGTCGACATAGCCCTGATCGCGCAGGGCCTTGAGCGGCAGGGTGATGTGCGCACCCGGGCGCGGACGGTCGTCCAGCGGCGGCGGCATGCGGTCATCCACATGCGGCGGCACGTCGGCGACAGCCGCGCTCTCGTGGTGGTCTTCCAGAAACGCTTGCCTTGGACGCGGCTGATCCTTGGGTTCCGCTTTCGCAGGCCCGGCAGGCCCGGCAGGCGCGTCTTTGCGTCCAGCTGGATCATGCTCGACCAGACGAATGGCCGGCCGCCGCCAGGCAACGGCGTCGGACCGTTCTCGCGAGCCCTCTTCGGGCTCTGTCGCGTGCAGGTGAGTGAGATGATCGATCTGAGAGCGCTGGCCGGCAAAGGCCTCGCGCACCCGATCGAACGGCGGTGTTCCTTCGTACCGGCGAACGCCGGCGGACCCGCGCGTGATCGCGTGACGCCGGGCCATGAGTTCGGTGGCACTTGCGGATCGCGGGCGTGGCAACGCCGCTGGTCCCGTGCCGGCCGGTGGCGGGCCAAGGTGGCCTTCGCCGCCTGCCAGCAGTGCGCGGGCATCTTCGGCGTCCAGGGGCAGGCCAAGTTCGCGCGCGGCCTCAATGACGGCGTTGACCGCATCGTCGCTGTCGCGGACCGCGGGCAGGCCGGGCTTTCTCTTCGGGCTCTCGCTCATCTGTTCTGTCTTATCCGATTGCCCGATCGTGCAGGCCTGAAGCAAATGGCGCCAGCACCTGCATATGCTCGGCAACGAGCAAACCGGCGCAAACCATGACAAGGGCGACGCAGGCCGTGACAAAGCCGGCATGGCTGAACCTGCGCCGCCAGCGCTCGGCACGGCTTAAGACCAAAGTGAGCCCGCCGATCACGGCGAGCCCGAAACGCTGGTGCACCGTCGCTGCGCTGCCGACGACGCCGTCGAGCTGGCCCATCATCAAAGCAACCGCACCCCCCGCGCCGAGTCCGACGATCAGCACGCCCAAGATCATGATCAGGCGCGGCGGACCGCTTGGCGCCAGCGGCAGGGTCGGCGGATCGATCACCTGGAAATCCACCTTGTCGGTGGTCGTCTCCAGCTCTTCGGCGATGCGCGCGGCTTCACGCCTTGAAACCAGTTCTTCGTAGTTGGCGCGGATAACCTCGTAATCCCGGGTCAAGCGGCGCAGCTCGGCTTCCACCGCCGGAACGGTGCGCGCTTTGCTCTCGAGATCGGCGACATTGGCCCGCTCTTTCGCAAGCCGATTGCGCAGACTGGCGATCGTAGCCTCGCGGTTGACCAGGTCGACCTTGATTTGCTCATAGATCGGATTGGGGACGCTTCGGCCGTAGCCCGCGCTCGTGTTCCGCGCCGGCCGGATGCCGGCCTCGCGCATGCTGTCGATCCGCCGCTGCAGGCGTTGCACCGAAGGGTGCTGCTCGGTGTAGCGGGTGCGATAGTTGGTCATGCGCTCTTCGAGAAGCGCAAGCTGCATGCTGGGCGACAGGGTGTTCAGATCGGTCGGCGTGGCGGAAGCCGGCAGTGAGTTGTCGACAATTGTCTGGGGTTCGCCTTGGAGCTGGTTTTCCAGCTCATCCCGCATGGCCAGTTCGGCGTCCAGCTCGGATTCAAGCGCGAGAACCCGGTCCTTGGCGTTCTGGAGGTTGTTGAAGAAGCCGGTGCCGCCCGCATTGACATCGACATTGGCTTCTTTGAAGCGCGCCAGGCGGTCTTCGGCCTCATCGAGCTGATCGGCGTGCACCTTGATCTGCGCATCGATGAAGCGTCGGGCATTGTCGATGTCCCGCCGGCTGGCCCCGAGATTGCCCTCGATGAAAATCGTCAGCAGCGACTGAACCACCCGCTGCGCTGTCGCGCGATCCTTGTCCGTGTAAGAAATCGTGTACAGGTTGGGGCCCTTGGTGCCGAGTCGGATCCGCTCCTGCATCCGTTCGATCAGGCGTTCTTCCTCTTCGGGCGAGGTGGTACGCACACCTAGATCAGCCATGTCGATGACACGCTCGACATTGGGCCGACTCAGCAGGGTTTCCTGAATGACGTCGATCTGGCTTTCCAGGTCGGTCTCGACCGTGATCCCGCGCATGAGCGGACCAAGCAGGCTGTCCGTGTCAGCAAAAACACGGGCTTCGCTCTCATAGGTGTTCGGCAGCAGGCTAACCATGAACCAGCCCAAGACGCACAGCACCCAGGCTGTCGCCAGGCCCAACCAGCGCCAGCGCAGCGCGCCATCGAGATAGTCGTAAAGCTGCCGGAGGGCGTCATGCATCGGGAAAGCTCATGCCGGCTGGAAGCCTAGTTTAGGGGTGCAGGCGGTTGCTGGCGGGCACGCGGCCCGAACCTGGCTCAGAAGAAGGTCTGTGGCACGACAATGACGTCCCCTGGCGCGAGGGCTGCGTTGGCCGTCAGGTCACCGCGCTCGATGAGATCATCCAGGCGCAGCCGATAGCTGCGCGTCTCTTCACCCTCGATGCGTACAAGGGTAGCGCGATTGCCATCCGCAAATTCGGTCAGGCCGCCGACGGCGATGATCGCATCCAGTGCCGTCATGTTGGCCCGAAAGGGCAGGCTGGCTGGTTCGGCGGCCTCGCCGACGACGCGTACCTGCTGGTTGGGCGCCCCAACGAACTCGGTCACCACGACCGTGATCAGCGGCTCTTGCACATAGGCGCCGAGGCGTGTTTCCAGCTCCCGCGCCAGCGCGGTCGGGGTCTTGCCGGCGGCGACCACGTCCTCGATCAGCGGCATCGAGATGCGCCCGTCCGGACGCACTGGCACTTCAACCGACAGTTCACTGTCCTGCCAGACAAAGACGCTCAACTGGTCGCCAGGACCGATCACGTAATCGGACGAACCCGATGAACCATTGGTCGCCTGCTCGGGCACAAGCGGCGCTTCTGGCTGGCTGCTGCATGCGGCGAGCACCAGAGCTGAAATGACCGCACACAGCTGTCCGACACGGGCAAACCGGAGCTTCGCAAACACAACCATAGGCTTTATCACACCTGCACTTACGGGCTTGTTACGGCCTGACGCTCGCGCTTAGCCAACCACAGTTGGCCGGTGCATGTGCGACGCCAAGCGGACGCGCCAAGAACAACGGTCAGTGGCGGCAAGGCCACCTCGCGCGCTGCTAATGACAATTTCTGATTAGCCTGCCGGCACCCGGACCGCGCGCCAGCTCTCGCTCTGCGAGCATCATTGTACGCGCGGGATCAAGCCGTAGCGGAGCGCGCCGCGGATTTCGGCAATGCTAGCGCTGAATTCGAGCGGAAGGCGGCCCGTATCGCAGCGATCGCGGGCGGCTCGTTCGCTGCACCACCGGTACTTCGCTGCAGCAGCTATAGGGAGTCATCGTGCGCGATATCGTCGTCACCCTCATCGTGTGCGCGATGATACCCTTGATTCTGCGGCGTCCGTTCGTCGGGTTGATGACCTGGTCATGGCTGTCCTATATGAACCCGCATCGGCTTACCTGGGGTTTCGCGCAAACGCTGCCCTTCGCGCAGATCGTGTTTCTGGTCACCTTTGCGAGTTGGCTGTGGCACGGCGACAAGCGCACCAATGGTCTGCGCGCCTATGTATGGCTCGGGCTGCTGTGTGTCGCGTTCCTTGCGCTTGACCATCTGGTCGACATGACCTCGACCACCGCGCCGGTCGATGTGTCGCTGGGCTTGCCGAACGGGCATGGGCGGTCGACGGGCCCGATAGCAGCACTCATCCTGATTGCACTCATGCTGGCAGCTAGCGTGCCCCTCGTGATGATCAGTGCGCCCGGTCGCATGAATGTCATGACGCCGCTGACTTGGCTGCTTCTGGCCTTTTGCGGCTGGACGACGGTGACCACGCTGACCGCCTATTTTCCTCAGGCTGCCTTCGACAAATGGCTGATCTTCTTCAAGATAATCGTCGCCACCGTACTGGGTTTGCTTATCATCGATGATGAGCGGAAGCTCAAACTTCTTGTATTGGTGATCGGGCTGTCAATTGGCTTCTTGGGAGTAAAAGGTGGATTATTCACCATAATTAACGGAGGCCAATATATTGTTTTTGGTCCCAAGCAAAGCTTCATGAGCGACAACAACAATATGGCTCTGGCATTTGTAATGGCTATGCCCTTGATGTACTTCTGTTTAATTCATTCGGTCACAAGTTGGCAGAAGTGGCTGATGTGGTTCGTACTGGGGACAACACTTCTTGCGACAGTCGCCACCTATTCGCGCGGGGGCTTTGTTGCGCTTGCAGCCGTTCTTGCTGTCCTTTGGCTTCGCTCGCGGCGAAAGGTGGCAAGCAGCATTATTCTGGTCTTTGTCGCCGTGATCGCGCTCACTTTTATGCCCCAGGAGTACCGCGAACGTATCCGTTCGATTGCTGACTATGAGCAAGATGGGTCAGCGCAGTCGAGATTCTCAAGCTGGTCATTTGCGATTGATGCCGCGAACCAAAGCCCGTTAACGGGTGGCGGCTACAAGGTCTTCTACCTCCATCAGAAAGAAGATCAGAAAATCTACCGAGCCGGATACTCGGATGCGCACAGCATATATTTTGAGGTGCTCGGCGAGCACGGCTATGTTGGACTCTTGATGTTTCTTGCCTTGGGCGTTGCTTCGATTTGGCAATGTCAGCGCATGTCATGGCAGTGTCGGGGGGATCCTCACGTCAAATGGCTTTCAGACCTAGCGCAAATGTTGCAACTGTCGATCATCGCCTTTGCTGTTGGTGGAGCTTTTCTAACACTTGCGACATTCGACTTGTATTATCAGCTTTTGGCGCTCGTTGTTCTGGCTGAAGCAATCATGCTGCAACAACGCGCCAGCAAGCCACTACCTGCACCGGCGATTCCGCAACCTTCTCCGGCACGCAGCTTGGCGGCGCCGAGGCCCACCCATGTTGGCAAGCCGGCCAGAGCCTTTCGTGTCGCGCTTCCTCAAGTCGAGCGTTAGCGAGACAAGGTGGGATGCAGATCTTCGGGAGTAATGTTTTTGCGAGACTTTGATCGCGGCGCAGTGTTGGTAACAGGTGCGGCCGGCTATATTGGCAGCCATGCTGTCGTGGCCCTGCGGGAACGCGGCTGGCGCGTCGTTGGTGTTGATAATCTTTCGACAGGCGATCCGCGCGCCATCCCGGTCGGTATGCCGTTTTTCCAGGCGGATATCGCCGATATCGCCACCATGCGGGCGATATTTGATCGACTTGATATCGTCGCGGTGATGCACTTTGCCGGTTCAATCGTCGTGCCCGAGAGCGTTCGGCGACCGATCTCCTACTATGCTAACAACACAATGGCGACCTGCGCACTGTTCGAGCTCTGTGTCGAACGCGGCATAGAGGCCGTCGTGTTTTCTTCTACGGCGGCGGTTTACGGCTTGCCGAAGCACATACCGGTTGCCGAAGACGCTGAACTCAACCCGATGACGCCATATGGCTCGTCAAAACTGATGGCTGAGCGGATGCTTCAGGATATAGATGAAGCGCATGATCTGCCGAACGTCATTCTACGCTATTTCAACGTCGCCGGTGTCGATCCGTTAGGGCGCGCGGGGCTTTACAAAGAGAACGCAACACATCTCTTGAAAGCAGCGTGTGAAGCTGCCGTTGGCGCACGCGACTACATTGAGGTCTTCGGGACGGACTATCCGACGCGCGATGGTACATGTATTCGCGACTTCGTCCACGTCAGCGATATTGCGTCAGCCCATGTGGCCGCGTTGGCGTATTTGCTCGATGGTGGTGTCAGCGATGTCTTCAACGTGGGCTACGGCGTTGGCTATTCGGTTACCGAGGCGTTGAGCGCGGTACAGCGCATTTCCGATACGACCATGGACATTCGCCATGTCGGACGGCGGGCTGGTGACGCGCCCGAGGTTGTGGCGGATGTGGCACGGATACGCAGAAAACTTGGATGGCGCCCGCAATATGGGGATCTCGATACGATCTTGCGACATGCGCTGGCATGGGAGTACAAATGCCAGCGGCGTCAGTCATTTGAACTGATGTCGGAGAATCCCCGGAACGCGCTGCGGGAGCCCGAGATTACGCTCGCTTGGTGATTTCGCAACGAACTGACAGCTTCTGTCCTGTGTGGAGACGGCCTATAAGGTGCGGGACGCGTTTCGCTGCAGGGCCGACCTTGCAGTTACAGATTGTTCTTTTTTTTCTGCTTTGATTGCAGGGCGCTAGCAGCCGGTGAAGGCATGGTGATAGATTACAGTCGCTGGCGCAAACGCTCTTTTGGCGGCCGGCGTGCGTTTCGCTCATGAGAGCGAAAGCCGGTGGATGGCCATAGAAATTTATTAATAGTGCATTGTATCTGAAAAGTGTTTTGATGACCGAATTTGTCAAATTGATGCGGGTTCACCAGTGGGTGAAGAATGGCTTCGTATTTGCGCCACTTTTCTTTACACCACACGCAATAGATTTCGAAAATATTGTACGGGTCTCGTTAGGGGCACTTGCGTTCTGTCTATTTTCCTCATCTGTTTACATATTGAATGACTACAAGGACAGGGAAGCCGATCGCCAGCATCCCAGCAAAAGGACGCGCCCACTGGCGAGCGGTACTGTTAGTGTTCCTGCCGCATTTGGCCTGATGGCTGGCCTACTGGCTGTCGGCATTGCATTGGGCGCTTCTCTGTCGAGTGAATTCCTGATCATCACTCTGCTTTATCTGGCTCTCAATGTGGCTTACTCGATGGGCCTAAAGCATGTGGCGATTATTGACGTGATGATCATCGCGCTCGGCTTTGTCATGCGAATTCAGGCCGGCGCCGAACTCATCGCGATCGATAACAGCGCATGGATTGTAATGTGCACATTCATGCTGGCTTTGTTTCTGGCGATTGCCAAGAGACGCGACGATATTGTAAGAAAACTTGCATTCGAGCATCGTCGATCTCTTGAAGGCTACACACGGCGATATCTGGATATTGCCCTTGCGGTGACTCTAAGTGCTGTGCTCATCAGTTATATGATCTATACGGCCGACAGCGAAGTCGCCGAACGGTTGGGGACTGAGCAGCTTTACTTGACACTGCCCTTTGTCACAGCGGCAGTCTTGAGATATTTACAGATAACTTTCGTGGAAGAGCGCAGTGGCTCGCCCACGACTCTTGTGCTTACCGATCGCTTTCTATTGGTTTGCATGGCGGGATGGGTCGCCACGTTCGCCGCCTTGATCTACCTCTAAGCTAGGTTCGATAGTGCGCGCACAGCCGAATATTCGTCGCTATGAATATGCCGTCGTCATATCGCTTTTGGCATTCATTGCCATAAGCGTCGCGGTCAGCGCAGTTGTTGGCCTCGAGGAGATTGCGGCCGCTCTCGGCAAGGTCGGGGCTGCATCATTCCTCGGCATGGTCGCACTTGCGCTGATCAATTTCGTCCTTCGCGGACTTCGCTGGGTGTTTTTTTGCCGGAGCCTCGATCTGCTCATACCGGATGGCTCGGCATTCATGTCGTTTTTTGCTGGCTTCAGTATGGCAACGACGCCGGGCAAGGTCGGCGAACTCATTCGTTTGTGGCTGTTGAATAAAGCACACGCTTGTCGCTATGAACACAGCATGGGCCTGCTCCTAGGTGACCGACTAAGCGATTTGGCGGCAGTAACGTTTCTCGGAATAATTAGTGCTGTGACTGTCGCAGGTTATACGATGGACATTGCCATTGCAGCATTTTTGTTCTTTCTCATCATTGTCCTTTTTGCACGGCCACGCTTTCTTCTGTGGTCCATTGGCGTATCATATGCACTGACCGGACGTCTTGGAAAGTTGCTGGCACGGCTGAGGCAGGGCATCCGGCGTACATCGGCTCTGTTCAAGCCAAATGTTGTCGTGATCGCATTGGGACTGTCACTACTCGGTTGGACACTTGAGTGCGCGGCGGCTTATTGGGCGGCGCGTGCCGTCGGTATCGACGTCAGCTTTCTGGAAACGACGTTTGTATTCTGTTTCGCCATTCTGGTTGGGGCGCTTTCGATGCTGCCAGGTGGACTTGGCAGTGCTGAAGCGACCATGATCGGCCTCTTTGTTGCATTTGGTGCTAGCCCGCAGACGGCCTTGGCCGGAACGCTTTTGATTCGTGTCATAACTCTATGGTCCGCCGTCGCTATCGGTTCGGTGGTGTTGCCGATCGCGCTGCGTCGCGCGCACGCGCAGGGAGTTGCAAGCGCATGAGATGGAAAGCGGAAACGCTCTCTGGCTGGGGCAACAGTTTTCGCGCGTCCAGCCTTGTCTGTCGTCCGGAACGTCAGCGCGAGCTTGGCAGTGCGCTCGCCGGTTCGGCTTGGCATAGTCTGATCGCCTATGGCGGCGGACGTTCCTATGGCGACAACGCGCTCAATGATCAGGGACGCGCCATCCGGATGGAGCGGCTCGATCGGCTCCTGTCGTTCGATGAGCGATCAGGCGTCCTGGTCGCCGAAGGCGGGGTACCGCTGCGCGCCATCGTTACCGCTCTCCTGCCGCGCGGCTTTATTTTGCCGGTGAGCCCAGGAACCGCCTTTGCCACTGTCGGCGGTGCCCTGGCCAACGATGTCCATGGCAAGAATCACGAAAGTGCCGGCAGCTTCGGCGACCACGTGCTCTGGCTAGATCTTCTCACGGCAGACGGAAACCTTCGCCGCGTCAATCCAGGCGACGAAAGTGGGCTATTTAGGGCAACCGTCGGCGGCTGCGGTCTGACCGGCGTGATCGTCCAGGCTGCGATCAAGCTCCAGCGCGTGCCGAGTTCGTACGTCCAGGTCAAAGAACGGCGCGTCGCAAACCTGGATGCTTTCCTGGAAGGCTTCGAAGCCTGCCGCAATGCGTCGACATTCTCGGTCGGATGGATCGATGGCATCGCGCGCGGGGCGTCGCTCGGCCGTGGCATTCTGGAAACGGCGGAGTTCGTTACAGGCGCCGAGCGCGCTTTGCCGGCTGTTCATGACAAGCGCGTTCCGGTCAATTTCCCCGGCTTTGCGCTCAACAAATTGAGTATTCGTGCCTTCAACGAAGCCTACTTTCGAAGAATTCCGGCAAGCGGCCGTAATTGTACCGTGGCGTTCCCGAAATTTCTCTATCCGCTCGATGCTCTGCTCGAATGGAACAAGATCTATGGCAAGCGCGGCTTCTTTCAGTTTCAGTGCGTCTTGCCGGATGAACAAAGTACCAAAGGCCTGCAACGCTTGATGGAGACGATCAGCGCGGCCGGTCTTGCCTCCTTTCTCGCGGTGCTGAAGACACTGGGGGGAGAAGGACGTGGGTTTCTGTCGTTCCCGATGCGTGGCTACACCTTGGCCCTCGATTTTCCCAAGAGTTCGGCCGCGGAAGAGCTATTGGGCAAATTAGAACGAATTACGCTCGATAACGGCGGACGGATTTACTTGGCCAAAGATAGTCAACTGAGTGTCTCCGGTTTTCGCCAGATGTACCCAAAGCTTGCCGATATGCAGCGTATTCTTGGTGAGATCGATCCACGCGGACAGTTTAATTCAGATCAGGCCCGTCGCCTGGGCATTCGCCGAGAGAGTGTATGAGCGTTCAAGAAACTTGGCTCGTCCTTGGTGCCTCTTCCGCAATTGCCCGCGCTTTCGCTCGTGTGGCAGCCACTGCGGGCGCTGATGTCATTCTTGCCGGTCGTGATCTCGAAGATCTCGAACACACCGCCGCCGATCTTCGTATACGGACTCAAGTCAAAGTGGGCGTTGTTAGTTTTGATGCTCTTAATTTCGACAGTCACGCGGTACTTGTTGAACAGGTAACTTCAAGGGCACGCCATCCACTGAGCGTCTTTTTAGCTTTCGGTGTCATGGCGGAGCAAAGTGAGATTGACGCGGATTTCGCTGCCGGCTTGCAGACCATCAACGGCACCTACACTGGCGCCGTGTCTGTTCTTGCGCACTTGGCAGCCTCTCTCGAGAACCAGCGCGGCGGTCATGTCATTGCACTCGGTTCTGTGGCGGGCGATCGCGGTCGCATCAAGAATTACGTCTACGGCTCGGCGAAAGCCGGCCTGCATGCCTATCTGCAGGGGCTGCGTGCGCGCCTGTTCCGGGCTGGTGTGAGCGTCACCACCGTCAAGCCAGGCTTCGTCGACACGGCAATGACGTATGGGCTGGAGGGCATGTTCCTCGTGGCCGCGCCCGACGATGTGGCCAAGACGTGCTGGCGGCGCGGACGTCGCGGTGCTGAGGAAATCTACGTTCCCTGGTTCTGGTGGGGGATTATGGTCATCATTCGCAATATTCCGGAGTTTATCTTCAAGAGATTAAATATCTGATGAGTTCATTATCCTATGGTTATCTCTTTTTGGCTAATTCTTGTGCAACAAGTTTGTGGCTGGTATCTGTAATGCTTCGTTCGAGTTGACCGAGCATTTCACGCTGGGGCTTCCCAGGCGGAATGCTCGGTAGAATCTCGACCGTGATACATCCTGGAAACTTCAAGAAGCTTTGGTTTCGCCAATAAAGGCCTGAGTTCAGCGCGATCGGTACCACCGGCACGTTGAGCTGGTGGTAAAGTGCAGCAATCCCAGGCTGAAGCCGCGCTGCCGAGAAAACGTCCCGACGCGTGCCGCCGGGAAAAACCGCGATGGACCGGCCACGCGCGAGCGCGCTCCGGGCCGCTTTCGCCATGGAGCGCAACGCACGCGGTCCTGCGGCGCGATCGACCGGGATCATGCCGGTTCGTCGGGCGTACCAGCCAAAGAATGGCACATGCATGAGCTCGCGTTTGAGCACGAAGGTCAGGTTGCTGCGCAGGCTGGTCAAAACGAAGGTTTCCCAGGCCGCCTGATGGTCGGCGGCAAAAATCGCTGGCCCGTCAGGTAGGTTTTCCTGCCCGACGACGCGATGGCGAATGCGGCAGATCCAACGCAACAATAAGACGATGCCGGCCATCCAGGTTCGCACGGCCCACCACAGCCACGCGCGCGGTGCAAGCATGAGCGGCAGCATCAGCAGCGCGCAGACAAGCATCCATAAATAAAAGACGATCGCATAAATCGCTGAGCGCAGGTATATAACCGGCCCGGGTCGGGGCAGCAGCGACTGGCTGGGCATCATCACACGACAAGTCCTTTGTGACTGTCCATCGGGCACGGCAAGGCCCGTTGGCTCAACTCGAGCATCCCATCGTGACGCTTGTTAACGGAACCTTAGGACAAAAGCCGGTAGGATACGGTAAAGCGTCGTTGACCACGCCAAAGCCATAACCTGATGAAACGGTATGATCCTTAGCTGTCCGCGTTGTGCCACCAGATTCGAGGTGCCTGCCAGTGCCTTGGGTACCAAGGGTCGCAAGGTGCGCTGCACGGCCTGTCATCACATTTGGTTCGCCCAGGCTGAGCCGAGTGCCGCGGCAAGCGCAAACAGGGCACCAGACAGGCCGCCCGTGGCGACGGGTTCGCCCGGTGAGCAAGCGGCCCAATCCGGCACGCGCACAAGCGAGCCGGCGGTCAAGCCGGCAGCGGCGGCCTTACCGGGTGCTGGGGAACCGGTGGCGGAGCGCGCCAAGCCGCCCGGCTATGCGGTCGAAGGTCACAAAGCCAATGTTGGCCGTGTTTCGCAGCAAGGGCGGGCGGAGTTGGGAGGTGCAAGGCCGACAGCGGACGGCGCGGCAACGCGCAAGCCCTCGGACACTCCCATTCAGCCGAAGACAAGGTCAGCAACCGCGAAGCCGGCCAGTGCCAGCCTGCCCAAGGCACCACCCAACGGTCTCAGTACCTGGGGAACGGTCGGTTGGATGCTTCTGTCGCTGTTGATCATCGCTGCAGCCGGAATCGTGGTCGGCCGCAATGAAATCGTCGCCGCCTATCCGGACATGGCGCCGCATTATCAGCGTCTGGGCCTGCCCGTGGTTCTCAAGCCGCAGCTGGAGCTGCGCGACATCGCTTCCGAGCGTGCCTTCGATCAGGGCGTTTCGGTTGTGGTCGTGAAGGGCACGATCGCCAATCTCAGCGACCGGCCGCAGGATGTGCCGCGCGTGCGCGTGGCCTTGCTCGACACCAATCGGGAGGAGGTTGCTCACGAGTTTTTCGAGGCCGATGCCTCATCGCTGGGTCCGCACGGCAGCGTTGAATTCTCCGCGCGCATCGTCAACCCGCCACGAGCGGCAAGCAATTTCAGCGTGCGACTGGCAAACGATAGCTAGGCAGGGCGCGCAGCGGGCGAAGTCTGCAGGGCAACGCGGCCCGAAGTCAGGTTGCTAGGCTGCCGATGAAGGTGCGCGCTCGGTCGGCGCCTGTTTGCGGGCATCGAACAGCGCCTCGTCTTTCGGGAACAACACAAACGCTTGCCATCCGGCGTCGCCGGGGCGCGACCCGCCACCGCGGTTGGGCTCCAGCGCGCGAAGAACGGCGAACGACGGCGGCGTCCGGCACATGGCCAGCCGCAGCCGGTCGCTCAAGGCGAGTTCGTCCCGCCGCTGAGCTTCGCGCAGCGATGCCAGCGCACTGGCGCGGACGCCGGCGGCAATGGCCTTGTAACCGTGACGACGCCAGGCCGCCGCGATGCGTCGCTGGCCTTGCACGGCTTCGGCTGGGTTGCGTTCGGCCGCAACCTCGTACCAGCGTTCGAGCACGCGCGCGGCGTAACAGGTGTCCTTGAACGCCCGCACACTCGATGATGGCGCCTGGCGGTACAGCGCCGTTGGTCTGGCGAGAAACAGCACGGGATTGGCACTACCGATCCGGCACCAGTAGTCGAGGTCTTGGGCGAGGCGCAAGCTTTCGTCGAAATGACCGACCTCGGCCGGCAAATCACGGCGTAAGAGAACCGTGCTGGTCCAGACATGCGTGTAGCGCAGCACCTCGGGAAAGACATCCCCGAAATAGGCATCCCCATAGCTGGGCCAAACCGTCCGCGCCGGGGTCGGCGGGGTGCAAGCGAAGTCGCCATCCTTGCCTGAAAACCAGCGATAGAAACTTGTGCAGCAGAACCGGGCGCTCGGGTATTGGCGCAGGGCACGCACCTGCGCGCTCAGCTTGCCGGCCAGCCAGACATCGTCGCCATCGAGCAAAGCGAAAAAGTCGCCGCTGGCCTCGCGCATCCCCCGATTGCGCGCTGCGCCGGGGCCGCGAACGTCGTGGCTGATCAATCGGATGGCCGGCACAAAGGCGCGCATGATCTCGAGCGACCCGTCGCTCGAGCCGTTGTCGACGACGATGATCTCCTTGCGCGCATAGTCTTGCGCGAGAACGCTTTCGATGGCTGCACCAATGTAGGCGGCATTGTTGTAGCAGGTGATGATGACGGAGATAAGGGGCGTCGCGGACAAGGCGGTTGCATCGCTCGGGGTCAGACGGGCGCGCCCGACCGGACGACGCACGACCACCATCAGGGCATGTCACGCGCGCCCCTGCACGGCACTCCGGTTGCTCATCGCACCATGGTATTCGGATGCGCGCGCCGAAGACCGCTAGCCTGGCTCAAACATTGAAGAGGAAGAGCAGGATATCGCCGTCCTGGACGATATAGTCCTTACCTTCCTGGCGCATCTTGCCGGCATCCTTGGCACCTTGCTCACCACCGGCACGCACATAATCGTCAAACGCAATCGTTTCGGCACGAATGAAGCCGCGCTCGAAATCGCCATGGATGGTGCCCGCCGCCTGCGGTGCCCTCGTGCCGCGTCGAATGGTCCAGGCGCGGGTCTCCTTGGGGCCGGCGGTGAAAAAGGTGATCAGATCGAGCAGGGCGTAGCCCTCGCGAATGACGCGATCGAGGCCAGGTTCGTCCAATCCGAGTGAAGCCAGGTACTCGCTCTTGTCGGCCGCTTCGAGACCGGACAGTTCGGCCTCGATCGCCGCCGAGACCACGGCTGCGCGGGCACCATTCCTGGCCGCGAACGCGTGCACGGTCTGGGAGAGCGCGTTGCCGTCCGCGGCACTGGCTTCCTCGACATTGGCGACATACAGGATCGGCTTGCTGGTCAAGAGCTGCATCTGGCGAAGCTGTGCTGCGTGCTCCTCGCTGAGCTCGACCGCCCTTGCCGGCATGCCGTCCTGCAACGGCGGCAGCAGCTCTTCGATGACCGCAAGCGTGAGCCTGGCTTCCTTGTCGCCGCCTTTGGCGCGCTTGGCGACACCGGTCATGCGCCGCTCGAGGCTCTCGATGTCGGCCAGCAGCAGCTCAGTTTCGATCAGCTCGGCGTCGCGCAACGGGTCCACCGAGCCCTCGACATGGGTGATGTCGTCGTCCTCGAAGCAGCGCAGCACCTGGATGATTGCATCGACCTCACGAATGGCGCCAAGGAACTGGTTGCCGAGACCCTCGCCTTTGCTGGCACCGCGCACCAGGCCGGCGATGTCGACGATCTCAAGTTGTGTCGGGATGACCTGCGCCGATTTGGCGATGGCAGCAATCTGCTGGAGGCGCGGATCGGGCACCGGCACGCGACCGATATTCGGCTCGATCGTGCAAAACGGATAGTTCGCCGCCGCCGCCGCGGCCGTGTTGGTCAGCGCGTTGAACAGCGTGGATTTGCCGACATTGGGCAGGCCGACGATGCCGCAATTGAAACCCATGGGTCTTCCCAGGCTGAAATGGCTTTTTATGAAGGGCGCTGTGCCAGGTTGGTCATGTCAAGCTGTCGGGCTCGGCTGGCTTTGGGGCCGGTGCGCGCAGGGCGACCTTGTTCATGAAGCCGGCCTCGTCGCCCGATGCAAGCGCCGGCGCGGCCTCCGCGATGGCGTCGAGCCAGGTGTCCAGGAAGGGCCGCTCGCTTCTGGCGAAATCGCCCAAGACATGACTGACGACGCGGTCCTTGTCGCCCGGATGGCCGATGCCGAGCCGCACGCGCCGGAAATCCCTCGTGCCGAGGCAGGCATCGATGGAGCGCAAGCCGTTATGGCCGGCCACGCCGCCACCGGTCTTCACACGCAGTTTGCCAAAAGCGAGATCGAGCTCGTCGTGAAACACAACAAGCGCCGCCTCGCTCAGCTTGTAGAAGCGCACGGCTTCGGCAACACCATGGCCCGAGCGGTTCATGTAGCTCTGCGGCTTGAGCAGAAGCAGGCGCGCGCCGCCTAGTTTGGCTTCGCAAGCGAGGCCCTGGAAGCGCGTCCGCCAGGCAGACAGCCTTTGCCGATCGTGCAGGCGGTCGAGTGCCATGAAACCGATATTGTGCCGCTGGGCGGCATGCTTTGGCCCGGGATTGCCGAGCCCGACCCAAAGCTGCATCGTTTCAGCGCCCGCCGCCGTGCCATCAAGCCTCGGTGTCTTCCTCTTCCGCGGCCTCGTCCGCCTCGGCCTTGAGGCCACTCGGCGCCACGATGGCCGCAATCGTGAAATCACGATCGGTGATCGTCGGCAGCGCGCCCTTGGGCAGCTTCACCTGGCTGATATGAATGGAGTCGTTGATGTCGTAGGGCGCGAGATCGACGTGGATCTCATCAGGGATCGACTCGGCCGGGCACATCAACTCGAGCTCCCGGCGAACGATATTCAGGACGCCACCACGCTTCAGGCCCGGGCAAATGCCCTCGTTGTCGAACACCACCGGCACGGTAACGGTCAATTCGGCACCCTTGGAGGCGCGCAGGAAATCCACATGCACCGGGAAATCCGTGACCGGATGTACCTGGATCTCGCGCGGCAGCACGCGCAGCTTCTCTTTGCCCAGGTCAATAAGAAACAGGGTGCTGAACAGATGGCCATGGTCGTAATGCTTGCGCACCTCTTTCTCCTCGAGATGCACCATGACCGGCTCCTTGCCTTCGCCGTAGATCACTGCCGGCAGGCGCCCGGTCTTGCGCAGACGGCGGTTGGGCCCTTTACCCGTGCGCTCGCGCGGCTCGGCAGGCAACGTGATGACGTCACTCATGATTGGTCTTCCGCATGCTTTGACACGGCACCCGCCATCCAACGGGCCCCGTGCGGGCATCCATTAGTCAAAGAGGCTGGACACCGAAGCCTCGTTGGCGATCCGGTCGATCGCTTCGCCGATCAGCGGCGCGATGGTCAGTTCGCGAATCTTGCTGGTCACACGGACGGCCTCGGTCGCGCGAATCGAATCGGTGATGACCAATTCCTCAAGCGCGCTCGCAGCAATCCGCGACACGGCGCCGCCGGATAGCACACCATGGGAGATGTAGGCGAGGACCGATTTCGCGCCCTTGTCGAGCAGGGCCTGCGCGGCATTGCACAGCGTGCCGCCGGAATCGACCATGTCGTCGACGAGAATGCAGCGATAGCCCTCGACCTCACCGATAACGTTCATGACTTCGGAAACGCCGGCGCGCTCGCGCCGCTTGTCGACGATGGCGAGGCCGCATTCCAGACGCTTGGCGATCTGCCTGGCCCGTGCCACGCCGCCAACGTCTGGCGAGATGACCATGATCTCATCGCTTCCAAAGCGGTTCTCGATATCCTTGGCGAACAGCGGCGCGGCATAAAGGTTATCGACCGGAATATCGAAAAACCCCTGGATCTGGGCAGCATGCAAATCGAGCGTGAGCACGCGATCGGCACCGGCCGAGGTCAGCAGGTTGGCGACCAGCTTGGCGGAAATCGGCGTGCGCGGACCGACTTTGCGATCCTGACGGGCATAGCCGAAATAGGGCATGACGCAGGTGACGCGCTTGGCTGAAGCCCGTTTGAGCGCGTCCAGGCAGACCAGGAGCAGCATCAGGTTGTCGTTGGCCGGATAAGAGGTCGACTGGATGACGAAGACGTCCTCGCCGCGAACGTTTTCGTTGATCTCGACCCAAACCTCCATGTCGGCGAAGCGCTGGACCTTGGCGTTGGTCAACTCGGAAGAGAGATAGCCGGCGATGGCTTCGGCGAGCGGGCGGTTGCTGTTACCGCAAAGCAGTTTCATGACGTTCTCCGGCACCTCGTGCGCGCGCTTCCTATCAATCGCACGCGTGCAGCGCAATCACCCCGCATCACATGGGTGCGTCAACTGACCTCCAGTGTGTCGCGGCTGGCTGCGGCCGGTTAGAGCATGCAGGTCGCAAAAAGCAACAGGATGGCGAACAGCAGCATGAAGGTCAGGTAGGGCATCGTGGCAATCGCGTGACGGCCTAGCAGACGATCAGCTCGAGCGGCGCTTTGGAGAGCGCTTCGGGACCGTCGCTGGCGATGATCGAGGTGCGCCCCAACGTCATGGCGCGCTGGTTGTTACTGTCCATCAGGATGATGTGGACGAACAGGACCATGCCTTCGCGGATCGGCTCGGGATTGTCCTGGTAGAACATGGGGTCGTCCATCCAGCTTGGTCCGAACATGGCGCCCAGCGAGTAGCCGCAGGCATTGAGGCGATGTGCGCGCATGCCGTGACGATCGAGCGTGTCCGCTTGCGCCTGGTAGACGCTACCCATGGTCTCGCCGGGCCGCAGTTTCGCCTCGGCCGATGCGAGTGCCTCGTGGCAGGCGTCGAACATGCGTTCATGACGTTTGTCGGGCTTGCCGATGATCAGCGTTCGCATCATGGCCGCATGGTAGTGCCGATAGGCGCCGGCAAACTCCAAAGTCAGCTGGTCTTGCGCGTCGAGCGTGCGGCGGCCGCTGAAATAGCGGCAGAGCAGAGCACCCCGGCCCGAGCCGATGATGAAGGCATTGCCCGGGTAGTCGCCGCCGCCTTTGAAGACGCTGGCCTGCATGGCAGCGAGAATGTCGCTTTCATCGGCGCCGGCCCGGCTGCGTTCGATGGCCGCTTCGAGGGCTGCGTCGGCCAGCACGCCGGCCCGGCGCACATAGGTGCGTTCCTCCTCGTCCTTGACCATGCGCAGTCCGGCGACCAGGCGTGAGGCGTCAACGAGTTCGGCCCGATCGATAAAGGCGTCACGCAGGCGAAAGCCATTCAGTGCGGTCAGCCCGTGACAATCGAACTCCACGCCGAGGCGAGCGCCGGTAAGCCCGAGTTCGCCTGCGAGGTCGACCAGGTCATGGCATGGACTGGCGCCCGCGCGATCGACCCAGATGCGTATGTTGTCGATCAGCGAGGTGTGCTGGGCCTGACGCAGATCCGGGGCGCGGGTGAGCAGCGCGAGATCGCCGCGACGGGTCAAGACCAGGCATTGAAAGAAGCAGAAGCCGAACGTGTCGTAGCCCGTGAGCCAGAAGAGACTTTCCTGTTTGAACAGAAGCATGCCGTCGAGGCGCGCTTCTGCCATGGTCTCGAGGACCGCGCGTCGCCGTCGCTCGAAGGTGGCGTCAGAAAAATGTAAGGGCATGACGGTTCGCCAAGAAGGTGATCGAGCGATGGCTGCGGCCACGCGCGACCATGATCTTGATGGCGCTAGCACAGGCTTTGGCCTAGGCCTACGGTGATGTGTGCGGGACAGGGCAGGCAGGACGATGTGCGTAGCAGTGAGCGACGATGCGAGCGCGCGCAAACGTGATCGCTGGTTGAGGCATTGTGCGAGCCTGCTGGCCTGCGTCGCCCTGGCCGCATGTGCCGGCGCCGACAGCGAACTTGGTGACAACGCCCTGCCGCCGATCACCCTGGCGGAAACGGGCGTTTACCTGCCGGGCAAGATCGTGTTCACCGAGCACCTCAGCGCTGCGCCCGAACGCCTGCGCGCCTTTTACGCCAGCCTGTTCGGTTGGCAGTTCGTCGAAACCGATGCCGCTGACTATACCCTGGCCCTGCTCGACCGGGAGCCCGTGGCCGGGTTCGCCCGCATTCATCAACGCCACGATGCCGCTCTATGGCTGAGTGTGTTCGCAACGGACGATCTTGGCGTTGCCTTCCGACAGGCACTGGCTGCCGGCGGCGCGTCGCTTCTGGACCCGGTCGACGCAGCGCCGCGAGGTTCGGTGGCGATTGTTGAAGACGCCGAAAGGGCACCCTTCGCCTTGCTGCAGGCGCAGAACGGCGATCCCCTGGACACCGAGCGGCAGCCGGCGGCCGGTTCCTTCGTCTGGCATGAGCTCTGGAGCGGAGATCCGGCCGCGGCAGCCGGGTTCTACGATCGCCTTTTTGCCTATGACATTCACCTTCGCGAGCGCGGCGAAGCGCCGTACAGTCTGCTGGTAAGCCAGGATCAGGCGCGCGCCGGCATCTACCGCATGCCGAATGACGCCGCCGAGCCGCAGTGGCTGGCCTACATCCTGGTCGACGATCTGGAGCAGACCCTGACGCGCGTGCCGGCACGTGGGGGTGAGGTGCTGTTCGATCCGGACCAGCGGGGCGACGGCACGGCCGCTGGCGTGGCCATCGTCGCCGATCCGCTTGGTGCCGTGTTCGGCTTGGTCGACCGTACGCTCCTCGAGAGCCGGCATTGACCAGCGCCGCTCCCTTCATCACCCGGGCGCACGCTGGTATGCCTGACACGAAACAGACCGGCGGCAGTGCCGGCGAAGCTTGCGGTGACGTCATGCGTTCGTATGCCAACCTGGGCAAAGCGATGACACGCAGCCGGATCCGGTGCCTCCTTGCGCTCGTTCTGCTGGCCGCACCCACAGGATGCATCTCCGGCGGCTCCAGCTTCGGCATAAGCCTGGGCACGGGCGGTTCAGGCCTATACTACAGTTACGGCGGTCGTGATCCGTATTGGGATCGCAACCGCCGCGCGGATCCCTACGAGCGCGCTGCCTACGGCCCGTCGCGTGGTGTCTCCGTCGCCATTGGCCTGGAGAACTAGGCCAGGCGGAACGGCACGAAGATCAGCCATCGCGTGCACACGAGAGAAACCGGCCCGTCCATCAAGCCAGCGCGTGCGGCGCCGATCAATGGCCGCTGTCGTGGCTGTTCTCGACACTCATGCCGCTGGTTTCCTCTGGTTTTGGGGCGACGTCGCGTGAGGCGCGCCTCTCCAGGGCGGCGACACCCTCCTCGAAGGCCAGCGCCGCATCCTCACAATCATTGCGATAGCTTTCCATGGCTTCCGGCTGGGTGAGCGCCAGCGGCACGAGTTTGCCCGTGGCACTGCGCATCACGCCGCGGTGGAACAGCGCTGAAGCCTCGGCGTGGGTCAGACCCGGCGGTGGCTCCAACTCCTCGCTCGCTTGTTTGCGGCCCTCCTGATCACTGCTGTACCCGTCGTCAGGGTAATCGTGGTCGTCGCTGCCATGCTTTTTTTTGTCGGCGGCTTCGTGGTCTTCGCCATGTTCCGCCTTGATTTCATTGTGGCCCTTGGCGCCATGCTTGCCATCTGCCTTGGCATCCGTGGCTTCTTCGCCCTGACGTTGGTCATAGATCGCAACAGCCGGTGGCATTTGCGCATAGGCCTGAAACGCCGGATCCAGATCGCTGAAATCGATATACGCCGGCAGATTATCACGGCAGGTGACCAGTTGGTCGGCTAGCAGGTTCAGCTCTTCCCAGCTCGGCGCCGGCGGTCCGCTGTCATGGAGGGCCGTCGACGCACTCTTGCCGATCGGCAGCAGGCCGGCCGGAACGAAAGAATACAAACCTGCGCCCAGACCTGCGAGGACCAGGAGGGTGGCAATGCCAATGATGAGCAAGCGGGTCATCGGCCCCCTTTTTGCCATTTCATGCGACCACGACCTTCGAAGTCTAGCTGCGAAGTCCTAAGATCCGGTTTATTCCGCATCCCGAGAGGTGCTTTCCGGGGCGTTGTCGCAAGGATATAACTGCCCCCAGCGTTGCTTCCTCGATCAAAGGATCCGTTCATGGCCATGAATTCCCGTGCTTCCGGCGGTCAGCCCGACGACGCCGAACGCAAGCGCGCGCTGGACTCCGCGATTAGTCAGATCGAGCGCGCGTTCGGCAAGGGCTCGGTCATGAAGCTCGGCCAGCGCGAGAATGCCGTGCAGATCGACACCATTTCTACAGGCTCGCTCAGCCTGGATATCGCGCTGGGCGTAGGTGGTCTGCCGCGGGGTCGTGTGACCGAGATTTTCGGGCCGGAAAGTTCTGGTAAGACGACAGTGACACTGCATGTTGTCGCTGAAATGCAAAAGGCCGGCGGAACTTGCGCTTTTATTGACGCTGAGCATGCGCTCGATCCAGGTTATGCCCGCAAGCTTGGCGTCAATTTGGATGATCTGCTGATTTCCCAGCCGGACACCGGCGAACAGGCTCTGGAGATTGCCGACACGCTTGTGCGCAGCGGGGCTGTCGACCTGGTCGTGATCGACTCCGTGGCAGCGCTCGTGCCCAAGGCCGAACTCGAAGGTGACATGGGCGATAGCCATGTCGGGCTGCAGGCACGCCTCATGTCGCAGGCCTTGCGCAAATTGACCGCGACCATCAACCGGTCGCACTCAATGGTGATCTTCACCAACCAGATCCGCTCGAAGATCGGTGTCATGTTCGGGAGCCCGGAAACGACCACCGGCGGCAATGCCCTGAAATTCTATGCCAGCGTGCGCCTCGACATCCGCCGCATTGGTCAGGTCAAGGACAAGGACGAGACGGTCGGCAATCTGACCAAGGTCAAGGTGGTCAAGAATAAGGTCGCGCCACCGTTCAAGGTCGTCGAGTTTGACATTATGTACGGTGAGGGTATCTCGAAAACCGGCGAGCTGATCGATTTGGGGGTGAAGGCCGGCATCGTTGACAAGTCCGGCTCCTGGTTCTCCTACAAGTCGACGCGCATCGGCCAGGGACGCGAGAACGCCAAGACTTATCTGAAAGACAACGCCGAAGTTGCCGGTGAGATCGAGCAGGCTATTCGCGAACAAGCGGGTCTGATCGGCAGTGGCGGTGACGGCATCGACTTGCTGGATGAAGATCTGACGCCGCCGGATGCATGATGATGCGAGGTAGCTAGCCGGCGGCGGCGCACCACGTAGCAATAAAGAGCGCCTCGGAAAACGGGGCGCGAGGGACCTCACCGATGACCAGTGTCAGCGATATTCGCAAGACGTTCCTGCATTTCTTTGAACAGCACGGGCACACGGCTGTGGACTCCAGCCCGCTTGTGCCGATGAACGATCCGACCCTCCTGTTCACCAATGCCGGCATGGTCCAGTTCAAGAATGTGTTCACGGGTCTGGAAACCCGTGACTACAATCGGGCGGTGACCTCGCAAAAGTGCGTACGGGCCGGCGGGAAGCATAACGACCTGGATAACGTCGGCTATACGGCGCGGCATCACACATTTTTTGAGATGCTCGGCAATTTTTCCTTCGGCGACTATTTCAAAGATGTTGCCATTGAGCTTGCCTGGAATTTGGTCACCAAGGAATTCGCTCTGCCCGCCGATCGGCTTCTGGTGACGGTTTACAGTGAAGATGACGATGCTGCGGCGCTCTGGGCCAGCATCGCTGGTTTGCCGCAAGAGCGCATCATTCGCATCGCGACCTCGGATAACTTCTGGCAAATGGGCGATACTGGCCCGTGTGGCCCCTGCTCCGAGATTTTCTACGACCATGGCCCGGGTATACCTGGCGGGCCGCCCGGGTCCGCTGACGAAGACGGTGATCGCTTTATCGAGATCTGGAACCTCGTCTTCATGCAGTTCGAGCAGACCGCGCCCGGCGAGCGCCATCCGCTGCCGAAGCCGTCGATCGATACCGGCATGGGCCTCGAGCGCATCGCCGCGGTCTTGCAGGGTGTGCATGACAACTACGAAATCGATCTGTTCCGCCGACTGATCAATGCCGAAGAAGAATTGATCGGCAAGAAAGCCGAAGGCGCCTCGGCACCATCATTCAAAGTCATTGCCGATCATTTGCGCGCCTCGGCCTTCCTGATTGCCGATGGTGTGCTGCCATCAAATGAAGGTCGCGGTTATGTCCTGCGGCGTATTTTGCGACGTGGCATCCGCCACGCCTACATTCTGGGTGCCCGCGATCCGCTCATGCACCGGCTTGTGCCGGTCCTGACGGCTGAAATGGGCGAGGCGTTCCCCGAACTGGTCCGTGGCCAGGCGCTGATCACGGAAATGCTCAAGCTCGAGGAAGAGAAGTTCCGCGGCACGCTCGAACACGGTCTGCGTCTTGTGGAAGAGGCGACCGCCAGCCTGGCGGGCGATCAGCCGCTGCCTGGCGCCACCGCCTTCAAGCTGTATGACACCTTCGGTTTTCCGCTCGACCTCACCCAGGATGTCCTGCGGGCCGAAGGTCGCGTGGTCGACGTCGAAGGCTTCAACGCGGCCATGCAGCAGCAGCGCGAGCAGGCCCGGGCGGCCTGGAAAGGCTCGGGCTCGAAGGCCGAGGAGAGCATCTGGTTCGATCTGCGTCACGACAAAGGTGCGACCGAGTTCCTCGGTTACGAGACCACCGAAGCGGAGGCCGCCGTGGTTGCCGTGGTCGTCGATGGCGAGTCGGTGGCCAACGCCGAAAACGCCGGGCAGATCGCCGTGGTTGTCAATCAGACGCCGTTCTACGGCGAGAGCGGCGGCCAGATCGGTGATACCGGGGTGCTCGAAGGGCCGAACGGCAAGGTGATCGTCAGCGATACGCAAAAACATGTCGGCGATCTCTGGGTGCATCACGGCAAGCTCGAGGGCAGACTGGCCATCGGCGACGCGGTTCATCTGGTGGTTGATGAGTCTCGGCGCACGGCGTTGCGTCGGGCGCATTCGGCGACCCATCTGATGCATGCGGCGTTGCGCCGGCATCTCGGCGATCACGTGACCCAGAAAGGCTCGCGGGTCGAGCCGGATCGGCTGCGCTTTGATTTCAGTCATCACAAGGCAATGACCGCGGACGAGATCGCCCAGGTCGAAGCCGAGGTGAACGCCTACTCGCGCCAGAACGATGCCGTGACCACGCGCGTGCTGGCAATCGATGATGCCCGCGCGGCCGGCGCCATGGCCCTGTTTGGCGAGAAATACGGTGATGAAGTCCGGGTTGTTGCCATGGGGCAGGGCGAACATGGCGGCACCTATTCGATCGAGCTGTGCGGCGGCACCCACGCAAGGCGCACCGGCGACATCGCCTTGTTCAAGATACTGAGCGAGGGTGCGGTCGCCTCGGGCGTGCGCCGCATCGAGGCCGTCACCGGTGAGGCGGCGCTGCACCATGTCCGTACGGAAGAACGCCTGCTCGAGCAGCTTGCCGGCGCCCTGCGGGTCAAGCCGGTTGAAGCGCCCGAACGGCTGCAAGCGCTGCTCGATGAGCGTAGGCAGCTGGAAAAGGAGATCGCCCGTCTGCGTCAGGAGTTGGCGACTGGCGCTGGCACGGCCGCGGCGGCGTATGAGGACGTGGCCGGCATTCGCTTCGCCGGACGCAAGGTCGATGGCGTGCCGGGCAAGGAACTTGGCGGCATGGTCGATGCGCTCAAGGCGCAGATCGGTTCGGGCGTTGCCTGCGTCGTGTCGATCAATGAGGACAAGGCGGCCATCGTCGTTGGTCTGTCCGAGGATCTAAAAGACCGGTTGTCGGCTGTCGATCTGGTCCGTCTGGGCGTCGCCCAGCACGGCGGCAAAGGCGGCGGCCGGCGGCCCGCTTTACCCCAACGCCGCGGTACCAACACCGCCAACCCGGCC
>JBHJHH010000114.1:0-7094 GCA_050331015.1 Geminicoccaceae bacterium
GCGGATCATCCACGACGCTCGCGCCTGGGCGCGGCAGCCGAACGACGGTATCCTCCTCCATGGCGTGTCCTCTCCGGTGACTTCGAACATCACCGAGGATACGCCGCCCCCGCGCTCAGCCACCAACTTCGGCCATAGCTCAAATTAACCCTGATCGGCATCGAAGCGCGACCCCTCTTGGAAGACAGTAAATCTATGACCTAGAAGTGAAGAATCGCCGCGAGGTGGGATTCCTGTTGGACGCCGAAATGGGGTCATTCTTCCGCGCCGATCCACAAACTGTTCAAATTGCTGAACATAGGCTCGGGCCTGAGCGCCCGAATAAGAAGGTGTTCAGGGGCAATCTGGAAGTTTGTCGCCGGAGCCTCGGCCGCAACTAGATCGCCATAGCGCGTTGAAATGCTCCCTGCTGAATGCGAACGAGACACGTCGGCCGTTACCCCAGCGTTACCCTGAGCCGAAATTAGACCTGGGTCGCCGCTGGCAATCTCGCGTAACTCATTGATTTTGCTGGTGCCGGCGCCCGGATTTGAACCGAGGACCTACTGATTACGAATCAGTTGCTCTACCCCTGAGCTACGCCGGCAAATCTTCCCTGGGGGAAAGTGCGCGCAAGCTATGCGGCGCCTTGAACGTGGTCAAGCCCGTCGCAGAAGAGTTCGCATTCCTCACGCCGATCGACGCTTGCACCGCGCCGGGTTGCCCGGCTCAGGCCAAGGGGCAACTGCTGGCGTCGCTCCAGGACGCGACGGCAATACGCCTGTTCAGCAGCCAGTCGCTTGCGCCGCCCCGGGAGGCAACAACCAGCCTGTTCGGCGGGCAGTCGCTGGCGCCGCCCCGGAAGGCGAGCAGCAACACGCCTGTTCAGCGGGCAGCCGCAGCCTGGGCAGCGCCCGGCTTGCCGGCAGCCGCCCGCGGCGCTGCCTGCTGCTGGCCCTTGGCCCCCTTGTTCGGCGCCATAACCACGGCTTCCGGCTCACGCGGCTTGTCGGCCGCGTTGGTCTGCTGACTGTCCGATGGGCTCGGCGCGGCCAGGGCATCGGCCACGTCGGTCTCCTCGCTGAGCACCTCGAGACGGCCGGGCGAGCGCCAGCGCAGGCTGTCGAAATCGCCGGCCGGACCGAACGGCGTCCAGGTGGCCTGTGCCTGACCGGTAATCTCGCAGACCCAGGCGTGATCGGCCTCGGCATCGACCGCCTTGGACAGCCAGTGCTGGGCCTTCTCGGCACCTTTGCCCTCGGCCTGCTCAACCTGGGCGAGCAGACGGTAGACGCGCGCCGTCGGCTCGATGCTGAGGGCTTTTTCGAGATGTTCGCGCGCCACCGACCACTGCCGCGCTGCCATGGCCGCCTCGGCCATGGTGATCGGCGTTTCGACCGCCTTGCTGTTGGCATCGGCGAGTTGCTTGAAGCGCTTCAGGCGATCGTCCGGGCTCTCGTTCGGCACCAGCGCGGCAAACGCCTTGGCCAGCGACGGATGCGGGTTGCTGCGCCATGTCTGCACGATGGTGCGCGCCGCCAGACGGTGCTGCCCCTGCGACGCCGCCAGATCGGAAAGCAGCACGCTGTTCGGCACGAAACCGGACTGCAGGCCATTGGCCTTCTTGGCGAGGTTGAAGGCTTCCTGGGTCTTGCCCTTCTCGCGCGCCTGCATGGCCGACATGAACATCAACACAGCACGGCGGCGGGTGGCTTCGCGCTGCGGGATGAGCTTGTTGCGCACCATGGCATCGACCGTCTTGAGCGCCTCGGGCCAGCGCGCCAGACGCGTTTGCAGATCGAACAGGGTCGACAGCACCCAGGGCGTGTTCGGCCGACGGCGATAGGCGCGCTGCGCATGGGTCAGCGCCTCTTCCAGATCACCGTCCATGACCGCCTGGGTGAGCAGGCCGCGCAGACCGAGGAATTCGGTTTCCGGCTTCTTGAGCATCTGGCGATACTTGTACAGCGCAGCATCGACGTTGCCTTCGAGTTGCGCGGTCTGCGCCGCCAGCAGCATGGTCGCGGGGTGATCGGTCAGACGCTGGGCCTTCTCGGCAAAGCCACGCGCCTCGCGGGCATCACCGGCCGCGGCCGCGACAAGACCCTGGGCCAGATGGGTGTAGCCCTTTTCGCGCCGTTGGCCCTGACGCCAGCGGAAAAAGCCGCCGGGCGCACCGAGGATCCAGCGCAGGATCTCGAACAGCACGGCCAGGACCACGGCGGCGATGAGCACGAACAGGAACAGCAGCGCAGCCGAGGTCTGCACCGTGTAGCCCTGCCATTCGAGCACCATACTGCCCGGATTGTTGGCCAGCCAAACGCCCACGACCGAGAGGCCGGCAGCGACGGCGAAGAAGAGGATGAGACGGATCATGATATTCTCACTTCGCTTAACTCGCGCCGCTTAGGGCGTTGCCGTGACCAGTTCGAGCGCATGCTCATCCAAGGCTGCCAGCGCCGCATTCGCCTGGAGACGTGCCTTGGCCGCCTCCAGCCAGGGGGCGGCAATCTCTGCCGGCGGGCCCTCAAGCGCAGCCACAATGGCAACGGCTTCGTTGAGGTCGCCGGACTGCAGCACCTCCTTGGCCTGATCGATCGCCTGCAGTGCCGGATGCTCGGTGTCGGCGCTGTCTTCCGCCGTCACGCGCACCACCGAGAGCAGGTTGTCGGTCGCTTGACCCAGCCAGTCCTCATCTTCCGGCGCGCCGGCAACCGCCTGGGCAACCGCGCCGCGCACCTCATCGAGCATCGAGGCAAGTTCGCCCTGCGTCGTCGCCCCTTCAGCCGCGACGGCCTCCAAGGCCGGCACTTGGGCCGCCACCGCCTCGTCGTTTGCGGCGATCTCCTTCAGACCATCCATTTGGCTGGAGAAGGCCGTGCCATTTGCCATGGCATCGCGGATCGGCCGCAGCACGACGCTGAGCGCGGTGCCCTGCTGACGTGCTTCGACACCCTGATCGAGCCGTGATGCCGTGGTCGTCACCTGCTCGGACAGGCTGGTGAGCTGCTCATTAAGCCCGGTCTTGGTGCTCTCCAGCTCAGTGGACAGGCTGGTGAGCTGTTCGTCGACGCGTGCGGTCTCACTGTCGAGCCGCTCGCCGAGCGAACTGACCGACCCGCTCAGCTCGGATGTGGTCGTCTCGAAACTTTCGGACAGGCTGCTGAGTTCGCCGGTGAAGGTCTCCTGAAGCGCACCGGTATCGCTCGCGATACGGTCGGCCAGGGCCGAGGTTTCCGCGCTCAGGTTCTGGCTCAGCTCGTCGCCGCGCGCCGCCAGCTGCCCCTCCAGTGCTGCGACCTGCGCCGCCAGATCATCGAGGCCGCCGGTCGCCTGCGTCAGGCTTTCGATGCGATCCTCGATGGATTGCACACGATCTTGCTGGCGCGACTGGAAATCGGCGAACTGTTGGGCCGCTTCGCCGTTGTCGTCACCGCCCGAGGCGAACTCGGCGATGGCGCTGCCGAGGTCGTTGACCCGGCTGTCCAGGGCTTCGAGTTCGCTGGCGAGACCACCGTCGCCGGAAAGCTGGTTCAGGCGGGACTCGATGTCGCCGAGCTGGGCTTCGATCGGCGTGAGGTCGACCGTGCCGCCGCCCTGGTTCTGATCGTTGGCAGCCGCCAGTTCAGACAGATCGTTCTGGACGCCGGTCAGGTTCTGCTGCAGCGCGTTGAGCTGGCTGCGCACGGTGTCGACCTCGGCGCTGATCACCGGGTTCGGCTCTTGCGGCATCACGTAGGGCGCGCCGAAAAAGGCACCGGCACCGCCGAGCAGACCACCGATCAGTCCGGCCACAAAGCCCTTGCCGGAACCACCACCGCCCCCGTTCCTGGTCGTCGACGCGCTGGGTGTGCTGCGCGGCGGCGGCGGCGGTGGCGAGCCCACTTTCTTGCTCACGGTCGCCGCAGCCGCCTTTGCCGGGCTGCCGCCACCGGCCGGACGCACGGGCTGGCCGCCGGAGGCACCGGGCGCACCCGGCTTGGAAGGTGACGGGGCCGTACCCGCAGGTTTGCCGGCAGAGGCTGCCGCCGCTGTGGCGCCGGACACCTTGCTCGGGCCGGATGGCTGAGCCGACGGCGCCGCAGGTTTGCTGCTCGTATCCGCAGGCTTGCTTGCCGATGCGACCGCGGCCGCTGTGGCCGACTTGGCCGCAGCCTTGGCCTTTTCGGCCGCGTCATCGGCGACGCCCGCCGCCTTGTCGATACCGGATTTCGTGGCATCGAGGGGCTTGCGCGCCTCACCTGGTGTACCCGAGCTGGCCGGCGTGCCGCTTTGGCCCTGCCCTGCGCCGCCCTGGGACGTGCCGGTCGGTTTATCGTCCCGATCGTTCGCCATACAGCCGTCTCTCCCGCGCGTACATCAGCAGTTATGGGCCGCTCAGTGCAAAAGCCGGGCCCGGCGTTATCATGTCGTCAAGCGCCGCTATGCCCTAGCACCAAGTATGCCCCCCTTCAAGAAGCCGCCTGAGCGCAGGCCAGCGCGCCTGCGGCGGCCAAACCACAGCCCGCCAGGGAAGATCGCCAGATGCGCGCGCGACGTCGACGCTGAGCGCGTATAGCGTGAACTTTCCCGACGCACGAGGCCACAGGGGCCGGGTCAGGCGTGCGAACAGTCGTGCGCCATCGGGCGAAAACAGACAGATCGCCCCGGCACGACTATCGTTGAAGAACGCCGACACCGCCTCCGGCAAACATGGTACCTCGCGCATGTGATACACCACCCGGTGTTCAATGCGGTAACCTTCGCTCCCTAATGCGGCAAAGGGTGCACGTCGGGCCGACGCGCCACACAGGTGGACCAGCGGCGGCCCGTCTGGCTGGAGCTGATCCCGGATCGCTTGCGCGAGCGCCGCGGCGTCCTGCTTGCCGACGACGACCTGGCCGGCGCCGGCCGCACGTGCCACGTCGGCCGTCCGTTCGCCGACGGCAAAAACCAGCCGCCCGGCGAGCCATGGCCGCACGGCATCGGTCAACGCATTGGCACTGGTGACGATCAAGGCGGCCTGCCCGGCAGGCTCCGGGCCGGGATTGTACGGCTGCGGTGCGCTCAGGGGCGCAATCGTGACCTCGAAGCCGTTGGCACGCAGGTCGCACGCCAGCCGTTCGCTATCGGCCTGAGGCCTGGTGAGCAGGACCCGGCGTGGCCCGGTCATGGCCTAGTCAAGTGAAGAAGCCGGGACCGGCGCGGCGTTTCAGTTCCTCACCGGCATCACGTCCTAGCCGCACGGCATCGACGCTGGCACCGTCACGCGCTGTGCGGAGGACTTCGCTGCCGTCTGTCCGCGCGACCAGGCCATCGAGGTGAATGGTATCGCCACTGAGCCTGGCCAGCCCGGCAATCGGCGTGCGGCACGAGCCATCCAGCGCTGCCAGCATGGCGCGTTCCATGTCAACACAAGTGCGCGTCGGCTTGTCGTCGATGGTGGCCAGCCACCCGCGTGTGCGCGTGGCATCGGCTCGGCATTCAATGCCGATCGCGCCCTGCGCCACGGCTGGCAACAAGCTTTGTTCGTCAAAGATAGCCGTGGCGACATCGGCCATGTTCAGGCGGCGCAAGCCGGCCAGGGCGAGCAGGGTGGCGTCGACCTCGCCGGCCGCAAGCTTGCGCAGCCGCGTCTGCACGTTGCCGCGAAAGGTGATGATCTGCAAATCCGGCCGCATGGCCAATAGCTGGGCCTTGCGCCGCAACGAAGCGGAGCCGATCACCGCGCCGTGCGGCAGGTCGTCGAGGCTGCCGGCCCTTTGGCAGATGAAGGCATCGCGCACGTCCTCGCGCGGCAGCATGGCATCGATGATCAGCCCGTCTGGCAGCTCGGTCGGCATGTCCTTCATCGAATGCACCGCCAGGTCGAGCGTGCCATCGCGCAGGCCGTCCTCGATCTCCTCGGTGAACAGGCCCTTGCCGCCGATTTCGGCCAGCGCGCGATCGAGGATGCGATCACCCTTGGTGCTGATGACGACGACATCGATGGCGCCGGGCTCGGCCAGGTCGTCATGTGCCTTGGCCAGCAGATCACGCACCATGTGGGTCTGGGCCAGGGCCAGCGGCGAGCCGCGGGTGCCGATGCGCAGTTTCGGGGCGGTGGCCATGCTCTCTCTTCAGGCGTAAAGGACGGCGTTGAACACACGTGATAAGCCAGTGGAGTAGCAAGGCGTGGCCCGATCCGGCCAGGACCATTCGCCCCAGCTTGTGCTCGGCATCGAAACGAGCTGCGATGACACTGGCGTCGCCGTGGTCGACGGCGCACGGCGCATTCGGGCGGAAAAGGTCATCAGCCAGAACGCCCTGCACGCGGCCTATGGCGGCATCGTGCCGGAAATCGCCGCGCGCGCCCATGTGACGCGGCTCGATGCGCTGATTGCCGAGGTCATGACCGAGGCCGGGCTGGGCTGGGCCGATCTGGATGCCTTCGCCGTGACCAGCGGGCCGGGGCTGATCGGCGGCCTGGTGGTCGGTACAGTGACCGCCCGGACACTGGCGTCAGTGTTCGCCAAGCCGGTCATCGGCATCAATCATCTGGAAGCGCATGCCCTGACCGCGCGCCTGACCGATGACCTGCCCTTCCCCTACCTTCTGCTTCTGGTCTCCGGCGGCCACTGCCAGCTGCTCAGCGTCGAGGGCCTCGGCGACTATCGCCGGCTGGGCACGACCATCGATGACGCACTCGGCGAAGCCTTCGACAAGGTCGCCAAGCTCTTCGATCTGGGCTTTCCCGGTGGCCCGGCGGTCGAGCGTGCGGCACGCAACGGCGATGCCAGCCGTTTCGATTTCCCCCGGCCGCTGGCCGGCAAGCCGGGCTGCCACTTCTCGTTTTCGGGCTTGAAGACCGCCGTGCGCCGGGAAATTGAACGGATCGGCCCGGCCAACATTGATGACCAGACGATCGCCGATCTGTGCGCCAGCTTCCAGGCGGCCGCGTTCGACACGGTCATCGAGCGCACCGGCCGCGCAATCCGCCAGTTTCACACGCAGCACCCACAGGCGTGCCATCTGGTCGTCGCCGGCGGTGTTGCCGCCAATCAGGCTTTGGCGCGCGTGCTCAAGACGCTGGCCGAACGCCACGGCATGACTCTGGTCGTGCCGCCTGCCCGCCTGTGCACCGACAATGGCGTGAT
>JBHJHH010000115.1:0-11955 GCA_050331015.1 Geminicoccaceae bacterium
AACGCGCGACGCGACCGGCACGATGCGCTCGTCCGCTGCGTTCGAGGTGGATCATGCCAACCTACACCTGCACCGCCGCCCACGGGCTTCTCGATGGGGCGCAGAAGCGGGCCATCGCCGGGGCGATCACCGCCGCACACGCCGAGATCACCGGCGCGCCGCCGCACTTCGCCCAGGTGATCTTCCAGGACGTCGCCGAAGGCGACCACTTCATCGGCGGCCGCCCGCTCCGCCATGACCACGTCTTCATCTACGGCCGCATCCGCGCCGGCCGCAGCGCTGTCGACCGCAAGGCGCTGCTGCGGCGCCTGGTGGCCGATGTCGGCCAGGCGGCGGGCGTCGATGCGTTCGCGGTGTGGGTCTATCTCCTCGAGCTGCCCGCGGCGGCGATGGTCGAGGTCGGCACCGTCCTGCCGGAGCCCGGCGACGAGCCGACGTGGAACGAGGCCCTGCCGGCGGACGTCCGGGCACGGATGGCCCGTCTCGGCGCGGGCCCGTGAGCGCGCGCCGGCCGCGCAGACGCACCTGGGCTTGCTCGCCCGGCGCTTGAGTGCAACGTTGCAGTGCGCGGCGGATGCGCGGCCTGGACGCTTCCGGCGTCGGCGGCCCGAAGCCGCGCGCTACCCGCACCGGAAGGCCCTGTGAGCGCCGACGCCGTCTACGTCCTCTGCGTGCTGCTCGCCACGATCGGGCTGTTCGTTTCTGATCGGGTGCGGCTCGACGTCGTCGCCCTGCTCGCGACCCTGGAGCTGTTCCTCGGCGGCCAGATCAGCGCCGATCAAGCCGTCGCCGGCCTTGGCGACAGCGTCGTGGTCCTAATCGCTGCGCTCTTCGTCGTCGGCGAGGCGCTCTATCGTACCGGCGTCGCCCATGCTGTCGGTCGCCTGCTGGTCCGCTATGCCGGCTCCGGCGAGAGCCGCCTGATCGCGCTGATGATGCTCGCCGTCGCCTTCCTCTCGGCCTTCATGAGCTCCACCGGTGCCGTCGCCGTCTTCATCCCGATCGCCCTCGGGCTCGCCGCCAGCACCGGCGTGCCACGTGAGCGGCTGCTGATGCCGCTTGCCGTCGGTGCCATGATCGGCGGCATGCTCACGCTCATCGGCACGCCGCCAAACCTCGTCGTCAGTACCGAACTGACACGTAACGGTCTGGAGGGCTTCAATTTTTTCGCTTTCACGCCCATCGGCGGCGTGATCCTGCTGGTCGGCATCGCGTATATGCTGCTGATCGGCCGGCATGTCCTGTCCTCGCGCGAGGCGTCGGCCCACGCCGGCAGCGGGCAGGGCGGCATGAGCATCGAGGAGCTGGCGCGCGCCTACGCCTTGCAGGGGCGCATGCACCGTCTGCGTGTGTTGCCCGGCTCGCGCGCGGCCGAGCACACGGTGGCCGAAGCCAAGCTGCGCGCCGATTTCGATGTCGTCATCGTCGCCATCGAGCACCGCCGGTTCCTCGGCCCCTATCTCGAACCGGCCCGGGCCAGTACCTTGATGCATCCCGGCGACATCATTTATGTCAGCGCGCGCGAGGATGCGCTTGAGGCGTTGCTCAAACGGGGCGGTTTTGAGCGCCTGCCGCTGAGCGAACGGGAGTTGGATAACGCCCTGCGCGAGACCGGCGTCGCCGAAATGCTCGTCCTGCCGAATTCGCTGTGGCTCGGCCAGACCGTGCGCAACGGGCGCTTTCGCGAGCGCTACGAACTGAGCGTGCTGGCCATTCGGCGCGGCGACAAGGTCTTGGAAAGCGATGCCTTCGACACCGAGCTGGCCGAGGGCGACCGTCTGCTGGTGATCGGTGGCTGGTCGGAAATCCGCGAACTGCTCGGTCGCACGCGCGACGTCATCCTGTTGAACGTCCCGGTTGAGCTCAGCGAGACAGCACCGGCCCATCGGCACGCCTGGCTGGCGGCGTTGATCGTGTTCGGCATGCTCGCGCTGCTCACCTTCAAGGTGGTCGCGTCGGTCACGGCGGTGCTGATCGCGGCGCTGGCCATGGTGCTCTCCGGTTGTGTGCGCATGGAGCAGGCCTATCGCGCCATCAACTGGCAGAGCATCGTCCTGATCGCCGGCATGCTGCCCATGGCGACCGCGCTCGACAAGACCGGGGGTATTGGCCTTATCGTCGATCAATTAACCTCGACGCTCGGCGACTCCGGGCCGCTGGCGCTCTGCGCCGGTCTGTTCGTGGTCACCTCGGTGTGCAGCCAGTTCATTTCCAACACCGCGACGACCGTGCTCATGGCCCCGATCGCGTTCGGCGCGGCGCAAAGCCTCGGCGTGGCGCCTGAGCCGCTACTCATGACCGTGGCGCTGGCCGCATCGAGCGCGTTTGCCACGCCGGTCGCCTCACCGGTGAATGCGCTCGTGCTCGGTCCGGGCAACTACAGGTTCAACGATTTCGTCAAGGTCGGCGTGCCTCTGCAGGTCATCGCCCTGATCATCACGTTGCTCCTTGTGCCGGTGGTGTTTCCTTTCGATTGAGGTGATCGGCGTCGCTGAGCGCGGCGCCAGTGCCCTCCTCCGGTTGGCCATTGCGGCAGGTCACCTCGGCGTGCGCCGGCGTAAGGCTGACCCGCTCGCCGTCGTGATGAAAGTCGAGACCGCTGCCCGCGCGCAGGCTGTAGTGCGTCTGATCGGCGGTGATCTTGACATCGAGCTGGTTGTCTCGAACGCGTAAGGTGAAGCCAAGACTTTGCCATTGACGGGGCAGGCGCGGCTGAAAGGAAATCCGGCCGTGATAGTCGCGCAGCCCGCCGAAGCCATAGACCAGCGCCATCCAGCTACCGCCGATGGAGGCGATGTGCGCACCGTGCATCATGTTACCGCCAATATCGGAAAAATCCATGGTGGCAGCAAAGCGGAAATACTCGAAAGCCTGCTCGGCATAGCCGATTTCACTGGCGATGATGCTTTGAATACAGACCGATAGCGAGCTGTCGCCAGTCGTCAGGGGATCGTAATAGTCAAAATTGCAGCGCTTTTGGTCCAGGGTGAATTCGTGGCCAAGAAGAAACATGGCCAGCACGATGTCCGCCTGTTTGATGACCTGGTGACGATAGAGTGTCAGCGGGTGATAGTGCAGCAGAAGTGGGAATTTGTCGGCCGGTGTCCGGCGCAGGTCCCAGACGCTCTTGTCGAGAAAGCTGTCGTCTTGCGGATGCACGCCCAGCTCGGCATTGAACGGCAGGTACATTTGCCGTGCCGCCTCGCGCCAGGCGGTGAGCTCGTGATCCTCGAACTGCAGCCGTTCAGCCCGTGCAACAAAGGCTTGGGTGTGCTGTTCGCGTAAGGTTTCGACGACTTCGACAGCATAGCGCAGATTTTCGCGCGCCATGAGGTTGGTGTAATAATTATTGTTGACAATCGCTGTATACTCATCCGGCCCCGTTACGCCATTGATGCAGAACTTGTGGCCGTCGCGCGGTGCATAGTCGCCGAGATCGACCCAAAGCCGCGCGGTTTCGATGACGATGTCGAGGCCATAGTCGAGCAAGAAGTCCGCATCACCGGTGACTTCGACATATTTTCGCAAGGCGTGCACGATATCGGCATTGATGTGGTATTGCGCCGTCCCGGCGGCAAAATAGGCCGAGGCTTCATGCCCATCGATGGTGCGCCAAGGGAACAGGGCACCCGGATGGCCCAGCTCGCGGGCGCGCGCCCGCGCGACCGGCAATTGCTTGTGGCGAAAGCGCAGCAGCGCGCGCGCCAGTTCCGGCCGTGTATAGATCAGGAATGGCAGGACATAGATTTCCGTATCCCAGAAATAGTGCCCCTCATAGACTTGACCGGTCAGGCCGCGCGCGCCGATGCCGTGGCCGGTGACTTGCCAGGATGCTTGCAAAAGCTGAAAAAGGTTCCAGCGAATGACTTGCTGGATGTCGTCATCACCTTCGATGGTGACGTCGGCATGCTGCCAGAAGTCACGCAGTGCGCTGGCCTGCTGGTCCGCCAGGCCGTCAAAACCCGTGGTTGTGGCGCGGCCCAGGCTCCAGCGCACGCGCTCGGCCAGGCCGGCGGCGTCCTCGTTCTGGCCCTCGTGATAGGCGAGCAGCTTGGTGACGCGCAGGCGCGTGGTCGGGGTCAGGGCGCTTCGCACCAGCAGGCGCGCACCGCCGGGGCGCGTGCTGAGGTCGATATCGAGGTCGTCGCCGCCCTCGATGCGGTGGACGAAGCCGCACGCCAGCACCATGCCCGAGCGCAGCGTGGCATAGGTCAGTGCGGCCTGGTCGTCGCTACACTCGTGGTTGAGCGCTGACAGGCCGACCGTGCCCTCGGCGGGGCCGAGACGGGGATCGCCGGCGCTGGCGACGGGGGCGTCGAGGACCGAAAGCTGCGAGTTGAGCGTCAGGCCGCCGTGACCCGCCAGCGCCTCAACCTCGAGTTCCTGAGCCAGGATGTGACGGTGCGTCAATGAAACCAGACGGCGACTGGCCACGCGTAGACGGGCACCGCTGGTTGTCTGCCAGACCAGGCTGCGCACCAGCACGCCGGTGCGAAAATCCAGCCGGCGGCGATAGCTCAGCAGTTCGCTTTGATCGACGCGCAGCGGTTCTTCGTCGAAGAACAGGGCCATGCGCGTGCCGTCCGGGCAATTCAGCATGGTCTGGCCGAGCTTGGGGAAGCCGAAGGCCTCTTCGCCATAGGTGATCGGGCGCAAGTCATGGAACCCATTGACGAAGGTGCCGTGCTGGAACGCCGGGTCGCCCTCGTCGTGGACGCCGCGCACGCCGAGATAGCCATTGGCCAGCGCGAAGGCGGTTTCCGCCTGGGCGACGTGATCGGCGTCGAAGCCCTCTTCCTCGATGGCCCAGGGGTCGACCGGGAACACGGCGCGCGGCGGCTTGCGGCGCACGCGCAGGCCCGGCGAGATGAAACGCTGCTCCGGCGGGTTTACCATGGGTACACCCCTGGCTCTGGCGGTGAACAGGGCCGCGGCTGCATGGCGCCGAGGCCGGAGACGACACGGTGCGCGCCGGCATCGCGCAACGCCTGCACGCCGGCGCCGCGCCCTTCGGCGTCCCGATGAATCGCAAGAATCGCGCCGAAGCCGCCCGCTAGGGCCGCCTGCACGCCGGCGAGGGCATCCTCGACGAGCAGGCACGATGCCGGTCGCGCACCGAGCTGCGCGGCTGCGAACAGGAAGGATGCCGGCGAGGGTTTGCCGGCCAGGGCGTGGCTGGCGAGCGTGTGGCCATCCACGCGCAGGTTGAACAGCGTTCTCAGGCCGGCGCGCTCGAGGACAGCTTCGGCGTTGCGCGAGGCGGTGACCACGGCGCACGGGATGTTGGCGTGGCGCAGGCGTCGAAGGTAACCAAGGCTGTCGGCAAACGCGGTGACGCCTTCGGCTGCCAGCGTCGCTTGAAAAAGCGCGTTCTTGCGCGCGGCGAGGCCGTGCTGCGTCCAGCGCTCGGGCGGGTCGTCGGCGTCACCGAGCGGCACATCGATGCCGCGCGCGGCCAGAAAGCTGGCGACACCGTCCAGTCGCGGGCGGCCATCAACGTAGGCGCGGTAGTCGGCGTCGGTGAAGGGCGCGCGCTCGCCGCCGCAAGCCGCCGGCAACCCCGCCAGCGCGTCATCGAACAGGGCGCGCCAGGCCCGTTTGTGCACCGTGGCCGTGTCGGTGACGACGCCGTCGAGGTCGAACAGCGCGTGGCGTATGCAGGGCGGCGGCCGGGTCAACGGTGGCGGACTTCCATTCTCAGCGACGCATCTGGCAGGACGATACCAGGCAGACGTTAACCAAATGCTAAGCTTTGCACAGTAACTTATGGCCACAGCGGCGCCTTGCCTTGGCTCATGGCGACCAGGGCCTGACGTCGCCGGCGGCCGGCGGGTGGTACGCGCGCGTTGTGTCCTGCGTTGAGGTTTTGCGGACCGAGGGTGCGCGTGGGCTTTTGTTGTCGGGTCGGATCGACTTGGCTGTGGTGGCTGTGTGCGCCCATGCGCGCTGACGCCGTGGCCGGGCTCATGGCCCGTGCGTGCGCGGCCGGGGTCGATCGTGTGATGTGCGGTGGCGCGGCGGGCGGACGGGCGCGTTGTGCCATGCGTTGGGGTATGGCCGGGTCGCGGTCGTGAGGTTGCGGCTGTTGTCGGCGTGATCGGGCATGCGCAGTGGGCGGCCTGGGGAGCTGGTGCGTGAGACACCCAAACGGCGGCCGGGGAGATGGCCTGACGCGAGCGGACAACGCCGCGGTACCGCTTGGGCTGGCGGATGCAGGCTCAGGCGGCAAGCTTGGGCTGGCGGAAGTAGGCTCAGGCGGCAAGCTTGGGCTGGCGGATGCCGAGCTCAGTCGATGACGCCGATGCGCTCCCAGGTGGCGTCGGCCTTTGGGATGATCTCGGCGGCGTTGGCGCGCACGTCGTCGGCGGTTGCCTGATCGTAATTGAGGTAGAGCCGGCCATCGACAATGACGAACGCCTCGGGGTCGATCGGTGCGCGATTGCCCAGGGCGACGCCGCCGGCGCAAAAGCCGCCGTAACGCGGCGCGTAGCGTGTCGGCTCGGCGGCGAAGGCATCGCGGTGGGCGGCACTGGCGAACAGCCAGCGAACGTTTTGCCAGCGATGAACGAATTGCTCGTCGCCGCGTGTCGGCTGGCCTTCGGTGAAATAGGCGACGACGTCATAGCCCTGGACGGCGACGCCGCCCGGCTTGGCGTTGAGGCGCTCGCCGGCCAGCGCGAGCGGGGCGAACAGGCCGACAAAAACGGCAAGCATCAAGCCGTAGCCGTTCCCCGACAGCTTGGGTCTCACTGCGCCCTCACCAGACTGCTCCCGCATCCATTCATCCCGCGCCGCGCGCGCCTGGCGCCACAGTCAACCCAGTGCTTGCGCTAGGCCAACAGGGTCAACCCGGTGCCTGCGCATGGCTCAAGGAAGTCACGCGCGCTGGCGCCACGGTCAAGCGCTGTACCGATGATCGCCATGCCGACGTCGCTCAGTCGGTGATGCCGAGGCGCTGCCAGTTGTCATCGGCGACGGCCACGTTCGACTCGGCGTCGGCCTCGAACCGCTCGATGCCGTCTTGGCTGTAGGCCAGATACAGTTTGCCATCGACGATAGCGAACGCTTGCGGGTCGATCGTCGCCCGAAAGCCGCGCGTCATCGCGCCGGCGCAAAAGCCGCCGTAACGCGGCGCGTAGCGGGTCGGCTCGGCGGCGAAGGCATCGCGGTGGGCGGCACTGGCGAACAGCCAGCGAACGTTTTGCCAGCGATGGACGAATTGCTCGTCACCCGGGGTCGGCTGGCCTTCGGTGAAATAGGCGACGACGTCATAGCCCTTGACGGCGACGCCGCCCGGCTTGGCGTTGAGGCGCTCGCCGGCCAGCGCGAGCGGGGCGATGCCGGCCAGGACAACCGCGAGCAGTACGGCACGCCAGGGCGGTACGGCTTGGAACACGGCACTTGGCTCCTTTCCCTGTGACGCCAGACAACCCTGCGATATCACACCGGCCGTGCTAGCATGACGCGGTTTCGCGCGACCTAGCGGCATAGTGATCGAGAGCTGATGAGCGATACGCAGCGCAAGCAACGCGCCCGGCACCTGGCAGCGATACTGCACGCCGATGTTGCCGGCTACAGCGCCTTGATGCGCGCGGATGAAGACGCCACCCAGATCGCCCTGAGCCATGACTTGCGCGTGGCGCGAACCATCGTGGCCGAGTATGGCGGGCGATTTGCCGGCACCGCCGGCGATGCTTTCCTGGCGGAGTTCCCCAGCGTCGTCGATGCCGTGCGCGCCGCCAGCCGGTTTCAGCAACGCCGGCCGCCGACCGGCACCGGCCAGGTGCTGCCGTTTCGCATCGGCATCCATCTGGGCGAGGTCATCGTCGAGGGCGACGACATCTACGGCGACGGCATCAATCTGGCCGCGCGCGTGCAGGCGCAGGCACCGATCGGCGGCATCGCCGTCACCGACAGCGTGCGCGAACAGGTCGGCCACAAGCTCGACATCGCCTTCACCGATACCGGCCTGGTGACCCTCAAGAACATCGACCAGCCGGTGCGCGTCCACACGGCCTCGCCGCCGTTCATCGCGGCGGCCGCACCCGATCGGACCACGCCGGCGCACACACGCAGGTTCCGCCTCGGCCTCGCTGCGGCACTGGACGTCACGCTCGGTCTGGCCTGCGGGGCGGTCTACGCCCTGCGGGACTGGCGCAGCGAGCCGCCGGCCGCGCCGGCGATGGAGATGGCGCAAGACACCCGCCCGGTCGTGGCGGTCTTGCCGTTTGCCGAACCGGGTGCCGCCGAGGCCTGGTTCGCCAATGGCATCACCGAAGACGTCATCAGCCATCTGGGCCGGTTTCCCGAGCTGCTCGTGCTGTCGTGGAACGCGGTCGCCGGCTTTCAGGACAGCACGCCGGCACTGGACGATCTGCGCCGCGATCTGGGCGTGCGCTACGTCTTGCGCGGCTCGATCCGGCGCCGGGCCGACAGCTTGCGCCTGTCCGCCGAGCTGAGCGACGCTCGTGACGGCCTGTTGCTGTGGTCAAAACGCTTCGAGTCGCCGCTGGAAAACGTCTTCGAGCTGCAGGACGAGGTCACCGGCGCGGTCGCCGGCGCGCTGGCGCTCGGCGTTCGGCGGGTCGAGCAGCGCCAGGTGCTGCAGGCACCGACCGAAACCCTGGACGCCTACGAACTGGTTCTGCGCGGCCGGGCGCATGCCCGCCGGGTCGATCTGGCCGAGAATATCGAGGCGCGCGCGCTGTTCAGCAAAGCCCTGGCGCTCGATCCGGACTACGCCGATGCGCATGCCTATCTGGCCTGGACGCACATCGCCGATGTCTGGTGGGGCTGGAGCGAATGGCCGTATGCCTCGATCGAGCAAGCGCTCGAGGCCACGGATCAAGCGCTCGCGCTCGATGCGCGCAATGTCGGCGCCTTGACCGTGCGCGCGGAGGCGCTGTTTCTCAGCGGCCAGAACGAGGCGGCGCTCTCGGCCTGTGACCGCGCCCTGGAGATCAACCCCAACGATGCCGGCGCGCTCACCATGTGCGGCAGCACGCTGATGTTCAGCGACGAACCCGAGCGGGCGGTGCCCGTCCTGGAGCTGGCCCTGCGCATCGATCCGGAGCCGACCAGCTGGGCGCTGACCAATCTCTCGGTGGGGAATTACATTCTGGGCGACTATGAGCGCGGCGCCGATACGCTCGGCCGGGGGGCGCGCGGCTTCGACGAGGACCCGTCGCCGCACGCCATGCTCGCCGCCTTCAACATCCGCCTGGGCCGGCCGGATCTGGCCAAGCGCGAAGTCGACAAGACCCTGGAGCTGTTCCCGTTCTTCGATGTCGAGGTCTACGTCAACAATCAGCTCGGCGATACCGAGCGCGCCGCCGATCTGCTCGCCGACTTGCGCGCCGCCGGCTTCGAGTGAGCGCGCCGCCGCGGCCGAGACTGCCCGGCGTCTGCGCTACCGGGTGGGCATCGAGGTCGGCGATCTTGCCGTCGATGGCGATGACATTCTCGGCGATGGCGCCTCCGGCGGCGAGATGATGACAGCATCGCCCCTCACGAGCGAAGGAACCAGGCTCGACCAGTGTGTCCAGGGCACGCCATCCAACGAGATCTGGAGCTTCGCGACAGGGGACGGAGGCTCCAACCGCGGCCATCGCGCGGCCCGACAGGCACGCGACGGCCGCCTCGGGTGCAAGCACCTTGTCAGAGGGCGCTCCCGACGGCAGCATGACGCTCCACGAGGATCACTTGGGAAAGACCGGTTGTAATGACGCGTCAGCAGGCCTAGGTGCCCGTTCCCCTGGCTGTCCCCCTTCGGCCGTTTCGCCCCTCGGATGCGGCGTTCGTGGCGAAATTCAACGACAGCGCATCCAACGGGATCGCTCTTCGCGTCTGGCAGGACAGGGCCGGCCCTGGCGGCGACGCTTGGGAGATCGGTCGCCTGCGCCAGATCGAGCGTATGGAGGCAGGGCAAGTCATGGTTGTGGTCGACCCGGGCAACGGTCCCGAGGCCGTGATGATTGGGAACCCCATCGGGCAGGAGCCCGGGAGTACGGACGTGGTTGCCGACGTCTTCCACCCGCTGGTGGATCTCGAGAATTGCGCGCTTGGCTCGTGGTATCTCAACGTCCTCGGAACAGCGCCTGCGCGTCGCCGGCAGGGACACGCCCAACGACTCATGGCGGTCGCCGAAGCGATCGCCCGCGCCGGCGGCCACGTGGAGATCACCATTATCGTCGCGGATTCGAATGCCCCGGCTCGGGCGCTCTACGCGGCGACCGGCTATGTCGAGCGGGCCCGGCGCCCGATGGTCAAGGATGGCCACGGCGCCGGCATTCCAGGAGAGAACTGGCTGCTTCTCGCCAAACCCCTCGCTCCGGCGTCGACCTAGTGGATCGACCGAGACGGATGAATCCCCGCGGCGCAGCTGCCACTGCGCGTGCAAAAATCAAGATTTCTGCACGGGGCATCAGTCTCGGCGGTGGGACAGAAAGGGTGGTTTTTGACAGGGACAGAAAGGACTGGGCTTTGGATCGTTCGTTGGGTCAGAGCAAGCTGGGAACGAGCGCAGCTCTAAAATTGGGGCAGTATCTCATCGGCGCTGCAAACAAAGCATGCTTTATCGTCTCAGGGCACCGCAACCGTTCCGGCAATAACGCACTAGGCTCGCCTCGACAGCCATGCGCTACGGGCCAACCTGTACGTGGCGAATGCTGGGTTCTGATACCCATCGTACAGCCAATCGGTCAAGCGATCACTGAGGCTCGCGTTGAGCGACGGCCCAATGCGGGTCGCGATCGCTTCCTGCGCTTCATCAAGTGTATGGAAGCCTTCTTCCGCCAATTGACCCATCTTGACTGCCGCTTCCCACAACATCCCGTCCGGGAGGCGACCCGCCGCGATCTCGGAGACGCGCCACATTTCGAAATCCCTGACTTGGCCCATCCGGTCGAACCCAAATGTCTCTGTGATGCTCGTCCGCCCGAAGTATTCAAACCCCAGCTTGCGTTGGACGGCCTCACTGCCAGGGTTGATCAGAGGCCAGATATTCGAGAACACCGCATCAGCTTGCGTTCTTCGCTCAAAAATATAGTCCAGCAGCACTTCGCTGCTTTCTGAGGAAATGCCTTTGCGCCAATACGCTTCATCAATCGCAACGAAGGCTTCGAGGCCACCATCGGGCAAAGCGTCATCCAAGAAAAAGCCACGAACACCGACGAGCTTGCCCTCCGCATCGGTATCTGGGTCAGCATCAACAATCGCCCAAAGCCCAAAGCCTAAAGTATCCCAATCATGCTCCGGCGAATCGATCGCGTTTTTCTTGCACCAACTAAGGCCATGGCTTGCGTTCTTGTCGGGGCTCGTGGCGTCGTGGATCAAGCCCTTGGCGACTGCCGGGTTGGAAAACACGGCCCGCGCGATCGCTGGGGCGTCAGACATACGGAGAGGACGCAACCAAAAACCAGATCGACGGAGTTCAAAACGATGCATGCAAATCCGGGTCCAGCTGCGTTCTCAACAAGAACTGACAGCCCCGCTCACGTAGGGCAGCTTAGGCCAGTTCATGCAGCACCGTGAAGGATGCAGCCCGCAAATGCACGCAAAAAATCCGCCACTGGTGCTGACACGGAATCGAAGATGCAACACAACAAGGTCTGCAGTTGTGCACGACCCATTGTGCACCTTTGCCTTTGACGCGCATTGAGACAGCTTCGTTTATAAGATTTGGACACAAACGTGTTCCCAAAACCATAGCACCAACAACGGTCTTTTTTGTCCCGCGGTGGGGACAGACCGGATGTCAAGGCGTTGGGTGAGACGGAAACCCACGGCGAAACCCCGGTGGTTCTGTCACGATTTAGTCCCCTATCGCAGGGGGTGTTTCCCGTCTGACTTTCGCACGCGCCTTCTGCACGCCGTAAGCTCCTGATCCGTAACGCCTCAGTGACGCGTGCAGAAATCACGAAATCAGCACGCGGATAGGGTTCGAAGCGTTCGAGT
>JBHJHH010000116.1:0-6874 GCA_050331015.1 Geminicoccaceae bacterium
CTTTTTGCTGTATCAGTTCGTCTGCACAAAATATGAAAATCTCGAGGTCGCTTTTGTCGGCCACCACACATCCTCGAAAGAAGTCACCGAAGACTAATTATTCCACAAGGGCGAATCCGGCGGTACCTTGATTTCATCAGGCTACAACAAAGCGTTGGAAATCATTGAACAACGCTATCATCCGGCCGTTTGGAACGTGTATGCTTTCCATTGCTCCGATGGTGACAATTTCGACAGTGATAACGCCAAGGCGATGAAGGCCGCGAATGCGCTCTGTGAGGCGTGCAATCTGTTCGGTTATGGCGAAATCAAGCCGCTCGGCTCGCATTTTTACGAAAGCTCAATGCTCGAACAGTTCAAGAAACTCGATTTAGAAAATTTCCAGTCTGTGCTGATCGAGCGTAAAGAAGATATCTGGCCGTCATTCCGCGCTTTTCTTGCGCGCGACAAGGCACCGCCAGCCTGAGGACCTCCATGGCTTCCTGGACACAAGCTGACCTCGAGTATTGGGACGCAGCCATCCGTGAACGCGTCGACGAATTCGGCCTGAACTGTTATCGCCAGGAATTCGAGATCTGCGATCACAGTCAGATGCTGGCCTACATGGCCTATCACGGCATGCCGGCGCACTACCCGCACTGGTCATACGGCAAGTCGTTTGAAAAGACCAAGACGCTCTATGACTACGGTGTCTCGGGCCTGCCCTATGAGCTCGTGATCAATTCTGACCCGTGCCTTGCCTATTTGATGGCCGACAACAGTCTGCTGCTGCAGATTTTGACCATTGCCCATGTCTACGGCCATAACGACTTCTTCAAGAACAACTTTACCTTCACGTCGGCCACGCGCGCCTCTGAGACGGTCGCGCAGTTCAAGGCGGCGGCCGATCGTGTGCGCGACTATGTCGAGCATCCGTCGATCGGCATCCAGAAAGTCGAGCCTTTCCTCGACGCGGCGCATGCCCTGGCCTTTTCCCGCTCGCCCAATGCGGCCATTCGCCGGATGCCGCGGCGTGAGCAGATCGAGCGCCGTCTGGCGTCGGCCGAGCCGTTCGAGGACGAGTTTGCCGAGTTGCATCGCCGACCTGATTACCGCGAACCAGAGCTGCGCAAGGTGCCGCTCGAGCCCGATCGCGATGTTCTGCTGTTCGTTCGTGACCACAATCCGCATTTGCAGGACTGGCAGCGCGACGTCTTGACGATTGTCGACGAGGAAGCGCGTTACTTCATCCCGCAAATGGAAACCAAGATCATGAACGAGGGCTGGGCCTCGTATTGGCATCACCAGATCATGAACAGCCTCGAACTGCCCAGCGACCTGCAGCTCGAGTTCCTCGTGCGCCACAACCAGGTGGTGTGTCCGCATCCGGGCCAGATAAACCCTTACCATCTCGGCTTCCATGTGTGGCACGACATCGAGCGGCGCTACGATGCCGACAACGCCGCCGACGATGACGCGCTCGACGGTTCAGGCAAATCCGGCCGCGAAAAGATCTTCGAGGTGCGCGAGACAGACCGCGATGTCGCCTTCCTGCGCCGTTTCCTGAACGAAGAGCTGATGCGCGAGCTCGATCTGTTCTCGTACCAGCCGCGCGGGCGCAATCTGGTCGTCTCAAACGTCTCGGATGAGGACGGCTGGCGCGAGGTCAAGGAAGCCCTGCTGCGCACGATCGGCACGGCCAATGAACCGGTCATCGCCGTCACCGACGCCGATCACGGCGGCAATCGCACGCTCTACATGGTGCACGGCCACGACGGCCGCGACCTGCATATCGGCTACGCGCAAAAGACCCTCGCCCATGTGCACACGCTCTGGGGGCACCGGGTCCTGCTCGAGACCGAGATGAAGGGCAAACGCACCCTGTTGTCCTATGGTGAACAGGGGTTCGATGCCAAGCTCATGCGTTAGCTGAGCGTTGGCGATTTGCGACGTACTCTCTAAGGCTTAGCGGATCACCTTGACGTTTTGCCCGGGCTGGAGCGTCGCGCCGCCCGATAGGTTGTTGAGGACCCGGAACAGGCCTTCCTTGTCGCCCGACACAGGCATGCGCCGACTTAGGCTGGCCACCGTGTCGCCCGGCCGGACCGTGACGATATCGACGCGCGACACCGGATAAGCGGCCGCCTCGGCGCGGCTCATGAGATCGAAGCTGTTGGCGATGCGCTCGAAAGCCTGCTGGCTGCTCGGATTGACGTTGCCCGGATAGATGAACGCAAAGCGATACAGCGCACCGCCGCCGGCATCGATCGCCAGCAGATCCGCGACGCGCTGCTGATTGCCGACATTGACCACGGTACGTCCGCGCGCTGCCGGTCGGCCGTCGATGCGCACATCATCCTCAAGCGCGGCAAACTGGGCGCCTCTGGCCCAGCCCTGGGCAATGTAGTTGGCGAGCGAGCCACCCGGATTGCGCGCCGCGTCGAACTGGACGATTTCCTTGTTCGGGCCGACCTGGAGCACCGCCTTCGGCGTGTTCTGCACGCGATAGCCCGACGGCACGGCGAAGCGGAAGCCGAGGTCCGGATGGATGAAATAGCCGTCGCGGACGAAACCCTGCCGCGGGCTGTCGCCATAGAGCAGGCCATCGATCGCACGGAGATAAGCCTCGTGGTTCAGGGTATCGCCGCCGATTTCGCTCTTCGCCGCCTGGGCTGCGGTGGAAATGCGCTCCGGCGTGCGCGGATGTGTGCGCAGCCAGCTCGGCACCTCCTGACCGCCGCCGCTCTGGCGTGACATCCAGCGCTCATTGACATTCATCGTGTCGAGAAAACTGGCCATGGCCTGGCTGTCGTAGCCGGCACGGGCGAGATAGCGCACACCCAGCCGGTCGGCTTCGAGTTCCTGCCCCTGGGAATAGCCATTGACATAAGCCGTCGCACCGAGCCCGCCCAGTTGCTGGCCCAGCGCTGCACCGGACTGGCCACCGAGTATCCCGCCGGCCAGGGTCGCACCCAGAGCGCCGATCTGCGCCACCGTCGCCCGGTCATAGCGCTTGGCGGTATGCCGCGCGGTGACGTGGCCGACCTCGTGCGCGAGCACACCCGCGAGCTCGGCCTCGTTGTCCGCCAGGGCGAGCAGACCGCGGGAGACATAGACATAGCCGCCCGGCAGGGCGAAGGCGTTGACGATCGGGCTGTCGAGCACGGTAAAGGTGAACGGCATATTGCTGAGTTCGGACACGCTTTGGATCTTGCGGCCGATCTGCTCGACATACGCGTTGATTTTCGGGTCGTCGTAGGCGCCGCCATATTGCGACAGCACCTTTGGATGCTCGCTGGCACCGAGCTGGCGCTCATCGGCCGGGCTGAGTGAGGTGAATTCGCGCTCGCCGGTGGCCGGATTGGTGACTTGTGCACAGGCCGCCAGTGCAGCCAGCGCCACCGCGGCGATCGCCGCTCGTCCTCTGTCAAGCCATGGATGGTGCTTGTGCGACAAGGGCTCACTCCCACTTTCTGCCCGTGCGTAACCGATCAGGTCTCCAGACGTTCCAGCAGGACCGGGCGATCGAGCTGGATCATCGGTCCGTTGGCGGCAAAGGCGTAGCCGCGCGTGCGGATCGTGACCCCGGCGAGACTTGCCAGGTCCAGACCGGCCGCGCGAAACGCCTTACGATCGCCAGCCGGCACGCGCACGCTGGTATCGCTTCGCCAGTCATCGGTAAAGTTAAGATAGGTGAAATCGCGCGTATCGGTGACCTCGCGCACCCTGCCCTCGATGATCGTGAAGGCATGGGGTGTGCGGTGAAGGCGATGCGCCGGTTGCGGGCGCAGACTGATCGATTGCCAAAGGCCCAGGCGCGCCGATCGGGCCCTGTCCTCGCGCTGCAACAAGGCTGCGACGTCATCATCGGCCAGCATAAAGCCATCGACCCGCCCGAGGCCGGCATCGACCAAGTGTGTTTGCAGGCTCAGGCCGCTGCCACTGACCAGAACGGCCCAGACCTCGCCATAACGATCGGTGCCGCGCCGGTTGACCGTCCAGTGGTCGTGCCTGAGCCAGACATCGATCTGGCGCTGCGCCTCAGCCAGATAGCGCTGCGCTGGCTCGCTGCGATCGGCCTCGGCACCGACCAGCCCGGCCAGATGGACTAGCGTGCCATCGGCCATGGCGATCTTAGTGCCGCTGCGCGCGCCAAGCGGCTCGACCGCAGCGCCGGCCACACGGTAAAGCCATGGCAAGGCGGCTAGCCCGATCAACAAGGCAATGCTATCTCTGCGGCCATGCGCTCGTAGCTCAGCAGGATAGAGCAACGGATTCCTAATCCGTAGGTCGGGGGTTCGAATCCCTCCGGGCGCACCATCCTTGCCGTCGCTATCGCGCGGCGCGCAACAAAAGCGCGTTTCGCCGCCGTCATTGCGGTGGCGCCCGGGCAGATGGAACCAATCAGAGTATCCGGTCACCTGGCTATCTTTGCCTCGACCTGGACTTCGCGCAATAGGCGGAATGAAACGCACCAAATCCACCGATCGCGCGCAGGGGCCGCGGCGAGGCGTTTGGCATGGCACCGGCCGTGTAGTTGAGGCACACGCACGAGCTGCGCTGAACGCGCCCACGGCTGAAAGCGCAGCGATCACATGATCATGCTGCGGATGCCCAGCGCAATCAGGCCGAGCGCCGCGATACCGGCGACGTAGAGCGCAGCGAACCAGACGAGCTTGCGCACGCGCGCCGCCATCAATGATAGCCCTCGGCCGGGTCGACCTTGCCGCGGAAGATCCAGTACGCAAAAGCGGTATAGGCCAGGATGATCGGGATCAGGATGAGCGCGCCGACCAGAAGGAAGCGCAGCGAGTCATCCGGTGCCGCGGCCGCTTCGATCGTTACCGAAGGCGGCACGATATAGGGGTAAAAGCTGATGCCGATCCCGGCAAAGCACAGTGCGAAGATGCCCAGGCTGGCGAGAAACGGGCTGTAGTCGGCGCCACGCCGCAGCCCTGTGAACAACGTGTAGGCGCACAGGGCCACAAGGAGCGGCACCACCAGGCTGAACAACAGGGTCGGCCAGCGAAACCAGCGCTCGAAATAGCTCGGATCGAGAAACGGGGTCCACAGGCTGACCAGAACGATCAGGACGAGCGTGCCGACGCCGCTCACTTCGGCGATCCGGCGGCTGCGCGCCTGCAACGCGCCTTCGGTCTTCATCACCAGCCAGGTTGCGCCCAGCAGGCTGTAGCCGATCAACAAAGCACCTGCGGTCAGCATGGCAAACGGTGTCAGCCAATCGAACGGACCGCCGGCATAGGCGCGGCCCTCGACGGCAATGCCCTCGACGAGCGCCCCCAGCGCGATGCCCTGGGCCAGCGTCGCAACGATCGAGCCGATCGCAAAGCCCCAAACCCAAAAAGCGCGGAACGTATGCTCGCGGTGAACGAACTCGAACGCCACACCGCGAAAGATCAGGCCGAGCAGCATGGCAATGATCGGGATGTACAAGGCCGGCATGACGATGGCGTAAGCCAGTGGAAAGACCGCGAACAGGCCGCCGCCGCCGAGGATCAACCAGGTTTCGTTGCCGTCCCAGACCGGCGCGATCGAATTCATCATCAGATCGCGATCGGCGCGCTTGCGAAACAGCGGGAACAGGATGCCGATGCCCAGATCGAAGCCGTCCATGAGGACGTAAGCCAGCACAGCAAACGCGATCAGCCCGGCCCAAATGAACGACAGCTCGATGCCCAGCATGCCCGCCTCCTATTCGGCTGGAACCGTGTCGTGCAAGGGCGCGGCCGGCCCCGGGACGATGCCAGCGGTACGGGTCGGCCCCAGATCCTCGACGCTCAGGCCCGCGTGTGGTGGCTTGGCCATCAGACGGATGGCGTAGAGCGTGCCCGCGCCGAACACGACGAAGTAAACCACGATGAACACGATCAGCGAGGTGCCGACCACGCTGGCATCGATCGGCGCGACGCTCTCGGCGGTGCGCAGATGGCCGTAGATCGTGTAGGGCTGACGGCCGACCTCGGTGGTGATCCAGCCGCACAGTACCGCCAGGAAGCCGCTCGGTCCCATCGCCACGGCAGCGCGGTGCAACCAGCGATCGCTGAACAGCCGGCCTTTCCAGCGCGCCCAGCCGGACCACAACCCGACTAGGACCATGGCAAGGCCCACCGCCACCATGATGCGGAAGGTCCAGAAAATGATCTCCGCCGACGGCCGCTCGTCTTTCGGCCATTCCTTCAGACCCTGCACCGACCCGTTCCACTCATGGGTCAGGATCAACGAGCCGAGATGCGGGATCTCAACGGCATAGCGGACGGTTTCGGCCTGGTCGTCGGGCAGCCCGAACAGGATCAGCGGCGCGCCGTTTTCATGGCTCTCGAAATGCCCCTCCATGGCGGCGATCTTGGCCGGCTGATGCTCGAGCGTATTCAGCCCGTGCATGTCGCCGGCGACGATCTGCATCGGCGCGACGAGCAGAGCCATCCACATGGCCATGGAGAACATGATCCGCGCACCGCGATCGGCCGGTTCTTTCAGCAGATGCCAGGCGCCGACGGCACCGACGACGAACGCCGTGGTCAGGTAGGCTGCCAGGACCATGTGCACAAAGCGAAACGGGAACGACGGATTGAAGATGATCGCCAGCCAGTCATCGGGCACGAACTGCCCGGCTTCGTTGATGCCGAAGCCGGCCGGGGTCTGCATCCAGCTGTTGACGCTCAGGATCCAAAAGGCCGAGAACAGGGTGCCGATGGCGACCATCAGTGTTGCGAAGAAATGCAGATGCGGGCCGACACGCTTGCGGCCGAACAGCATGACGCCAAGAAAGCCGGCCTCGAGGAAAAAGGCCGACAGCACTTCATAGCCCATCAGTGGGCCGCTCACCGGTCCGGCGATATCGGAAAAACGCGACCAGTTGGTGCCGAACTGGTAC
>JBHJHH010000117.1:0-6565 GCA_050331015.1 Geminicoccaceae bacterium
CATCGGCGATGACGCCAGCCATGGTCGTGCCCCGCCACATGCGCACCGGCTGCGGGAACACGCCGTAGACCGAGCCGGTCACGTGGCGCATGTAGTTGCGCCCGACCTGACCTGACGAGTTGGCCAGGCCATCGGGGAACATCGACGAGGCCGAGTTCAACAGCAAACGCGGGCTTTCGATCGTGTTGCCGGCGACGCAAACAACGCGTGCCGCCTGGCGATGCTGGTTGCCGTCACGGTCGGCGTAAATGACGCCGGTGACCTTGCCGTCCTGGCCATGCTCAATCTTGAGAACATGGGCGTACTCGCGCACTTCCAGATTGCCGGTCTCTTCGCCCTTGGGGATCTCGGTATAGGCGGTCGACCTCTTCGAGCCGAACTTGCAGCCTTGGAAGCAAAAGCCGGTCTGCTGGCAGGCGGGCCGGCCGTCATAGTCGACCGCGTTGATCGCCATGCGGCCGGTGTGGACGTGTTCATAGCCGAGCTTCTTGGCGCCGGCCTCGAACACCTTGAAATTGTTGTTGCCCGGCAGGCCCGGCAGGCCGTTGGTCCGGGTGACCCCCATCTTGACCTCGGCCTTGTCGTACCAGGGCGCCATCTCCTCGGCATCGATCGGCCAGTCGAGCAGGTTGGCGCCAGCGATCTCGCCATAGGTGGTTTTCGCCTGCCACTCATGCGGCTGGAAGCGCAAGGACGCGCCGGCCCAATGGGTGGTCGTGCCGCCAACCGCCTTGACGATCCAGGCCGGCAGGTTGGGGAAATCATGGGCAACGCGCCAATCACCCGAGGTCGTGCGCATATCCAGCCAGGCGAGCTGGGCGAAGCTGGCCCACTCGTCGTTGAGGTAATCGGCCGGCAGGTAACGGCCGCCGGCTTCCAAAGCGACGACCTTGATGCCCTTTTGCGCCAGCTCGTTGGCGAGCGTGCCGCCACCGGCGCCGGTGCCGACGATGACGACGACGCTGTCGTCAGTGAGTTCAAACGGTGCCATGTTAGCGCTCCCTCAGAGCCATGCAATATCGTCGAAGCCGCGCTCGATGTAGCCGCCATGCTCGGCGGACGAGCCCTCGTAGCCAAACAGCGGCCAGATCTCCGGCTGGTTGTACAAGCCGACCACCAGCCCGCCGCGAATGGTCTGGAAGAACGGTTCGCTCTCGATCGCCTGCAAGATCGCCACCCGATCGCTCTCCCAGCCGAGATCGAGATAGCTGTCGGCACCGCTTTGCTTGGCGCGGGCATCGAGATCGGCGACGCCCGCCTCGATCATCGCGCCGAACGCGGCATCGGCGGCGGCGGTCTCGTCATGGCCCTTGACCGCGATGGCGTAGTTGGCGTCCGGGATGCGGTCATGCGGGTAGATATCGCGCGCCATCTGGATCAGCGTCGCCATGGTGCGCGGCTGCAGGGCTTGGGTCTCGAGTGCCCAGGCATCGGTTGTATGCAGGACGAAGCCGCTGCCAACGGCAAGCACGGCGCCGGCACTGACGCTGGATGCCAGCAAGGCACGTCGCGACAGACCCCTGGCCGTCTGTGTGTCACTCATGATCATCTCCCTGAGATGTCAGCCCGCTGTCCGGGCCTTTTGCTGATCGCCGCGTGCAGGTGCGGTCTTCTTCGGTTATTGGAAGCGGCCACCGCGTTCGATGACTTCGATCTGGTAGCCATCGGGATCGGCGACGAAGAAAAACTTGGCGATGCGCTCGCCGGTCGGTGCGAAATCGACCAGGTTGCGCGGCGCGAAACCGGCGTCGGTGAAGCGCTGGTGCTCGGCCTCGACATCATCGACCACGACCGCGAAGTGGCCGTAGCCGGCGCCGAGGTCATAGGGCTCGGTGCGGTCCTTGTTGATGGTCAGCTCGAGTTCGAAGGCGCTCTCGTCGTTGCGCAGATAGACGAGCACGGCACTGCCGATGTCGAGCCGGTCAGCGACCTTGAGCCCAAAGGCCCTGTCGTAGAAAGCCACCGAGCGCTGCTCATCGAGCACGCGGATCATGGAATGAACGGCTCTTGCCATGGCTGCCTTGACCTCCTCTGTTCACTCTTGAGGAAGTCTAAGCGCGCGTTGGAAACTGTGGGTAGTAGCCCCTTACCACGCCACCGCAAGCGGTGCGTTTTGCGTCTCGCGGCGCGCCATCTCGATCAGGCAGGCGCAGCGCAACAGCGAGGTGAAGTTGCGCGCCTCGCCCTGCAGTTCGAGCACCTCGTCATGCAGCTCGGAGACGAATTGCGGCAAGCTCAGGCCTTCTGCGCGCGAAATCTCCTCCAAGACCCGCCAGAAGGCGGCCTCCAAGCGGATCGACGTCGAATGGCCATTGATCCGTATCGAACGCGTCTCGCTGGCATAGCTTGCCGGGTCCTGACCGGCGAAAATCTTGCACATGATCGTGTTCCACATCCCTGACGTCGCGAGAGATGCCCGGACAGGCCGCATGGCTGTGCCCGGCAGGTCGCCGCGCTAGTACGGCTCTTGGTTGGTTTTGAGCCTCGTTAACGAAAACTATGGGCTGTCCAGACCGCTCAAGTCAACGCCGTGCCGGAAGCCGTTGCCCGGAGGCTAACGAGGACACCGGATTTTGATGGGCGCGCACGCACTTGGCTGAAAAGCGTCCGCTATCGGGGACCACGCCGCGATACTGCGCAGATCGTTTCGCGTGCGCCGTCGCCCCGGCGGCACGAGCGGGCTGGTTGCAGCCGTGCGCTGCGGATACCACGAAGGTCCGCAGCCGGCGACGTCCGGTTCAGCCCGGCCCCCGCTTGGGCACGGACTCATCGGCTTGGCGGATAACCCCGCGGATCTGCGCTCAGCCGGATTCGCGCCAATCCTGCAGCCGGTTGCCGGCGATCGCCAGGGCGCGCATCAAGCCCCTCAGCCGCGCGAACGGCAGGGGCCGGATCGGCCTTGACGGTACCGGCAACGCATCGAGCGCCTCGCCGCACAGATGACGGGCTAGCGGCGCACCCAGGGCCGTGGTCAGCGCGACGCCGCGGCCGTTGTAACACATGGCGGCGCTCAGGCCCGGCGCGACTTCGCCGATATGGGGCAGGTGATCGCGCGTCACGGCAAGCAAGCCGGACCAGCGAAAGCTCAATGCCGGCGTTTCGAGTGCCGGAAACAGCAGCTGCAGGCCCTTGATGACCGGCTTGAAGTCCTCGCTGTCAGGGCGCTCGATATGTCGGCCGCGGCCGCCGACGAGAAGCCGTCCGGCGGCATCCTGGCGGGCGTAGTAGAGCAGGCGCCGGGTCTCCGACAGGCCGAGCCCGTTCGGCACCAGGGTCGCGCGCAGATTGTCCGACAAAGGCTGGGTCGCCACCTGATAGCTGTACAGCGGGATCATGCTGCTGTCTAAGCCTGGCCAGAGCGCGCCGGTATAGGCATTGGTGGCGAGCAGCACCCGTGCGGCCGTGATCGTGCCTTTCGGCGTCGTGACCCGCCAGCTCTGGCCGACGCGCTGCAGATCACTCGCCGGCGTCTGCTGATAGATAGCGGCACCGCGCGATGCCGCCGCGAGCGCCAGCCCGCGCGCCAGCGCCAGCGGGTTCACCGTGCCGCCCCGAGGATCGAAATAGCCGGCGCAGTAGACCGGCGACCCTGTGCGGCGTTCGGTTTCCGTCGATGTCAGAACGTCCACCGGCACGCCGCGGCTGCGCCAGGCCTGGGCCCGCCGCTCGACCGCCGCCAGGGCCGAGCGGTGATGCACGCCCTGGAGCCAGCCGGCTTGATGCGCCGCGCAGTCGATGGCGTAGCGCGCAACGATGTCGAACAGACGCGACGGCGCCGCCCCGACAAAGTCGACGATGGCCTCGCCGCGCTCAGGGCCAAACCCGGCAACAATCTCATCGGGGTCGTGTTTGAGACCGGGAATGACCTGCCCGCCATTGCGGCCCGAGGCGCCGAAGCCGATGGTCTGCGCTTCGATCAGCGCCGGCTGCACCCCCTGTTCGGCCAGATGCAGCGCCGTCGAAAGACCGGTGAAGCCACCACCGATGATGAGCACATCGACCGACAAGTCGCCCGGCAAGGCGGCAAACCCGGCGGACGGCGGCGCCAGATCGGACCACGGCGATGTCGGAAAGATCGCCGCGTCAGGTCGCTTGCTCATGCGTCTTCCCTGGGCGCGCGGCGCGCAACGACGCCGACACGCAGGCGTGTGCCGACACGTCGTACGATGCCCTCGTTAGCGCTCATGGGACGTCCCACACTTTTCTCAACAAGACACACGCTACCCGACACAGCCACGCCGCCAGAAAACACATCCACGACAGCCGGATGCGGCGCGCCCGAGCCAGCGTGCATCACTCAAGACATTGGCCCGGGCGGTGCGAATTCAGTTGACTGGCTTTTTGTGCGCTTCGTACGCTTTACCGACCGATGACAAACGAGCGTTGCGCGCGCGGAAAGCCAACGAACCCGACAACCCGGCTCGCCTGCGCATTCGACCTGTGGATGGAGGTTTGGCATGCGCCTATCAAGACCCGTTGCCGCCACGCTGCCGGCATGTGCCCTGGCTTTGCTCAGCATGGGCGCCTCGGCCGCCGATCTGACGGTCTCGAACTGGGATGGCTACATGGCGCCGGATGCCATCGACAGCTTCAATGCGGCCACGGGCTACGAGGCCGAACTCGTCTTCCATGCCACCAACGAAGAGATCGTCGGCAAGCTGATCGCTTCGGGCGGCAAAGGCTACGACGTCGCCTTCGTCTCCTCGCCGTTTGCCGAGGTATTGCACAATCTCGGTCTGACCGAGGACCTCGATCACGCGCAGCTTCCCAACCTCGCCAATCTCTACGAGGCGGCGACCACGCTCGAGCACGATCCCGGCAACACCTTCTCGGTACCCTATGCCTGGGGCACGACCGGGCTGTGCTATCGCTCCGATCTGACCGCATCGCCGGAGAGCTGGTCGGACTTGTTGTCGCCATCCGACGCGCTCACCGGCAAGACCACCATGCTGGCCACCGACCGGTGGCTCCTTGCCGCCGGCCAGCTCGCCAAAGGTTATTCGGTCAACGAAACCGATCCGGCCAAGATGGCGGAGGTCAAGGAGCTGCTGATCGACGCCAAGGGCACCCTGCTCGCCTATGACGACACCACCTTCTATTCCAAGCTGGTCTCCGGCGAGGCCGAACTCGTCCAGGCCTGGGACGGCTGGTGCAATTACGGCATCGCTGAGAATGCCGACATCAAATATGTCGTGCCGAAGGAAGGCTCGGACCTCTGGGTCGATACGATGGTCATCTTGAAGAGCTCCGAGAACAAGGAAGGGGCTTATGCCTTCGTCAATTACATCCTTGATGCCGCCAACCACCGCTGGGCGGCCGAGAACATTCTCTACAAGGTGCCGAACGAAGCGGCGATGAGCGGCCTCGATCCGAGCCTGATCGAGACCTACCCCAATCTCGGCATAACGCCCGAGGAGCTGCTGGCGTTCGAGCAGCTTCGCGATGTCGGCGAGGCGCAGCGGGACTACGCGCGCATCGTCTCCGAAATCAAGGCGGCCGATTGAAAGGCGGTGGCTGGCCTTGCGCCGGCCGCCCGCTCGCATGACAGCCGTGCAGCGTCCGCCATCCAAGCCGGCACGCCCGAGGCGCGCGTGACAGAGCGATGAGCGATCGCAGGTCGACCTATCTGATGGCGCCAGCACTCGCCTGGCTCACCGCTTTTATGGTCATTCCCTGTCTGTTGATCCTCGCTTTGGCCTTCTTTCGCCGCGGCATCTATGGCGGCATCGAATACACTCTCACGTTCGAGAACATCGCGCTCGTCTTCGATCCGCTCTACGCCGGCATTTTTTTGAAATCGGCCTGGATCGCCGGGCTCTCGGCCACCATCGCCGTCGTGATCGGCTATGCGGCGGCCTTCGCCATCGCCACCCGACCGAAGCGCTGGCAGCCGGCGCTCCTGTTCCTCGCCGTTCTGCCCTTCTGGTCGAACTACCTGGTGCGCACCTATGCCTGGATCATCCTGCTCAACCGCGAGGGGCTGATCGTCTGGCTGGCGCGCTGGCTGGGCTATGGCGGCGACCTGCCGAAGCTTCTGTACACCGAAGGCGCGGTGGTGGTCGGTCTGGTCTACAACTACCTGCCGTTCGTCATCCTCGCCTGTTATGCGCCGCTCTCGCGCCTCAACCCAGAGATCGCCGAAGCCTCGCGCGATCTCGGCGCCTCGGCCTGGACGACCGTGCGCCGGATCGTCCTGCCGCTGACCCTGCCCGGGATTGCCACCGGGTTCGTGTTCGTCTTCGTCTTGTCGATCGGCAATTTCGTGACGCCGGCACTTCTGGGCGGCGGTCAGTTCCAAATGATCGGCAACCTGATCTATGCGCAGTTCTTGAGCGCCAATGACTGGCCCTTCGGCTCGGCGCTCTCCTTGGCGCTGATTGCCATCATGATGCTGCTCTTGACTGCCCAGACCTTCGCCACCGAGCGCGGCTCGGGCTTGCGGCGCGAGGCTTGAGATGCCGGCGCTGGCCGACCCAAGGCTGATGCTCTTCGTGCTCGGTGCGACGCTCGCCTTTCTCTATCTGCCGATCGCGGTCCTGGTGGTGTTGTCTTTCAACGAAAGCGG
>JBHJHH010000118.1:0-54832 GCA_050331015.1 Geminicoccaceae bacterium
GATCTGGCCGACCGTGACCGCCTCCGGCTCCGGGCCCTTGGCGTCCGAGCGGTTCTCGTCGGTGGTGCCTTCGTCATCGTTGAAGCGCTCGGGCGCGATCGAGGCGATGAACTCCTCAAAATCCGAGCCGCTGTCGAAGACCAGATTGCCGGCTTCGTCGAAGATCGAGAACGAGCGCGTGCTGAACGTGTGCGGCACATCGATGTCGCCGTCACCGTCGGTGTCGCCATCGATGCTGGAGACCTCGAGGCGCTCGATGCCGATGTCGCTGTCCGGATCGTCATCGATCAGGCCGGCGTCACGAAACTGCTGCGCCAAGGCCGGATCGAGCAGGCCGTCCTCGACCAGATCGCTAATGCGCGCCTCGTCGAAACCGCGGCTGTCGCCTTCATTGGCCGTGACGATGTAGGTCTCGCCGTCGACCTCATAGGTCGCAATCGCATCCGGCATGCGGAAGCCGACTAGGCTCGGGAACTGGCCGATCTCGATCACGCCATTGTCGTTGACATCGAGCTTGCTGCCGTTTTCGAAGTCAGCCAGGCCGAGAAGGAAGACATCGACGACGCTGCTTTCGGCAATGCTCAGTTCGGCGATGGCGTTGTTTTCCTGCAGGGAAACGAACGCGCCGTCGTCATTGAAGGCAAAAGCGGTGTATTCCGGCTCGACGTCTTCGGCAAAGCTGACGCCGTCCTGGATGCGGATGCCGGCTGCGCGCGCCTGCTCTTCCAGACCGTTGAACGCGGTAAAATCCAAAAGCTCAACGCTCGGATTGGCCGGATCGGTGGTGTCGACGATGGCAACCGTGCCGAGCGGGTTGTCGTCGTGCTCGCTGTCCTCGTTCTTTTCACCCTCACCGGCGACCAGCAGCTTGCTGCCATCGGCATTGAAGGCGATCTGATCGGGCAGGTTGCCGACATCGACGGTCGAGAGCAGCGCCAGCGTGTTGGCATCGAACAGCGCGACGAAGCCCGCCTGGGAGAGCGCCACATCGGTGCCGCCGAACACGGTCGTGTCTTCGGCCGGCCGGGCAATCGCCGCGGCGACGACGCCGTTCTTGACTGCGACCGACTGGACGCCGTCATAGCCATCGAGCGTGCTTAGATCGATCGTGCGATCGGCGCCGTCGACCGTACCGGCTGGGTTGTCGAAAATGTCGATGCGGTCATTTTCGCCATTGGTGACGAAGAACGAACCGTTTTCGTAAGCGACGACCTCGGATGCGCCACTGCCGCCCTCGCCGATCAGCTCGGCAAAGGTCGAAAAGGTCACATCTCGCGACGCCACAGGCGCGCTATCGCCATTCACACCGTTATCCATTGTCGTGCTCCCCCGAGTGCAGTCCACGCGAGCCCTTGGCGGCCGGACGGCCCGGGCTCAAAGCGTGGGGGCTTGATTAACAGCCACGGATGACAGCGGGTTGGGCGTTCCATGACGGAACTGAGCGTTTTATGTGACGGCCCATGACCAGCGCTTTGCGCACATGCTTGGGTGCTGGACGCTCGGCGTCGAAGCGGGCAGGTTCGGCGCGTGCCGTGCGGCGGCGATAGGAACGCAATCACCAGCAAAAACATGGCGAAAAAGCTCAAAGCCTGGCGCCGCTCGCTCTACAAGCGCCTGCCGTTCCTCAATCGCATGCGCAACGAACGCCGGCGCAAGCGCAGCGCCGTCGACGAGCCGATCGATCTCAAGCTGATCTTCGATGCCGACTGGTATCGCGCGACCTACCGGCCGAAGGTGACCGGCGTCGCCGAAACCCTGCGCCAGTTCATCGAGCACGGCGCGCACGCAGGCCACGCACCCTGCGCGGCGATGACCGAAGACGACGGCCGCACGCTGGCGCTCTGGGCGCGCCAAGTGCTGCACAAGCATGCCGGCATCGCGTTTGGCCACGCGCCAGGCGCATCCTTGCCGGTGTGCGGTCCGCCAGCGCTCGATCCGCAGGATCTGAGCAATCCGGACGGCAAGCGCCTGGCCGTGGTCACGGCCGTGTTCGGCCAGTTCGATCATCTGGCCGTGGTGGCACCGGTTTTTGCCGAACAGGCCGACTTCTTCGCGCTCAGCGATCATGACGTGCCGGGCTGCGCGCCCTGGCAGCTCGTGCGCTGCCCCTATCACCACATCGATCCGCGCCGGCGGGCGCGCTTCGTCAAAACCCACCTGCCCCTGCTGTTCGGCGCCTATGACTGGGTCATGTGGGTCGACGGCAACATCACGCTCTATCGCGCGCCGACAGCGCTGCTCGACGATGCCGAACCGGACACGTTCGATCTGGCCAGCTTCTGCCATCCCTTGCGCCACAACGCGCTCGATGAGGCGATGGAGTGCCTGCGCATGGGCAAGGACGACCCGGCACTGCTCCTGCGCCAGCTGCAGCGCCTGCCAAAGCAGTATGGCGATGCGCCGCCGTTCCTGCTCGAAACCAATGTGATCTTCCTGCGCACCGGCCATGCCGGCGTGCAACGCGTGTGCCGGACCTGGTGGAGCGAGCTGCAACAGGGCAGCCGGCGGGATCAGCTCGTCCTGCCGTTCTTGTTGAACGCCATGCCCGATGTCCGCTGGCGCTACCTGCCGGGCGGGTGCGCGCGCGACAGCGTGCATTACCACCTCGTGCGCCATCAACGCTGACGCCGCGCCATGTCCGCAAGCATCGACATCATCATCTGCGTGCACAACAGCCTGGACGATGTCCGCCTGGCAGTGCACAGCACGCTCGACACGCTCGGCGACACTCACCGCCTGATCATCGTCGACGACGGCTCGGACGCGCCCACACAAAGCTATTGCCGTGAGATTGCCGACGCCCATGCCGGCCGCGTCCGGCTGATCCGCCGGCCTGAAGGCAGCGGCTTTTGCAAAGCGGCCAATCACGGCCTGCGCGAGAGCACCGCCGAGGCCGTCGTCCTGCTCAATAGCGACACGATCGTCGCCGGCGACTGGCTCGCCCGGCTGCAGGCGTGCGCCGAGCAGCACGCGCAGATCGGCATTGTCGGGCCGCTGTCCAACGCCGCGAGCTGGCAATCCCTGCCCTACATCACGGACAAGACGACCGGGCGCATGGCGACCAACCATGTGCCCGGCGATCCGGCGCTGGTCGCCGAGATCCATCAACACTGCGCGCGCTGGGCCGAGGGCCTGACCTCACCTTGGGTCGAGGTGGTCAACGGCTTTTGCTACTACATCAAACGCGCGGTGCTCGATGATGTCGGCCTGTTCGACGAGACGCGCTTTCCCCAGGGTTACGGTGAGGAAAACGATCTGGCCTTGCGCGCCGGCAATGCCGGTTATCTGTGCGCGATCGCCATCGACTGTTTCGTCTACCACAAGAAAAGCGCCAGCTACTCAACCGCGAGGCGCAGAAACCTGGCGAGGCTTGGCGACGAGGAACTTGCCCGCACCTACGGCCAGCGCCGCATCCGTGACGCCGTGCTTTCGATCCAGCAACACCCGACCCTGCACGCCATGCGCGCGCGCAGCGAAGCCTATCTCCGCCCCCTGCTGCTCGGCACCGACGAAGCGTAGATCGTTCGATCTGTGCGCTTTCGCACAACCCCAAGGTCGAAGCGCTTGCTAAGGACTGACGACGCCTGAACCCGCCCACCAGCGAGCGCACAGCATGCCGCAGCGCACCCAACCGCCTGAGCGATCAGGCGACGCCGCCACGTCCCGCGGCCCGGCGATCTACCGCGTTGAGCACACCTTCGGCCGCATAGGGTTGCTGGTAGGGGCCATCCACCCCGCGGTCAAGGCGCTTGAACCCTGGGGCATCTTGCTGGCCGTCGTTGCCTTTAGCATCGACTACGAGGACCGTCGGCAGGATCGCATCGACCGCCGGGAAGAACGGATCGATCGCCAAGCAGAGCGCGTTGCGCGTGAGGAAGGCCGCCGGGTCAATGCCTGGCAACTTCTGACGACGCCCGCTTCCGGGAACAGCGGCAAAATCCACGCGCTCGATTACCTAAACGACCAGGATGTTCCCCTAGTGGGCATCGACCTCTCGCCGCCGGAACCGGACAACGGCACACCTGACAATCCCGATGACGATCCACAAGGCGCCTACCTTAGAGACGTAAAACTCCCAGGCGCGGTATTGAGAAGCGCGAAGCTGAGCCGCGCGGACCTGAGTGGCGCTGACCTAAGGTTCGCGAGCCTGAGCGGCGCGAACCTTCACCGCGCGAACCTGTGGGGCGCGGACCTGAGCGATGCGAACCTGAGCGGCGCGAACCTGAGCGGCGCGAACCTGCTCGGCGCGAACCTGCTCGGCGCGACCTTGTACAGCGCGGACCTGACCGGCGCGGGCCTGCTCGACTCGGACCTGAGCGACGCGGACCTGAGCGGCGCGAAGCTGAGCGGCGCGAAACTGAGCGGTGCCATACTAGGACTAAGCTTCGTAGATATGGACGCACGTAACCTCACCCAAGCGCAGCTCGACGAGGCATGCGGCGACGAGAAAACCGAGCTTCCGGAAGGCCTGACCATCCCGATGTGCGAGAAGTAGCGCTTTACACCAAGCCAAGATCGACGATGTACTCCTGTCCCGTACACGCCCGGGCGTCGGCCGAGGCCAGGAACAGGACCAGGGCAGCGACGTCTTCGGGTTGGATGCGTTCAGCGATTGCCTGACGCTCGAGGATTTGCGCTTCGAGCTCAGGCGTGATCCACAAACGCCGTTGCCGCTCGGTATCGACCGCGCCGGGCAGCACGCCGACCACGCGGATGCCGTCCGGGCCGTATTCGCGCGCCAGCGTGCGCGTCAGCGCGGTGATGCCGCCCTTGGCCGTGGTGTGACAGACCATGCCAGGCATGCCTCGGAGATAGGCGACCGAACCCATATTGATGATGACACCGCCCGGCGCCATGACCCGTGCAGCGGCTTGGGCGGCGAAGAACTGGCTTTTCAGGTTGAGATCGACCAGGCGTTGCCAATAGGCCGCGGTGACCTCATCGACCTCATGGCGGTCATCGCGCGCGGCATTGTTGACTAGGACATCGAGGCGGCCGCCGCCGGCCTTGGCGCAGGCCGTGACCGCGCTCTGCAGGGCGATGGTGTCGGTGACATCGCAATAATCGAACAGCGGCATGGCCAGGCCAGCATCGGCCATGTCCGCGCGTAACGCCTCGGCGGCGTCTTCGTCGATGTCGAGAAAGGTGACGCGCGCGCCCTGGCGCAAGAAGGCCTCGACCATGGCGGCACCAATGCCCGATGCGCCGCCGGTAATCAGGACGTTCTTGCCATCGAGCGAGGGATAGCGCGCCCCGGCCATGGCGGATCAGCCGGCGTAAGCGGGCTCGGGCAGCCCTTTGACCCCGACCTCGGCCGTGAACAGGCCACCGCTGTCGGGATAGGCCTGCCATTCCTCGTCCGAGAGGCCTTCCGAGGCGGTGGTGATGTACAGCGTGCGCAGCTCCGCGCCGCCAAAGGCCGCCATGGTGACATTGCGCGCCGGCACCTCGACCCGCTCGGTGAGCTTGCCGTCCGGGTCATAGCGCTCGACGGCGGCGCCACCATAGAGCGAGATCCAATAGCCGCCCTCACTGTCCAAAGACGCACCGTCGGGGCGTTTGTCGCCCATCTGCAGGAACACGCGCGGCTCGCGCAGGGTCGCGTTCGGCCGGTCCCAGTCGGCCACCCAGACCGTGCGCTGCGGCGTGTCGGCGAAATAGACGCGCGCGCGCTCGGTATCGAACGCGAGGCCGTTGAAAATGGTGAAACCGTCGAGGATCTGATCGACCTGGCCGTTGCGGTGCAGGCGATAAAGCGCGCCGGTCGGGTTCTTCTTGGCCATATCCATGGTGCCGGCCCAGAAATGGCCGTCCGGATCGGCATGGCCGTCATTGAAGCGGTTGTCCGGCTTGTCGGCCTCCGGATCGTGCAGCCATTCCAGTTCGTTGACGGCAAAGGACGGCAGGCGGGCGAAGCCGTCACGCATGGCGAGCACGTAACCGCCGCGCTCCATGAGCGCGACCGAACCGATCTGCTGGTCGAGCTGGCAGAGATCGTCCTTGCCGGTGGCCGGATCGTAGCGATGCAGGCGGAAGCCTTCGATATCGATCCAGTACAGGCGCTGGTTGCGATGATCCCAGAGCGGACATTCGCCGAGCGTGGCCTTGGCCGGCAAAACGCAGCGTGCCTGAACCATGGATCGGTGCCTCCCCTTATTGGTGCATCACGATCGTCGCAAACGCGCTCACGTGTCAATTGCGCCGGGCTTAAGCCGTTATCAAAGCGCGCCGGCTTCGCTAGACTTGACAGAAAGGCACTGGCGGCCACGCGGCGAAGACGGGAGAAGCCCATGTCGGCACTGACAGAAAGCGTAGCCTGGCGGGCCCTGCAGGCGCATGGTGCCGCCATGGCGGATGTCCATCTGCGCGATCTGTTCAAGGACGATCCGGCCCGCTTTGCCAGGTTCAGCCGTCGCCACGAGGATCTGCTGGTCGACTTCTCCAAACAGCGCGTGACACAAGAAACCCTGGGCCTGCTGCTCGATCTGGCACGCCAGGTCGATCTCGAAGGCTGGCGGGATCGCATGTTCAGCGGCGAGGCGATCAATCACACCGAGGGCCGCGCTGTCCTGCACGTGGCCTTGCGCAATCGCAGCAACCGGCCGATCCATGTCGGCGGCGAGGATGTCATGCCGGCGGTGAACGGCGTGCTGGCCCAGATGTCCGGCTTTGTGCAGGTCGTGCGTGACGGCTCCTGGCGCGGCCAGACCGGCGATACCATCACCGACATCGTCAATATTGGCATCGGCGGCTCCGATCTCGGGCCATACATGGTCTGCGAGGCGCTCAAGCCCTTCCAGCGCGCCGATCTCAGGCCGCACTTCGTCTCCAATGTCGACAGCGCCCATCTGGTGCACACGCTGGCGCGGCTCGATCCGGCGCGCACGCTGTTCGTGATCGCCTCGAAGACCTTCACCACCCAGGAAACCATGACCAATGCCGCCAGCGCGCGCGCCTGGCTGGTCGAGAAGCTCGGCGACGAGGCGGCCGTGGCCAAACATTTCGTCGCCGTGTCGACCAATGGCGCCGCCGTGCGGGAATTCGGCATCGACGATGCCAACATGTTCGGTTTCTGGGACTGGGTCGGCGGACGCTACTCGCTCTGGTCGGCGATCGGTCTGCCGATTGCGCTCGCCATCGGCTTCGAGCGCTTCGAAGAGCTGCTGAGCGGCGCCCACGCCATCGACGAGCATTTCCGCAGTGCACCGCTGGACAAAAATATCCCGGCGCTGATGGGCCTGATCGGTGTATGGTACCGTAATGTCCTGAATGCGCCGTCCTACGCCATTTTGCCTTACGATCAGCACCTGCATCGCTTGGCCGCCTATCTCCAGCAGGGCGACATGGAGAGCAACGGCAAGTTCATCACGCGCGACGGCGAGCGGGTCGATTACGCCACCGGGCCGATCATCTGGGGCGAGCCCGGCACCAATGGCCAGCACGCCTTCTATCAGCTCATCCACCAGGGCACGGAGCTGATCCCGTGCGATTTCCTGGCCGCTGCCAACAGCCTGACGCCGCTGGGCGATCACCACGCCAAGCTGCTTGCCAACGTGCTCGCCCAGAGCGAAGCGCTCGCCTTTGGCAAGACGCTGGCGCAAGCGCGTGCCGAACTGGAGGCGCAAGGCCTGGACGGCGCCGAGATCGACGCGCTGGCGCCGCACAAGGTGTTCGAAGGCAACCGGCCGTCGAGCACGATCGTCTACAGGCAGCTCGATCCGTACACGCTGGGACGCCTGATCGCGCTCTACGAGCACAAGATCTTCACCCAGGGCATCGTCTGGCAGGTCAACAGTTTCGATCAGTTCGGCGTCGAGCTCGGCAAGCAGCTCGCCAAGGTCATTTTGCCGGAGCTGGGCCGTGATGACGATAGTCCCAGTCATGACAGCTCCACCAACGGTCTGATCAAAGAGATCAAGAAGCTCCAAGCCGACTTCGTCTAAGTCCCGGGACGCGAGGCTGGTTCACCACCAAGCGGGGGAAGGAAACAGCGATGAAAGTGAGACACGGCAGCGCCAAATCGCTCTCGCGCGACGCCATGGCTTATGTGCTCGCCGGCGGGCGCGGGTCGCGGTTGAAGGAACTGACCGACCGGCGCGCCAAGCCGGCGGTGTATTTCGGCGGCAAGACGCGCATCATCGACTTCGCCCTCAGTAACGCCATCAATTCCGGCATTCGCCGCATCGGCGTCGCCACCCAGTACAAAGCACACAGCCTGATCCGTCATTTGCAGCGCGGCTGGAATTTCTTGCGTGTCGAGCGCAACGAAAGCTTCGATATTTTGCCGGCATCCCAGCGTGTTTCGGAAACGCAATGGTATCTCGGCACGGCCGATGCGGTTTTTCAGAATATCGACATCATCGAATCCTACGGTCCGGAATACATGATCATCCTGGCCGGCGATCACGTCTACAAAATGGACTACGAGGTGATGCTCGAGCAGCACGTCAACGCCGGTGCCGATGTCACCGTCGGCTGCCTCGAGGTCAAGCGCGAGGAAGCCAGCGCGTTCGGCGTCATGCATGTCGATGAAGACAGCCGCATCATCAGCTTTCTGGAAAAGCCCGCCGATCCGCCGGCCATGCCCGGCAAGCCGGACATCGCGCTGGCCAGCATGGGCATCTATGTCTTCAACACCGCTTTCCTGTTCGATCAGCTCATGCGCGATGCCGAAGATGCGAATTCGGCGCACGATTTCGGCAAGGACATCATTCCCTATCTGGTCAAGCACGGCAAAGCGATCGCCCACCGCTTCCCGGAAAGCTGCGTGCGCTCGGACAGCGAATCCGAGGCCTACTGGCGCGATGTCGGCACGGTCGACAGCTATTGGGAGGCCAATGTCGATCTGACCGATTTCATCCCGGCCCTCGATCTGTACGACAAGGACTGGCCGATCTGGACCTACGCCGAGATCCTGCCGCCAGCCAAGTTCATCCATGACGAAGACGGCCGGCGCGGCATGGCGGTGAGTTCGCTGGTCTCGGGCGGCTGCATCGTCTCAGGTGCCAAGATCGGCAATTCGCTGCTGTTCAGCCAGGTGCACTGTCACTCGTTCAGCGAGCTGCGTCACGTCGTGGCCCTGCCGGAGGTGACCATCAACCGCCATGCCCGGCTGCGCAATTGCATCATCGATCGCGGCGTCGTCATTCCGCCGGGCCTGGTCGTCGGCGAATACCCGGAAGATGACGCCAAGCATTTCCGGCGCACCGACAAGGGCATTGTCCTGATTACCCAGCCGATGATCGACAAAATGATGGACGCGCGTTCGTGAAGATCCTGTCGGTCACATCGGAATGTGCACCGCTGGTCAAGACCGGCGGGCTGGCTGACGTTTGTGGCGCCCTGCCGCCGGCCCTGGCGGGCCTCGGCGCCGAGATGATCACGCTGTTGCCGGGCTATCCTGCCGTCATGGAGCGCCTCGCCGATGCCAGGGTGCTCGGGGAACTGCCGGAACTCGCCGGCCACCGCGCGCGCCTGCTCCTCAGCGAGGCCGGCAGCGATCGGCGCGTGTTCGTGGTCGATGCACCGCACCTGTTCATGCGCGCCGGGCACCTCTATCTCGGCCCCGACGGCAAGGACTGGCCGGACAACGCCCTGCGGTTCGCCGCTTTTTCCCAGGCCGCCGCCCATCTCGCCCGGCAGGGTGCGACCCTGAACGGCAAGACGGCCTGGCGGCCGGACATTCTGCACGCCCATGACTGGCAGGCAGCGCTCAGCATCGCTTACACGCGCTATCAGGGCGATATCCATACGGCCAGCATCCTGACCGTGCACAACCTCGCCTTTCAGGGCGTGTTTCCGCCCGGCCTGATCGCCTCGCTGAACCTGCCTGCCAATGATTTCCACCTGCACGGCTATGAGTTCTACGGCCAGATCGGCTTTCTCAAGGCCGGCCTCGTGCACGCCGACAAGATCACCACGGTCAGCCCGACCTATGCCCGGGAGATCCAGACGCCCGCCCATGGCATGGGCCTCGAAGGCCTGCTCGCCGGCCGTGCCAGCGATCTGGTCGGTATCGTCAACGGTATCGACGATCGTAGCTGGGACCCGGCCAACGACCCGGCCCTGGCGGCGCCCTACAGCGTGAGCAAGCCGACCGGCAAGGCGGCCTGCAAACGGGCTTTGCAGGAGCGCCTGGGCCTCACCGTCGATCCCACTGCACCGCTGTTTTGCGCGGTGACACGGCTGACCCACCAAAAAGGCATCGATCTGCTCACCGAGGTCCTGCCCGGCCTGCTCGCGCGCGGCGGCCAGTTCGCCATGCTCGGCAGCGGCGATGCCGAACTCGAGCACAAGCTGATCGGCCTGGCCGCCAGTCATAGCGGCCAGATGAGCGTCACGCTCGGCTATGACGAGCCGCTGTCGCATCAGCTCCAGGCTGGCAGTGATGTCATCGTCGTGCCATCGCGCTTCGAACCCTGCGGGCTGACCCAGCTCTATGGCCTGCGCTATGGCACGCTGCCGCTGGTCGCGCGCGTCGGCGGTCTGGCGGACACGGTCATCGACGCCAACGAGGCGGCGTTGAACGATGGTGTCGCCACCGGCTTCCAGTTCAGCCCGGTCAATGTCGGTGCGCTGGGCATGGCGATCGAGCGAACCTTCGAGCTGTGGGCGCAACCGGATCGCTGGCAGGCGGTGCGCGCTTACGCCATGGGCCGCGATGTCTCCTGGCGTCGCTCAGCCGCTCGCTACCTGGCACTCTACCAGGGTCTCGTTGACCGCAGCCCACAGCAAGCGGCATGACAGCGAGCTGATTATGTCCAACCATCGTTCCACCCGTTGGGCGGTTCATCCCGGCCAGCCCTATCCGCTCGGTGCGACCTTTGACGGTCTGGGCACCAATTTCGCCGTGTTTTCCGCCCACGCCGAGCTGATCGAGCTGTGCCTGTTCTCCGCACGCACCGGTCGCGAACAGGCGCGCCTCGCCCTGCCGGCCTGCACCGATCACGTCTGGCATGGCTATGTCGAGGGCCTGATTCCGGGCCAGCTCTACGGTTTGCGCGCGCACGGGCCGTACCAGCCGGAAGACGGGCACCGCTTCAATCCCAGCAAGCTGCTGATCGACCCCTATGCGCGCATGCTGCGCGGCAAGGTGCGCTGGTCGGACGTGCTCTACGGCTACCGCGTCGGCTCAGGCCGCGCCGATCTGTCCATGGATCGCCGCGACAGTGCGTTTGCGGTGCCCAAGGCCGTGGCCGTCGATCCCAGCCCGCCGATCTGGAGCGATGCCGACCCACCGAACACGCCCTGGTCGCAGACGATCATCTACGAGACGCATGTGCGCGGCATGACCATGCGCCATCCGGGCGTGCCGGCGCGCGAACGCGGCACGTTCGCCGCTTTGGCGAGCGAGCCGGTCCTGGACCATCTGGTGCGGCTGGGGGTCACCGCCGTCGAGCTCCTGCCGGTGCACAGCTTTCTCGACGAGCCGCATCTGGTGCGCCAGGACATGCGCAACTACTGGGGCTACAACAGCTTGTGCTTCTTCGCGCCAGAGCCGCGTTACCTGAGCGATCACCGGCGCCACGAACTGCAATACATGGTCAAGCGGCTGCACGCCGCCGGCATCGAGGTCATTCTCGATGTCGTCTACAACCATACCTGCGAAGGCAATGAGCTTGGCCCGACCTTGTGCTATCGCGGCCTGGACAACGCCAGCTACTACCGTCTGCTGCCGACCAACCGGCGCTACTACATCAATGACACCGGTACCGGTAACACGCTCAATCTCAGCCATCCGCGCGTGCTGCAGATGGTCATGGACTCCCTGCGCTACTGGGTAACGGAGATGAAGGTCGACGGCTTCCGCTTCGATCTGGCGGCGACGCTGGCGCGCGAGGACCATGGGTTCGATCGGGGGTCCGGCTTTCTCGATGCGATTCGCCAGGACCCGGTGCTGCAAACCGTCAAGCTGATCGCCGAGCCCTGGGACATCGGCCCCGGCGGCTACCAGCTCGGCCAGTTTCCGCCACCGTTTGCCGAGTGGAACGACCGGTTTCGCGATACCGTGCGGCGCTTCTGGCGTGGCGACGAGGGCATGTTGCCCGGCCTTTCCAGTGCCCTGCTCGGCTCCGCCGGACTGTTCGAACCGAGCGGCCGGCGCAGCTTCGCGAGCGTCAATTTCGTCGCCGCCCATGACGGCTTCACGACGGCCGATCTGGTCGCTTTTGCGCGCAAGCACAACGAGGCCAATGGCGAGAACAACCAGGACGGCCACAGCGCCAACTATTCCGCCAATTACGGCGTCGAGGGGCCGACCGACGATCCGGACATCCTGGCGCTGCGCACCCGGCAGCAGCGCAACCTGATCGGCACGGTGCTGCTCGCCCAGGGTACGCCCATGCTGCTCGGCGGTGATGAGTTCGGCCGCAGCCAGCAGGGCAACAACAACGCCTATTGCCAGGACAACGAGACCACCTGGTTCGATTGGACCAGCACCGACGACGCGCTCATGCGCTTTACGCAAAACGTGATCGCGCTCCGCCAGCGCAACGGCCTGTTGCGTCAGCCGCGCTACCTGCACGGCCGAAAACGCGACCATGTCGATGCCAAGGACGTCACCTGGCTGACCGCCGAAGGCAAGGAAAAGACCGATGCGCAATGGCAGGAGGTCTGGGTGCGCTGCATCGGCATGGCGCTCGCCGATGACCATGGCCGTCAGGTCATGGTGATCATGAACGCCCACCACGATGTCGTCGAATTCCACCTGCCGAACAAGCCGATTGCCCGCTGGAAGCTCGTGCTGGACACCATGCGCGAGGACGGTCTGCCGAGCGGTCAGGCGGTGATCGAGGCCGGCGGCATGCTCGCCATGCCCGGCCGCTCGCTGCGCGTGCTGGAGAGCGCATGAGCACGAACGCGCTGCAACAGCTGGCAGCGCGCATCGGCGTCGAGCCCTCGTTCATCGATGTCTGGCAGCAGGAACGGTCGACCAGCGATGCCACCCGCCGGGCCGTGCTCACCGGCCTTGGCTTTGCCGCCGAAAGCGACCATGCCGCAAGGGACAGCCTGGCGGCACTCGAGGCTGCAGATTGGCAACGCCCGTTGCCGGCGATGGTGTTCGCCCGACCGGGCGATCCGATCGCGCTCGAGGTCACCCTGGATGAGCCCGAGGACGACCGGCTGGACTGGCAGCTTGGCGCGCAGCAGGGTGCGGTGTCGATCGCCGATCTGCCGGTCACCGGCCAGGGACCGGGGCGGCGCCGGCGGCGGCTCGAGCTGCCACCGGCAGCCGGCATCGGCTATCTGCCGCTTTTCGTGCGCACTGCCCGGACGTTGGCCAGCGCGCAGGTCGCGGTGTGCCCGGATCAGGCCTACACGCCGCCGGCCCTGGCCCACGGCCAGCGCCTGTGGGGGGTGACCGCGCCGCTTTACGGCCTGAAGCGCACGGGCGACGGCGGCTTGGGCGATTTTGTCGGCCTGGCGCAAGCGCTCGAGGCATGCGCCGGCGAGGGTGCCGCTTTCCTCGGCATCAATCCGATCCACGCGCTCTTGCCGCAGCAATGCGGCGGCATCAGCCCCTACAGCCCGTCATCGCGCACGAGCCTGAATGTCCTGCACATCGCAATCGATCGCGCGGCCGCCATGCTCGGCGTCGACGCACCGGCGCTGCCCGCGCACGACGACACGCTGATCGACTATGCGACGGTGATCCCGGCGCGCTGGGCCGCCTTCGAGGCGCTATTCGCTGCCGTCAAGGACAGGCTCGTCGACCATGCCGGCTTCCAGGCTTTCCGCGCGACCCATGGCGAGGCCCTCGAGCGCCAGGCGCGCTTCGATGCGCTCTATGGTCATTTCGGCATGGCCGGCTGGCGGGACTGGCCCAAGGCCTACCGGTCACCGGACAGCCCGGCAGTCGCCGCGTTCGCCGCCGAGCATGCGGATGCGGTCACGCGGCAGATTTTCCTGCAGTGGCTGGCGGAAAGCCAGCTTGGCGACGCCCGTGCACGTGCCGAGGCCGCCGGCATGGCGCTCGGCCTGTATCTCGATCTGGCCGTCGGCGTCGATCCGGGCGGTGGCGATGCCTGGGCCTATCAAGACAGCATCGCCAGCCGCTTGAGCATCGGTGCGCCGCCCGATGATTTCAGCCCGACCGGGCAGAACTGGGGCCTGGCGCCGTTTGCCCCGCAAGCCCTGCGCGCCACCGGCTTTGCGCCATTTTTGACCATGCTGCGGGCGCTCATGCGCCATGCCGGCATGATCCGCATCGATCATGTGCTGGGTCTGAACCGGCTCTATCTGGTGCCGGGCGAAGCCGATATCCCCGGCGCCTATGTCCGCTATCCGCTGGCCGACCTGTTGCGCCTGATCGCTTTGGAAAGCCATCTGCAGACATGTCTGGTGATTGGTGAGGATCTCGGCACCGTGCCCGATGATCTGCGCGACGCGCTGCAGGCAAAGGCGCTGCCCGGTTGCCGGGTGATGTGGTTCGAACGCGAACGCGGGGGTGCCTTTCGGCCAGCGGCCAGCTATGCCGGGCCCTGCATCGCCAGCATCAGCAATCACGACCTGCCGACCGTCGCCGGTTTCTGGCAGGGGCGCGATATCGACTGGCGTGCGCGGTTGCACCGCTTCGCCCAAGCCGGCGATGCCGACAGGGAACGCCTAGCCCGCAAGGCCGATCGCACAGCCTTGCTGCGGCTTCTGGCCGAAGAAGGCCTGCTGCCGGACGGCCTTAGCCCGGGCGATCCACCCGATGAACTGCCGGAAAGCGTGCGCCTCGCCCTGCACCGTTTCCTGGCGCGCACGCCATCAGCGCTGGCGGCCGTGCAGATCGAAGATGCCCTGGGCCTGCCCGAACAGGCCAATCTGCCCGGTACCGTCGATGAGCACCCGAACTGGCGTCAACGCTTACCGCTCGACGCGCACGCCCTGGGCGGCGTGCTCCGGCCCCTGGCGCAGCCGATGAACGCCGAGCGGTCTCAGCCGCGCACCAAGACCAGCGTCGACAGGGGCGGCAAGGTCAGCTCGATCGAGTAAGGCCAGTCATGCCAGGCTTCTTCTTTGGCTTCGATGCCGCCGAGATTGCCCCAGCCTGAGCCGCGATAGGCCTCGGCATCGGTATTCAAGCGCTCGAGCCAGCGACCGCCAACGGGCAGGCCGAGCTTGTAGCGCTGGCGCGGGACGGGCGTGAAATTGCACACGACCAGGACCGGCGGATCGCCCTCGCCGCCCTGGCGCAAATAGGCATAGACGCTGTCCTCGCCGGCATTGGCCTCGATCCAGGCAAAACCGCGCGGATCGCAGTCATAGACGTGCAAGGCCGGCAGGTTGCGATAGAGCTGGTTGAGCTCGCGGATCAGCCGCTGCACGCCCTGATGCCAGTCCACCTCGAGCAGGTGCCAGTCGAGCGCAGCGTCGGCATCCCACTCGCGGCCCTGGGCGAACTCGCCGCCCATGAACAGGAGTTTCTTGCCCGGATGGGTCCACATGAAGGCGAAATAGGCGCGCAGATTGGCAAATTGCTGCCAGGCGTCGCCCGGCATGCGTGACAGCAGCGAGCCTTTGCCGTGGACGACCTCGTCATGGCTGAGCGGCAGGATGAAGTTCTCGCTGAAGCCGTAGAGCAGGCCGAAGGTCATCTGATGGTGGTGGTAGCGGCGGTGCAACGGATCGCGTGACATGTAATCGAGCGTGTCGTGCATCCAGCCCATGTTCCACTTGTACCCGAAGCCGAGCCCGCCGAGGTGCACCGGCCGTGAGACGCCCGGCCAGGCGGTGCTCTCCTCGGCGACCATCATGATGCCCGGATGCTGGCCATAGGCCAGGGCATTGGTCCGGCGTAGGAAGTCGATGGCCTCGAGATTTTCGTTGCCGCCGTGGCGATTGGGGATCCAGTCGTCTGCCTCACGCGAATAGTCGAGATAGAGCATCGAGGCGACCGCATCGACGCGCAGGCCATCGATGCCGTAGCGCTCGAACCAGAACAGGGCGTTGGCGACCAGGAAATTGACCACCTCGGTCCGGCCGTAGTTGAAGATCAGCGTGTTCCAGTCGCGATGGAAGCCCTGGCGCGGATCGGCATGCTCGTACAGGTGCGTGCCGTCGAAATTGGCCAGACCGTGTTCATCGGTCGGGAAGTGGCCGGGCACCCAGTCGAGGATCACGCCGAGATCGGCCTCGTGGCAGGCCTTGATGAACGCGGCGAAGTCTTCCGGCGTGCCATGGCGCGCGGTGGGGGCGAACAGGCCGATCGGCTGATAGCCCCAGGAGCCGTCGAACGGATGTTCGGAAACCGGCAACAGCTCGATATGGCTGAAGCCGAGATCGGCGACATAGGGCACCAGCTGTTCGGCCAGTTCGCGGTAGCTGAGAAAGCCGCCGTCCTCATGCCGGCGCCAGGAGCCCAGATGAACCTCGTAAATGCTGATCGGCGCATGCACGTCCTGGGCGGCTGCCCGACGCGCGCGCCAATAGCTGTCCGGGCCCGGCAGACTGTCCAGATCCGCGACTTTCGAGGCGGTTTTCGGCCGCAGCTCGGCGGCGAAGCCCATCGGATCGGCCTTGAGCGGCAACAGCCGGCCATCGGCGCCATGGATCTGGTATTTGTAGACCACGCCCGGCTCGATGCCGGGCAGGAACATCTCCCAGATACCGGTCGAGCCGCGCGGGCGCATGCCGTGCCGCCGGCCATCCCAATAGTTGAACTCGCCAACCACGGCGACCCGACGCGCGCTCGGCGCCCAGACCGCGAAGTGGCAGCCGCTGATGCCCTCATGCACCATCGGATGGGCGCCCAGACGCTCCCACAAACGCTGATGCGAGCCTTCGGCGAACAGATACTCGTCCATCTCGCCGAGCACCGGGCCGAAGCGATACGCATCATCGACCTGCCAGCGCTCGTCGCCGCGGACCGCTTCGAGATGATAGGCAAACAGGCTGTTGCGCTCGGGTATGGCGCCGGCGAACACACCGTCGACATGCAGACGCTGCAGCGCGGCGATCGCTTCGCCGTGCTCGATCACCGTGACCTTGTCGGCACCGGGCACCAGGGCGCGCACGATCAGGGCGTCGCCGGTATGGTGCATGCCGAGCACGGCGAAGGGATTGCCGTGCACGCCTTGTGCGAGCGCCTCGATCTCGCCTTCAGGCAGGCTCCAGGGCGGCGCGTCGGTCATGGTCTTCTCCCGCTTGCCACGCGGCTTGCGCGCGTTGGCCTCAGCATGCCGCAAAGCGCATCACACGACGAGGGGCTGCAAGAGCGCGCGGCTCTTGACCGGCGCCGCAGCCGGATCGAGCCATGCGTTCGCGTTACGGCATCGCCTGCCAGATGTCGGTGGCATAGCCACGGATCGTGCGATCGGAGGAAAACCAGCCGACATTGGCGGTATTGAGCACGCAGCGGCGGATCCACTCATCGTGATCGGCGAAGTCCTCGTCGATTTGGCGCTGAGCGGCGTAGTAGGGCGAAAAGTCGGGCGCGACCATGAACCAGTCATGGTTGAGGATGTTGTCGACGATCGGCCAGAAACGATCGGTCTCGTCTTTGGAGAAATGCCCGAGCGCCAGGCTGTCGAGCACGGCCTTCAGACGCGGCTCGGCTTCGACCACGGCGCGCGGATCGATGCCCTCGGCGCGGCGCTCGGCGACTTCGTCGGCTTTCAGCCCGAAAATGTAGATATTCTCGTCGCCGACCCGCTCACGAATTTCGACATTGGCGCCATCGAGCGTGCCGATGGTCAGCGCGCCGTTGAGGGCGAACTTCATGTTGCCCGTGCCGGACGCTTCCATGCCGGCGGTGGAGATCTGCTCGGACAGATCGGCCGCCGGGATGATCTGTTCGGCGAGGGTGACATTGTAGTTAGGCAGGAACGCGATCTTCAGCCGGTCGCCAACGAGCTTGTCGTTGTTGATCACCTCGGCAACATCATTGATCAGCTTGATGATGCGCTTGGCCATGACATAGGACGGCGCGGCCTTGCCGCTGAACACCTTGACCCGTGGCTGCCAGTCGGCCTCGGGCGCATGGCGAATGGCGTTGTACAGAGCGGCTGCTTCGAGAATGTTCAAAAGCTGGCGCTTGTATTCGTGGATGCGCTTGATCTGGATGTCGAACAGGGCATCGGGATCGACGCGCATGCCCAAGCGCGCATTGATGGTGTTGGCGAGCGCGACCTTGTTGGCCCGCTTGGCGGCGGCGTAGCGCTCGCGAAAGCTGCTGTCGTCGGCGAGCGGCTCGATCGCCTCGATCCGCTCGAGATCACCGATCCAGCCATCGCCGATCGCTTCGCTGATCAAGCCGCTCAGGCCCGGGTTGCACTCATACAACCAGCGACGCGGCGTGATGCCATTGGTCTGGTTGATGATGCGCTCGGGATAAAGCGTGTTGAGATCGCGGAACACGGTCTCGCGCATGAGATCGGTGTGCAGCGCCGAGACGCCGTTGATCTTGTGGCTGCCGATGAAGGCCATGTTGCCCATGCGCACTTCGCCGTTGCCGACCTGGCGCACGGCATCGAGATCGACGGCGACCTTGTCCTTGAGGCTCTTGATCTCCTGAACAAAGCGCGCATCCAGCCATTCGATGATCTGCATATGCCGCGGCAGGACCCGGTGCATCAGATCGACCGGCCAGCGCTCGAGCGCTTCGGGCAGGAGCGTGTGGTTGGTATAGGCGAGACAGCCGCGGGTGATCTCTTCGGCGCGCTTCAGGGTCAAGCCATGGCGATCGACCAGCAGGCGGATCAGCTCTGGCACGGCGATGGCCGGGTGCGTGTCGTTGAGCTGGATGGCGACCTGCGCCGGCAACGCGCTCAGATCATCGCGATCGACCAGATAGCGGCGCAGGATGTCCTGCAGCGAGGCGGAGGTGAAAAACATCTCCTGCTTGAGACGCAGCTCGCGGCCGGTCTGGGTGGAATCGTCCGGATAGAGTACCCGCGAGATCGTCTGGGCAAGCACCTGGTCCTGGGCAGCGCGGATGTAATCGCCGCGATTGAAGCTCTCCAGATCGAAGATCACTGCCGGCTGACTCGACCACAGGCGCAGCATGTTGACATGACGCCCCTGCCAGCCGGCGATCGGAATGTCGAACGCCTCGGCGACGATGCGCTCGGCACCGCGCCAACGCGCGGCATCACCGGCCGTGGCATCGACCGAGCCGCCGAAATCGATCTCGTAACGCACCTCGGCGCGAATGATCTGCCAGGGATTGGGCTTGGTCAGCCAATCCTCCGGCTCTTCGACCTGCAGACCGCGCTCGATGCGCTGGCGGAACAGGCCGTGCTCATAGCGGATGCCGTAGCCCATGCCGGCAATGCCCAGATTGGCCATGCTGTCGAGGAAACAGGCTGCCAGCCGTCCGAGACCACCATTGCCGAGTGCGGCATCGGGCTCGGCACGGATCACGGCCTGGGGATCGAGGCCGAAATCGCTGAGCGCCTCGTAGGCCGCATCGCGCAAGCCGAGATTGGCCAGTGCGTCCTCGAGCAGACTGCCGACGAGGAACTCCATGGACAGGTAATAGACCCGCTTTTGGCCGGACTTGCGGATACGCTCTTCGCTCTCGAACCAGCGGTCGAGGATGCGATCGCGCACCGCCAGGGCCACGGCGAGGCACCAGTCGTGTTCGCTGGCATAGGTCGGCAGCCGGCCGACCGAATAGCGGACATGGTCCTTGATGGCCTGGGCGAAATCGCCGTTGTCGAAGCCGCGGCGGGGATCGTGGGCGGGAGCGTGAGACATCAGCGCTGGTCAGCCTATGGAAAACTCAATCTGTAAAGCGTTTGATGTAGCCTATTGCGGCGCAAGGCCACCAGGGCTTTCGCCTATGTCGGCTTGATCTGTGCCGAACGCAAAGCCGCGGCGCCGCCTAGCTCGCGCGGTTGCGCGCCTCGAGAAACGCCTGGATGGACACCGTCGGCCATTGCGCACCGCGCTGCAACGCCGCGCGATAGGAGCCGTGAATGCGGCTTTCCAGATTGCCCATGTCGGCGAACTGATCCAGCACATCGTCGGCAGCGCGCGCCGCCGCCTCTTCGATGTCACGCGGGAAGCGCTTCAAGGTGACGCCCAATTCGCCCGTGAGCTTGGCCAGGGCCTCGGCATTGCGCCGTTCACTCTCGGCCAGGGCAAAGGCATGCTCGGCGGCGCAGGCGTGTTCGACAATGGCCCGCAGCTCGTCATCGAGGGCATGCCATTCATCCAGCGCGACGATCGCTTCGCCGGTACCGTTCGGCTCGTGCAGTCCTGGCCAGTAGTAGAACGACGCGGCTTCATGGAAACCGAGCGCCAGATCGCTCGACGGGCCGGCGAATTCGGCAGCATCGATGGTACCGGCCTGCAGCGCCTGAAGGGTTTCGCCGGGCGCCATCGACACTTGGACGATACCGAGTGCGCCGTAAAGTTCGCCGCCCAGCCCCGGCATGCGAAAGCGCAAGCCCTTGAGATCCTTGGCGCTATGCAGCTCGTAGCGAAACCAGCCGCCCATCGACATGCCGGTATTGCCGGCCATGAACGGCTTGACGCTGAAGTCGCCGTAAAGCTCGTCCCACAACGCCTGGCCGCCGCCATGCTCGATCCAGGCGGCATGCTCGCCGGGCGTCAGACCGAACGGCACGGCGAGAAACAGGGCACTGACCTTGCGCTTGCCCATCCAGAAAACGGCCGCGGTGTGGCCCATCTCGGCAACACCGTCACCGACGGCATCCATGACCTCGAGCGCCGGCACGAGCTCGCCGGCACCGAACACCTCGACCCGCAAGCGGCCACCCGACAGCCGGCCGATACGTTCGGCGACGCGCTCGGCGCTGACGCCGGGTCCGGGCAGGTTCTTCGGCCATGAGGTGACCATGCGCCAGCGCTTGACCTCCTGCGCGCGCAAGACGGCCGGAGCCGCGAGCGGGCTGGCCGCACCGGCGGCGAGACCGGTGCCAAGTAGGGTGCGCCTGAGCATGTCAGCTCCTTTCGCCGGACCAGATGGCGTGGAAATGGTGCACCGGGCCGTGTCCCGCCCCGATCTCGAGCTGGTCGGCAGCGGCAATGGCCGCCGCGACGTAGGCTTTCGCCCCGGCAACCGCCTCAACCAGCGGCAGGCCTCGGGCGAGCAGCGCCGCGATCGCGCTGGACAGCGTGCAGCCGGTGCCGTGCGTGTTGGCCGTGGTCACCCGTTCACCGGGCAGCCACTGGGAAACGCCGTCGGCCATGAAAAAATCCGAACTGTCCGCACCGGCCAGATGGCCGCCTTTGAGCAGCACGGCAGTGGCCGCGCAGGCGTGCAGCGCATCGGCCTGGGCCTGCATGGCGTCGCGGTCCGCGGCCGAGTCGACCTCGAGCAGCACGGCGGCTTCGGGCAGGTTGGGCGTGATCACCGTGGCCAGCGGCAACAGGCGTGTGCGCAGCGCATCGACGGCATCGTCGGCGAGCAGCTTGTCGCCGCTTTTCGCCACCATGACCGGATCGAGGACGATGTGCCGCGGCTGCCAGTGCGCCAGCCCGGCCGCGACCGCCTCGATGACCTCGGGCGTGCCCAGCATGCCGATCTTGACCGCGTCAACCTTCAGATCGCTGAACACGCTGTCCATCTGCGCGCGGATGAAATCGGCCGGAATGCCGTGGATCCCCCGCACACCGCGGGTGTTTTGCGCCGTCAACGCCGTGATCACCGAAGCGCCATAGGCGCCAAGCGCCGAGAAGGCCTTGAGATCGGCCTGAATGCCGGCGCCGCCCGAGCTGTCCGAACCGGCAATGGTCAAGGCGATGGCGCTCATGCGGACAGACTCCGTCTGGCTTGGTGGACACGATCGGCCAGACGTCTGGTCGCCGCTTCGACGTCCTCGGCCATGAAAATATCGCTGATCACCGCGACGCCATCGGCACCGGCGGCGATGACGTCGTGGGCGTTGCTGTGGTCGACGCCGGCGATGCCGCAGACCGGAAAGCCAGGCAGGCGGGCGCGCAGATGGCCGATCAGCGCGGCCAGGCCGTCCGGGCCGATCACCGGGTCCTTTTGCTGCTTGCTGCCGGTCTCGAACACCGGCCCCATGCCGGCATAGTCGGCAAGCGCGCCATCGATGCCATCGGCTTCGGCCGGAAAATGAGCCGTGACGCCGATGATGGCCGCCGGGCCGAGCAGCTTGCGGGCATCCGCGGCGCCCATGTCTTCCTGGCCGAGATGCACCCCGTCGGCAGCGGCAGCGAGCGCGACATCGACCCGATCATTGATGAGCAGCGGCACGGCATACGGCGCGAGTGCTTGCTTGATGGCGCGCGCCTGGGCCACCAGCGTCCGCGTCGAGCTAAGCTTGTCGCGATATTGCAGCAGGGTCGCGCCGCCGCGCGCGCAGGCTTCGGCCATCGCCGCCAAAGGCCGCTCGTGGCAACGGCTCGGATCGAGCACGGCGTAAACGGAGAGATCGAGCATCGGCGTCATGCCAAGCGCGCCCGCTCGCCGAGCTGCACCCGGTCCAGGGCGTAGACCGCATCCAGCCAGTGCATCTGAAAGCTCGCCGGCCCGGTGGCGCGTTCGCCGGCAAGTTCACCGGCCACGCCGAGGATCAACATGCCAGCCACGGCCGCCTCGAATGGCGTCTCGGCGACCGGCAACAGCGCTGCGAGCACGGCCGTGCCGGCGCAGCCAGCTGCCGTGACGCGCGCCATCAACGGATCGCCGCCGGCCAGACGCACCTGATCGCGCACACCGGTGATCACGTCGATTTCGCCTGAGCGCACCAGAACCGGCAGGTGACCGGTTGGCTTGGACCAGCTCGAAAGGGTGGCATACTCGTCCTCGTTGGCACGCACGATGGATGGCCCACGCGCAAACAGGCTGCTGGCCAAAGCGGCGCGCGGCGAGCCGGCCTCGACGTGCACCGGATCGAGTACCCAAGGCGCTTGGCGCTGCTCGATCACCGGCAGGGCGCGGGCGATCGCTTCGCTGCGCGTTTCATCGAACATGCCGAGATTGACCAGCAGGGCATCGGCTTGTGCGGCGAACACGTCGACCTCACCCGGTGCCAGCGAGGCGCGCACATCGGCCCCCAGCGCCAGCAGCATGTTGGCCGTCAGGTTCTGCGCGACGGTGCTGGTCAGAACATGGACTTGGGGGCGCGCGACACGCACGCGATCGAGCAGCGTCGCGGCGCGCTCAGCCCAATAGGCAGCGGTCATGGTTGTGGCTGTGTCTTGATCTTGTGTCGTCAACGCACGCCTCGTTCGCCGCAGGGTCTGGGGCGGAGGCATCTGACGACACGAATGAAACGGGAGCGCTCGCTCATCGCGTCTCAAATCCCTTCGCCGGCACGACCCGGATCAGGTTCATCGGGTTGGCTTATCGCCTCTCAGCCTGTTTCACAGGCACCCCGCTGAGACATGACTCCTAAGTAGGACGCGAGCACCCGGCCCGCAAGGGCAGGCCGGCTTCGCCAAAGGATGGAGGCGGCTTCAGGCAGCTTCGCCGAGCAGCGCCTCGATGCGCCCGAGCACGGCGCGCTCTTTGGCGGACAGATCGGTGTCGGCCATGGCCATGTCACGGGCGAAGGCGACCGCTTCCTGGCGCTCGGTCGCGCCCGGCAGCAGGGCGGGCAAAGCGGCCAGGGCGGCCTCGCCGTCGAGCTCGAGCAGCAGGCCCTGCTGGCCGATCAGCTCACGCACACGCGCCTTGTCCAAATTGGCCAAGCGCGGATGGTCGTGCCAGAGCCGTTCGGCCCGGGCCAGCTCGCGGACATCGGCGCTCTTGTCGGCGAACATCACCGCCAGCGCGATGCGGATCAGCGCGGCAGCGACACCGCCGTCGCGCATGTCCAGCTCGGTCTCGTCAAAGCGCACCTCGTCCTGTGCCGCGCCATTGGGCGGGAACACGCCGCCGAAGCCGAGCGGGCCGTACAGCGCCTTGAACACCACCTCGCTCGTGCCATCGCGGCTATCGCGCCAGGCATCCAGCGCGCGACGGACCTGCTCGGCCAGCTCGCGTTCGATCTGGACGAAGCGATTGCCCGGATCGGCCGGCTTGCGGTTGGCGCGCGCCAGCTCGGCATAGGCGGCGACCGGCCAGAACAGCGGGTTGACGTCGGACATCATGGCGCGCTCAAGGCGCAAGGGGTGCAGCGGCCGCATGGTCGGTGCGAATGGCTGGGCCAGGGCGCGCAGCCAGGGCGCCATGAAGGTCTCGTACAGCTCATCGTTCAGGTCAGACACCGCCGCCACGGTCTCGAAGTCGCGCTCATCCGAACGATCGTCATCGAGCTTGAGAATATCGGCGATGCGCCGGGTTTCGAAGCGCGCCAGGGGTGTGCCGTCGTCCTCCTCGCTGATGAGCATCTGGTACAGACCCGGTGCCAGCAGCTCGATCTGCTCGAGCGTGCCGAGGATCTGCTTGTGCTCGCGCGCGGCCACCTTGCCGGAGACGAAAATGCCCAGATGGCCAATATCTTCGTGCAACAGATAGACGATGGTCTGGCCGCGGCGCTTGATCTCGCGGTCGTCGCCATAGAGATCGGCGATCCAGTTGAGCGCCTGCTGCGGCGGCGTGATCGCATCGCCGGCGGAACAAAACACCACGATCGGTGATTTGATGTTGCGCAGATCGATGACCTGGCCGTTGTCCAGCTCGATGCCGCCGCGCCCCAGCTTGTTGCCGATGAACAGCTCGCGCACCATGAAGCGCAGCTCGTCGCGATTGAGCAGCGAGAAACCGCCCCACCAACGCTCGAACTCGAGAAAGCGCTCATATTCCTGATCGATATTGGCGAACAGGTTGTACGGCTTCATCCAGCGCGTGTTCGAGGGATTGAGCGTTTCGAAATTGGCGATCAGGTTGGCGCCGTCGAACACGCCGCCGCCGAGATCGGCGACCATCGATGAGATCCACGAGCCGCCCATCAGCCCGCCGCGATAGCGCATCGGGTTGCGGCCATTGACGCCGGCCCAATAGGACAAAGGCGCACCGTTCAAGATGATCGGCCCGGTGACATCCGGATGGGCGGCACTGAGCATGGCGACCGCCCAGCCCGCCTGGCAGTTGCCGACCACGCACGGCTTGCCGCTGGCCATGGGGTGTGCGCCGGCGACCGTTTCGACGAACATCGCCTCGGCATCACGGATATCGGCGATCGTCTGGCCCGGCACCGGTTCCGGGAAAAACAGCACGAAGTAAACCGGATGGCCGGCGCGCAAGGCGACGCCGACCTGGCTGTCCGGCTTGGAACCGCCGATGCCCGGTCCCTGGCCGGCGCGCGGGTCGATGACGACATAAGGCCGCTTTTCCGGATCGGTCTCGACCCCTTCAGGCGCCAGGATACGGGCGAGCGCGTAATTGACCGGGCGCTCCAGCTCGCGGCCGTCGATGACGATCTCGAACGGAAATTTCAGGATCGGCGGCTGGCCGGCGCGGATGTGATCCAGATAGATGTTGCCGCGCATGCGCATGGCATCGAGGAACAGCAGCCAGCGCTGGGTGGCGTCGACGGCATAGGCGGCCAAGGCCTCCGGCGCCTGGATCTGGTTGAGCCACATGTCCCCCATGCGGCTTAGCGGATGTGCTTGCTTGGCCATGACCGCCTCGAGTTGATGCCCGTCACGCGCGACCTCTAGCCGGTCACGGTGACAGCCGCGCGAAAGCGCCTCACGGCCGTTCGCCGCGCGCCAATCGGCCTTCGATGCGATCGATCACCGGCAAGAGATCGGCGATGCCGTCGATGACGTAGTGCGCGCCGGCGGCATAGAGCTTGGCCTCGGCCAGGGCACTGGCCGCCGCCAGCTCCTCTGGCGCGAGCTGGCTGAGTTCTTCCAGCGACAGGCCGCAGGCATTGCCGGTCAGCGCCACGCCGACCGTCCAACAGCCGGCGTTCAGGCCGGCCTCGATGCCGACCTCGGTATCGTCGACCTTGACCACCAGACGGGACGGCCAGGCACCCAGGTCGAGCATGCAGCGATAGAGCATCAGCGGCGCCGGCCGGCCTTCCTTGGTATCGCCGGTGCAGACCAGGCAATCGGGTGCGTAGCCCTGCTCGGCGGCGATTGGCAACAGCGGTGCCATGATGTCGCGGGTGTAGCCGGTGGTCGAACCGATCTTCAGACCGCGCGCGCGCAACGCGGCGACGGTCTCGGCCGTGCCGGGGATCAGATCGGCGTAATCGACGACCACTTCGGCATTTTTCGGCACGAACACGTCATAGACGGCATCGATCGCGGCGTCGTCCGGGTCTTTGCCGTATCTGGCACGCCACTGCTCGGCGATGCGCGGCAGTTGCATCAGCGCTGCGATATGCGGCCGCTTGGCCATGCCCATCGGCCCGCGCGCTTCCGCGATGGTGACGTCGATATCGAAGCTCTTGAACGCCTCGACGAACACGCCCATGGGCGCGCGCGAGCCGAAATCGACCGTCGTGCCGGCCCAATCGAACACCACAGCCTGCAACGCACCCATGGCTCTCCCCCTCTGTTACGCGTGCTCAACCATAGAGATCGGCGATGACCTCTTCGGCGATAGCGAACGCCGTGCTCATGCCGGTACCGGAGGTGATCATGACGATGCGCACGGCGTCTTCCGGTGCATCGATCAGGCTCAACCGATCCGCTGCCGATGGATACACGCCGGTCCAGCGCTCGACAACGCGCGGCTCGGGAATGTTCAGGGTTTCGTTGGCAAGCCTAACGATGATGTCATCGACCTCGGCCGGTACGAACGGATCGGGCGTGGCGGCGTAATGATGCGAGTCACCGATGGTCAGCGAGCCATCGGCGCCCTGGACGACGATCAGATGAATGCCGTTGTCGGGGATCTCCGGCCGCTCGGCCTCGATCTTGGCCTTGAGCACGGCCGCTTCCGGCAAAGCGCTGTAGCCGCGATAGCGCACCAGTGACGGATCGGTCATGATCGAGCCGGGCAGGCGGAAGCTGTCCGGCTGCGCTGCCAGGCGCAGCATGTGCAGCTTGCACTTGGTCAGGCCGTAGGCAGCGATGCGCTCGGCATACAGGCTGGAGAAATCACTGCCAGGGCAGACGACGCAGGCTTCGGCGTGAAAGCGACCGCTGCCGGTCTCGATGCTGGGCACGTCGACCGCGCGCACCGAGGTGTTGCGCAAGAATGTGACGCCGTAGCTGTGCTCGAGCCAGGCGGCGACGGCAGGGATCGCCTCTCGCGGCTCGACGCGGCGCTCGTGCGGGCTCCACAAGCCGCCGTGGACGCCGTCTGCGCGCACCACCGGGTAGTCCGCCAGGACAGCGTCACGATCCATCACCGTGCACGCCTCGCCCATTTCGGTCTGGGCGAAGGCATCGATCACGTCCATGGCCTCGCGTGAGCGGGCAACGACGAGCAGGCCCTGATGGATCACCGGGATGCCGGCCTTGGCGGTGACGTCCTGCCAGATATCGCGCGAGCGCATGGCCCGCAGCCAGACCTGCCCGGCTTCCTGCCCGGTGACGGTGACGAAGCCGAAATTGCGCACGCTGGCTTCGTTGGCCTGGGCATCGCGATCGAAGACCACGACGCGCTTGCCCTTTTTCGCCGCGGCCAAAGCGTGGGCGAGGCCGACAATGCCGGCGCCGACCACCGCCAGATCGAAGTGACGGCTCATGGCAGGCGCGTGACCGCGCTCATCGCTTGCGCCAGGCCTGCGTGCTGCGCCCGAGCCACCAGCTCAAGACCACATGGATCACTTTGACCAGCACGTTGGTGTAGAAGATCATCATGCACATCGCCGCCGCGCCCTGGATCTGACCAGCATCGTCCATGTTCAGCGCAGCCACGGCGGCAAGCGTGGTGTGTGGCGAATACAGGAAGATGACCGCCGACACCGTGGTCATGGCGTTGACGAAGTAATAGATCGCGATGTCCAAGATCGCCGGCATGCACACCGGCACGGTGACCTGGCCGAAGACCTTGGTCACCGGCTGTTTGAGCGAGGCCGAGACGGATTCGAACTCGCGGTCCATCGCCTTCAGCGCGGTCAGCGCCGTCAGGTGTGACACGGTGTAGAAATGCGTGATCGTGCAGATCACCAGGATCGCCATCGTGCCATACAGGAAGTTCAGCGGGTTGTTCGGGTCGTTGAAGAAGAAGATGTAGGACAGGCCGAGCACCATGCCGGGGATGGCCATCGGCATCATGGCGAGAAAGTGCAGGCCCGAGCGACCGGCATTGGTGCCACGGCCTTTCTCGACCAGGTAGGCGCCGATGAAGACGACGATGACGCCGATCACCGCCGAGTACAGGGCCATGCGGATCGAATTGAAATAGCTCGGCCAGCCACCGCCATCGAGCCTGCCGAAATCGAACCATTTCAACGAGATGGTGTGGTTGTACGGCCAGAACTGGATCAGTGCTGCGTATTGCGCCATGGCGATCACGGTCAGCAGCAGCAGGCTGATGACCACGCAATAGATCAGCGCCAGACTGTCGGCGCGGGCATTGGCTTTCGGGTGGTACGGCACGGCCCGGGCGGAGAGCAGCGCCACCTGCTTGGAGGTGACCATGCGATCGACCACGAAGGCGAGCACGGCCGGCACCAGCAAGATGACCGAGACCACCGCGCCCATCGAGAAGTTCTGCTGGCCGACCACCTGCTTGTAAATGTCGACCGCGAGCACGTTGTACTGGCCGCCGATCACCTTGGGCACGCCGAAATCGGTGATGGTTAAGGTGAATACCACGAACGCCGCCGAAATCAGACCGAAGCGCGCACCGGGAATGGTCACCGTCCAGAATGTTTTCCACGGGCTGGTGCGCAGGGCCTGGGCCGCTTCATAGAGACGCGCATCCGAGATCGACAGCGCGGTCACGATGATCAGCAGGGCATGCGGGAAGGTGAAGAACACCGAGCCTATGACGATGCCGAGCGGGCCGTAGATCTCCGCACCCATCAAGACGTTTTTGATGATGCCCTGATTGCCGAACAGGTAGACCAGCGACAGGCCGGCGAGCAGCGAAGGCACCAGGATCGGCACCATGGCGACGGTGCGAAACAGCGTCTTGCCGGGCATGTTGGTGCGCGTCAGGCAGTAGGCGAAGCCGAACGCCAGCAGGATCGTGATCACCGTCGTCATCAGTGAGACGAACACGCTGTTGTAGATCGACTGGAACAGCGCCGGCGTCGAGAAATACTCGAGATAATTGCCAAGGCTCTTGATCGTGCCGGCGCGAATGATCACCCGGCGCAGATTGTCGCTGTCGACCTCGGCCCACTGACCTTGCGCAATCGGCTCGAGATTGACGTCGATCTGGCTTGAGGCATCCAGGCTACGGAAGCGGTAGCGCTCAATGCCGTCGTCCTGGGCGCCGCCGAAGATGGTCGCGCCGGTAATCACCGTCGAGCTGCGTGCCTGGGTGCGCTCGTTCTCGAGACCCTGTTCTTCAGCGATCTCGCTGAGCAAGACCGGCTCGCTCCAGCCGGTGCCCTCATCGATCGAGACCTCGATGGCCTCATAGTCGAACACGCGGATCTCGAAGCTCTTCGAGAACATGGCGTAAAGCGGCAACGCCAGCGTGATGATCAGGTACAAACCGATCATCAGCATGAAGCCGCGCATGATCCAGTCATCACGGCCGAGCTTCGGCTTGACGATCCTGGCCGCTCGCGCGCTGGCCATGCTCGCCGTCGGGTTCGCGGTCGCCATCGGCTCAGGCCACGGCGCGCGGGTAAACGCGGATGCGATTGCGCGGCAGCTCGGCCGCGACCAGCTTGCCCTGCACGGTGTCCATCTCGCGCGCGCGCTGCGCCGAGACATCGACGCGCAGATGCTCACCGCTCATGCCCGCACTGCCCAGCGTCAAGCGCATATGCGGGCCGAGGAACTCGACCTCGTCGACCCGTGCCTCGAAGGTGTTCGGCGTGTTGGCGCCCTGGGTGTGCAACACGACCTCCTCCGGGCGCACGGCCAGGGTCACGGCATCGCCGTCGCCATAGCCCTCGCTGTCGCACTCGAAGCCGATGCCACCGATCACCGCGCGATTGGTGCCGTTCACCGTCGCCGGCAGGAAATTCATGGTGCCGATGAAGTCGGCGACGAACGGCGAGGCCGGCTGGCCGTAGATCTCTTCCGGTGTGCCGACCTGTTCGATGAAGCCTTGGTTCATGACCACGATGCGATCGGCCATGGTCAGCGCTTCCTCCTGATCATGGGTCACCATGATCGTGGTCACGCCGAGCTTGGCCTGCAGCTCCTTGATCTCGTGACGCAGATGGCCGCGCACCTTGGCATCGAGCGCCGAGAGCGGCTCATCGAGCAGGATGAGACCGGGCGATGTGGCCAGCGCACGGGCCAGGGCGACGCGCTGCTGCTGACCACCGGAAAGCTGTGCTGGGTATTTGTCCGCCTGATCGCTGAGACCGACCAGCTCGAGCAGTTCATCGACCCGCGCGTTGATGTCCTTGCGGCTCTTGCCCTGGTTTTCCAGGCCGTAGCCGACATTGCGGCGGATGGTCAGGTTGGGAAACAGGGCATAGGACTGGAAGACGATGCCAAAATCGCGCTGCTCCGGCGGCAGGGCCGAGATATCGCGCCCGGCCTGTTCGATCGTGCCGGTGGACTGGATGTCGAGACCGGCGATCGCGCGCAGCAAGGTGGTCTTGCCGCAGCCCGATGGCCCGAGAAAGCAGACGAACTCACCCGGCAGGATGTCGAGCGAAATGCCTTTCAAGGCCGTGAACTCACCGAACTTCTTGGTCACATCCGTGATGCGCAGATAGGCGTCTTGCATCGCGCCATTGGCACTCATCTTCGTCCCCCTCGAACGGCCCGGCGAGTTAACGCGCTGGCAAGGCGGGACGCGCCCGAAGACGCGCCCCGATTGTGCCAAACGAAAGCGGGCTCAGCCCTCTTTCGGCTCGGACTTGCTGTCGTAGCGCTTGGTCCACTCCTCGAGGATGCGCGCACGGTTCTGCGCGGCATACTCGAAGTCATTGTCGATCATCGCGTCGGTGATGCCTTCCGGGAAGTTCTCGACCGGCTGCGCGATGCCGTCGATGGCGACCACGGCGTAGCCCTCGTTGTACAGGCGCATGGCGTCTTCGCTGACGATCCAGTCCATCAGCTGCTGCGCGGCTTCAGGCTGATCGGTGCCACGCACGATGGCGGCCGCTTCCATGTCCCAGCCCGAGCCCTCTTCCATCAGGCCGAGCGCGAGCGGCGCACCCTCGTTGATCAGACGGGCGCCGCGGAAGGCGAACGAAATGCCAATCGGGTATTCACCCTGGGCAGCCATAACGCAGGGCTTCGAGCCCGAATGCGTGTAGGTGGCGATGTTCTCGTGCAGGGCGTCCATATAGGCCCAGCCCTCTTCCTCACCGAACATCTGCAGCCAGGCGGAGACGTCGAGGAAGCCGGTGCCCGAGCTGTTCGGGTTCGGCATGACGACGTGGCCCTTGTATTTCGGATCGGTCAGCTCCTGCCACGAGGTCGGCATGGTCAGACCCGCCTTTTCGCCCTCGATGGTGTTGAAGCAGACGGCGCCGACCCAGGCATCCATGCCGACCCAGTAGGGCGGCGTGTCCTTGTCGACGAACTTGGGGTTCAGCTTCTCGACACCCTGCGGCGCATACGGCTCGAGCATGCCCTCGTTCTTCATGAGCAAGAGCGAGGTCGCGGCCAGGCCCATGATCACGTCGGCCTGCGGGTTGTCCTTCTCGGCGAGCAGCTTGGCGGTGATGATACCGGTCGAATCACGCACCCAGTTGATCTCGATGTCCGGATAGACCTCGTTGAAGCCGGCAGCGTATTTGTTGAGGTCGTCGGCCTCGATGGCGGTGTAGACAGTGATCGTCTCGGCGTTGGCGTGAGCCGTCAAAGCCAGCACGGCCGCGCCTGCAAGCAGGTAGCGCTTCATGGTTGTGTTTCCCCCGGGGTCTCTCGTGTCGAGTGCAGCACGCACGCAAAACGGCAGCGCGCACCAAAGCGCCACCGATCCACAAGATCCGGATGTGCGCCTTTGTTGTGACGGCGTCGTGATCTAATTATGGCAGTTCGGTGACGATCACGATGGCGCGAGCGATCTTTCGCGCTGCTTGCGCCGCTGGCACGACCATCAGTCGATCGGCGCGGGCAACCAATAAACCATAAGCAATGACCGACGCGCAGCATAGACGACGGTGGCCGCAAACCGTGAGGACCGTGCGCACACCCGTGTCGTCTGTTCAGGGAAACCTGTCGAATCAGTGATTTAGAACAATTCTAAATGCACGGTCGTGGCGTTTTGCGCTTTGCGCGACGCCGCGCGCCGCTTAAATCGCAAGAACAACGGCACAGCGCCGGTACCCGTTTCGGCCGTTACGAGACCCACATTTGAGCGACCTCAGCCTGGATAGTGCGAAAACCCGCACGCGACGCCCCTGGACCGGGGATGGCTGGGCCTGGCTGTCGGTGGCGGTTGCGGCGGTCATCGCGCTGCCGTTGGTGAGCGTCGCCAGCGCCCTGCTACAGCCGTCGCCGACCACCTGGACGCATCTCGCGACGACCGTGCTGCCGGCCTATGTGCGCAGCACGATCTGGCTGGCCGTCGGCGTCAGCCTGGTCACCGCTGTCATCGGCGTCAGCACAGCCTGGCTGGTGGTCGCCTGCCGCTTTCCCGGGCGTGGCCTGTTCGCCTGGGCGTTGATTCTGCCGCTGGCCGTACCGTCTTACGTCCTGGCTTATGTCTACTACGATTTTCTCGCCTTCAGCGGGCCGGTGCAGACACTGCTGCGCGATGTCACTGGGCTGGGTCCGCGCGAGTACTGGTTCCCGCGGCTGAGTTCGATCGGCGGTGCCGTCTTCGTGCTCGCCATGGCGCTGTATCCCTACGTCTATCTGGCGGCGCGGGCGGCCTTCCTGCAGCAAAGCGGCGCCACCATCGAAGCCAGCCGGACGCTGGGCTGCACACCGCTGCAGGCATTCTGGCGCATCGCCCTGCCCCTGGCGCGCCCGGGCATCGTCGTCGGCATGAGCCTGGCGATCATGGAGACCCTGGCCGATTTCGGCGCCGTATCGCTCTTGGGCGTGCAGACCTTCACCACCGGCATCTATCGCGCCTGGTTCTCCATGGGCGATCGCATCGCCGCCGGCCAGCTCGCCGCCATGCTGCTCGGTTTCGTGGCGCTCGCCCTGCTGCTCGAACGGACCGGCCGCCGGCGCGCCAGCTTCACCGACAGCGGTGCCGGCCACCACACCGCCATCTGTTTCGAGCTGCGCGGCCTGCGCGCCTGGGCGGCGGTGCTCGCCTGCGCCCTGCCGATCGTGCTCGGCTTCGTCCTGCCCGGCTGGCTCCTGCTCAAGCTGTTCGCCAGCGAGGGCCTCGCCTCGCTCGGCACGCAATTCACCGAGCTGGCGCTCAACAGCCTGCTGCTGGGCCTGGCAACGGCCTTCATTGCCGTCACGCTCGGGCTGTTCATGGTTTATGGCGCCCACCGCAGCACTTATGCCGTGCCGCGCACGGCCAACCGCCTGGCGGCACTCGGCTATGCCATCCCCGGCCCGGTGATTGCCGTCGGCACGCTGGTGCCGCTCGCCACGTTCGACAACGCGTTGGATGCCTGGCTGCGCGCGAGCTTCGGCATCTCCTCCGGCCTGCTGCTCACCGGCAGCATCGCCGCACTGATCTACGCCTATCTGGTGCGCTTCATGACCGTCTCGATCGGCGGCATCGAAGCCGGCTTCACCAAGCTCAAGCCGAACCTGGACGATGCCGCGTCCGCTTTGGGCGCGCCCGGCCTCGAGCGTCTGTTTCGCGTGCACGTGCCGCTGCTCTGGCCGGCCCTGGCCACGGCCGGGCTGATGGTCTTCGTCGACGTCATGAAGGAGCTGCCGGCGACGCTTGTGCTCCGGCCGTTCGACTTCAATACGCTTGCGGTGCGTACCTTCAATCTGGCGCGCGACGAACGCCTGTCCGAGGCCGCCGGGCCGGCCCTGGCGCTGGTCGCCGTCGGCCTGCTGCCGGTTTTGGTGCTTTCGCGCAGCATCATGCGCACCGGGCGGAAAGCCTGACGTTTCGCCACACGGATATTTGTCCTAAGGGAATTTGTCCTAAGGGAAGAGGTCAGGCAGCCGGATCGGGGCCGCGCGCGGCGCCGCCGGTCCGGACACCCCCTCGTGAAGAACAGTCCTAACGAAAAGGGCGGGATTTCGTGCGCATCCACGAGCTGTTTCGTCACCTGGCCGCACTGGTCATCGTCAGTGCCGGCCTGGCACTCTCCGCTTCGGCCGGGGCCGAGCCCGAGTGGATCTACGCCGTCCGGCCGGGCGACACGCTGCTCGAGCTCAGCCGCACCTATCTCAAGGAAGACCACTACTGGCGCCGTCTGAAGGAGCACAACGCCATCGACGACGTCTACCGCATCCCGCCCGGAACCAAGCTGCGCATTCCGGTCCACCTGCTGCGCACGCAGCCGGCACCGGCGCAACTGGTCGGGGCCAGCGGCGAGGTCACGGTCCGGCCAGCCGACGGCCAGGGGCCAAGTCCGGGGCTGGGCAATCGCGCGCTCGAAGCCGGTGATGTCGTGGTCACCGGTGCCAACAGCACCGCCGACGTGCGTTTTGCCGATGGCTCACGCTTGATTGTCGCGCCGAACAGCGAAATCGTCATGGACAGGCTCAGTGCCTACGAGAACACCGGCATGGTGGATACCACGATCCGCTTGCAACGTGGCCGCGTCGACAGCGTCGTGCCGGCCGAGGCCGTCGATCGGCCCTTCTACCAGATCGAAACACCGCATGTGGTCAGTGCTGCGCGCGGCACACGCTTTCGTGTCGCCAGCGACGACCGTGCCAGCCGCACCGAGGTGCTCGACGGTGATGTGCGCGCCAGCGGCAGCGGCGTCGTGCGCAGTGTTGCGGCCGGCTTTGGCACGATTGCCCGCGCGGGCGAGCCGCCGGAACCGCCACGACCGCTGCTGCCGGCGCCTGTGCTCGACCCGGCACCGGAGCGCCTCGATCGGGTGCCGGTCGTACTGCCGGCGCCGGCCCTTCCCGGCGCCGAGTCCTTTCGCCTGCGGATCGCACCGGCGGATGCGCCAGACCGGATCGTGTTCGATGCCGTGCGCCAGGGCGAACGCCTGAGCGGGCCGGTCCTGGACGACCGTGACTGGCTTGTGCGCCTGCGCGGCCTCGATGCCGACGGCATCGAGGGCCGGGAAACCGCCTTTACCGTCGAGCTGGATGCCCGCCCGGAGCCGCCCAGCACGATTGCACCGCCGCTTGATGGCAAGGTGCGCGAGCGCCGGCCGACCTTCCGCTGGGCCGAACCGGCGGAGACAACGAGCTATCACATCCAGATCGCCGCGGACGATCGCTTCGCGGCGCCGGTGATCGATGCCGACGGCGTCCAGGGCGGCAGCTTTGTTCCGGCGCAAGACCTGCCCGAAGGCGACTGGTTCTGGCGCGTGCGCCGCACCGACAGCCGCGGCGATGTCGGCCCGTTCGGCGACCCGCAGCCTTTCGTGCGCGAGAACCCGCCACCGAACCCAAAGGCCGAGCTGCCGGATACCGAGGCGCGCAACCAGCCCTGGGTGTTTAGCTGGCGTGATGCCGGCGAAGGCGTGCGCTACCGGGTACAGCTTGCGCGCAATGAGCGTTTCCGGCCAGTGGTGGTCGATGAGATCGTCACCACGCCGGCCATCACCATCGAACCACTCGCCAGCACCGGCACGCATTATCTGCGTATCGCCACGATCACCGAAGATGGCTATCAAGCACCCTATGGCGCAGCACAGCGCTTCGATATCCCCTCGAAGGCCTATTGGACCTTTGCCATCCCGGCCCTGCTAGGTCTTCTGCTCTTGTTATGACCTCCCGACAGCCCACGCAGCGTTCGCTCAATATCTGGCCCCGACTGGGCTTCGCCCTGGTTGCGGGCATGCTGGCGGCGCTGTTCACGCTGGGCGGTCTGTTCACCAGCGTCGATCGCGCGCTGCAGGATCAGGTCATGCGCCTCGCCCACCGGCCGGCCGCGAGCGACATCGTCCTGGTCGAGATCGATGACAGCAGCCTGAATGCCTATGGCAGCTGGCCGTGGTCGCGCGAACGCTATGTCACCCTGATCAAGGCGCTCGACGAGGCGGGCGCGGCGCGCATCGGTCTCGACCTTCTCCTGCTGGAAAGCTCGAGCAAGTCGCTGAACGCCGATTTCGCCCTGGCCGAAGCGCTCGAGGATCATGGCGGCGTCGTCCTGCCGGTGGTTCCGGGTGAGTGGCAAGCCGAGAGCCTGCCTTACGAAGCCCTGCCCATCCCGTTGCTGGCACAAGCGACCGATGCGCTCGGACACGGCGAGTTCACCCTGGACAGCGATGGCCGCGTGCGCCGCCTGTACGCTTACGCCGGCATCGGCAGCCCGCACTGGCCAGCCTTCGCCTTCGCCATTGGCGGCGCCCCGGCGCTAAACGAGCGGCCGACGACGCCGATGCAGGGCTGGCAGCGCGCCGACCCGGTCCTGATCCCGTTCATCGGCCAGGCCCGCGGCTACCGGCGCTTTTCCGCCGGCAGCATCCTCAGCGGCGATGCCGATCTGTCCGGTCTCGACGAGGCCTTTGTCCTGATCGGCGTCACCGCGACCGGCGTCGGCTCGCGCTACGCCGTGCCCGACAATGCCGCACGCGGGCTGATGACCGGTCTGGAGATCCATGCCAACACGCTGCAGGCCTATCGCGACCGCGAGCTGATCATGCCGGTTCAGGACATCCAGGCAGCACTGCTCGCCTTGGTGCTGGTGGCCGTGCCGCTGGTGTTCCTGCCGGTGAACGGTGCCCTGATCCCGTTTCTGGCCATGCTCGCCATGCTGCCGGTCCTGGTGAGCGTGGCGTTGTTCGTCTTGATGCAGATCTGGTGGCCGCCGGCCTCGGCACTGGCGGGCGCGGCGTTGAGCGCGCCGTTCTGGCTCGGCCGGCGCAGCGATCTGCGTGCGTTGCAGCAAGAACGCCAGCGCGCCTCGATTACCTTGGCCTCGATCGGCGAGGCCGTCGTCGCCGCCGATGCCGAAGGCCGCGTGACCTTCATGAACCGCGCCGCCGAACGCTTTGCCAACATCGTCTTCGAGGATGCCGACGGCAGACCGCTCGACCAGGTGCTGCCGCTGGTCGACGAAGGCGGCGGCACGCCCGGCGAGCGCATCGCGTCTTTCCTCAACGCCAAGGGCGACCGGCGCATCGTGCGCGTGGTCGAGCGGCCGATCCACGGCGCCGGGCGCACCAGTGAAGGTACCGTGCTGGTGCTGAGTGACATCACCGAGGAACGCGCGCTCGGCGATCGGATCACCTTTCAGGCCCTGCATGACAGCCTGACCGAGCTGCCGAACCGCCGGTTGCTGCTGCAGCGCCTGGATCAGGCGATCGCCCAGGCCAGCACCGGGCAACAGCGCCTGGCGGTGTTGTTCATCGATCTGGATCGTTTCAAGGCAATCAATGACGGCCTTGGCCACAGCGCCGGTGACAATCTCCTGCGTGCGGTCGCGCGCCGCCTGGTCGCGACCTGCGGCCCGGAGGACACGGTTGCGAGGCTCTCCGGCGATGAGTTCGTCGTCGTCATGGAGCCGGTCGGCGATACCACCGCCGTGCGTGCCATCGCTCAGGCCATGCTCGAGGCCATCGAGGAACCCTTGCAGCTTGGCGAGCACGAGGTGCAGGTCTCGTGCAGCATCGGCGTCGGCTTGTGTCCGGATCACGGCCGCGATGGCGATGCCCTGCTGCGCGCCGCTGACAGCGCCATGTACGAAGCCAAGCGCAGCGCCGTCGAGTCGATCTGCATCTATCAGACGGACCTGGCCAGCGGGCGCAATGCCGGCGTTGGTGTCATTTTGGAAAGCGCTTTGCGCCTGGCGGTGAAGCGCGAGGAGCTGCGTCTCTTGGTGCAGCCGCAGGTCGAGCTGGCGACACGCTACACCACCGGCGTCGAATGCCTGCTGCGCTGGCGCCATCCGGAACAGGGCCTGCTGTTACCCGAATCGTTCATCGCCGCTGCCGAGACCTCGCATCTGGCGCGCTCGCTCGAGGAGTGGGTCATCGAGGAAGCCTGCCGGCTGGCCGCACGCCTGCGCCGCGATCTGGAGGAGCCGCCGCGCGTGGCGGTCAATCTGTCATCGCGCCAGTTCGTGCGCGCCGATCTGGCTGCCTATCTGGCCGGTCGCCTGGCCTTCTGGTCGGTTGAGCCGCAGCAATTCAGCGTTGAGATCACCGAAAGCCTGCTGCCGCGCGAGCTGCGCGCGGTGCGCCGCACGCTGGGCGATCTGAAAGAGCTCGGCGTGCACGTCGCCATCGATGATTTCGGCACCGGCTATTCGTCGTTCAGCCATCTGACCACCTTCTTCTATGACGAGCTGAAGATCGATCGCTCGTTCATTGCCGCCCTGGATAAGCCGGATGCCCGCACGATCGTGCGCTCGCTGATCAGCCTGGCGCATGGCCTCGGCAAGGCCACCGTGGCGGAAGGCGTTGAAACCGAAGCGCAAGCGTCGCTGTTGCGCACCATGCGCTGCGATCGGGCGCAGGGCTTTCTGTTCGGCCGGCCGATGGAGGCCAGCGCCTTCCTGCGTCATTTGCAAAGGCGGCGTTCGGCCTGAGCCTCAGGCCGCGTCCAGGATCGCGCCCGCGCGCCAGCCCACCTCGGCCAGGGCCAGGCGCACCGGCGCGAAGCTCTGGCGGTGCTGGACGCTGACGCCGAGCGCACGCAAGGCGCGGACATGCGCCGCCGTCGGGTAGCCGGCATTGCTCGCCCAGCCATAGCCGGGCAGGCGCACGTCCTGCCGGGCCATATAGGCGTCGCGCACCACCTTGGCGCAGATCGAGGCCGCCGCGATGGCGGCATCCTTGCTGTCGCCCTTGATCAGCGCTTCACCGGGGCAGGGCAAGCCGCCTGGCAGGGCGTTGCCGTCGACCAGCACGCGCGCCGGCAGCTCGGGCAGGGCGCCGATGGCGCGCAGCATGGCGAGAAAGGTCGCTTGGCGGATGTTCAGGCGATCGATCTCGCGCACCGAGGCGGCGCCCAGGCCGATCCAGGCCTGTCCTGGCGCGCGCAGGGCCCTGGCCAGCCGCTGGCGTTCGGCCGGACGCAGGCGCTTGCTGTCATCCAGGCCATCGAGCGGCCGGTGCAGTACGACCGCGGCGGCGACCACCGGACCGGCCAGCGGCCCGCGGCCGACCTCATCGACGCCGGCGTAGCGCACCGTGACCTCCGCGTTTTTGCCGGCGGCGCTTGACCTTGCGCGCGGCCGGCGGCGTGCCATCGGCCGGCTTGCCGGCCAGCGCCAGCGCATCGACGTCGCGCGCCTGGTCGCGCGGTTGACCTTTGTCGCCACTGAAAATCCGCCCGAGCTGCTGGCGGCCCTCTTCGCTTAACGACTGGGCGACCTGGGCAACCCGCGCGGATCGCAGGCGCAGCACGCGCGCTTCGGCATTGACCAGGCGCGCGAGCAGATCACCGAGCGCATCGTCCTCACGCTCGCGCATGACGTGCAGCCGGTGCGCCAGATCCAGCCAGAGCGGGCTGATCACCAGAGAAATGGCGATGACCGCGACGATCAGCTTGGCGGCATCGCTGTCCAGCAGGCCGAGGGCGGCGGCGGTCGCGCTGAGCAAGAACGAGAATTCGCCGATCTGCGCCAGCGCAAAACCGCTCAGCAGCGAGGTGCGCCAGGGCACGCCGATGCCGTGCAGGATCGCGACATTGACCAGGCTATTAAACAAGAACACCAGCGTAACCAGGGTGAGCACGATGGCGCCATTGGCGAGGACGTAGTCGAGGTCGATGAGCAGGCCGATGGAGAGAAAAAACACCATCATCAAGACGCTTTGCACCGGCTCGATGCCGTTGATCATGATCTGACGCTCGGCCGTGTTGCCGATGACCAGCCCGGCCAGAAACGCGCCGAGGCCGGCGGACAGATCGAAGGCGCCGGTGATCGCCGATGCCAACACGCACACCGCCAGCGCCACGACCGGTGCCAGTTCGGGATAGCGTTCGATGCGCGCGGCAAACGGCAGATGCAGGCGCTGGCGCCGGCTCAGATACCAGACGATCGCGCTCATGATCGACAAAGCGGCGATCAGCTTTATCGGCAACAGCCAGTTGAAGCCGCCGTCACTGGCGGCCATGCCCTGGATGACAATGAGCATCGGCGCCACGGCTAAATCTTGAGCAATCAGCACACCGATTACGCACCGGCCGACATCGGTACGCAGTTCGTCGATGTCTTCCAGGATCTTGACGCCGACCGCCGTGCTGCTCAACGACAGGATGAAACCGAACAGCACGCTCAGCGATGGCGGCCAGCCGAGCCACCAGCCAAGCACCAGGGTCACACCGCAGCAGGCCATGACCTGCAAGGTCACAGCCGCAATCGCGAGTTGATAAATTGCTCGGAAGGCGCGCAAAGACAGATGCATGCCCAGGCCGAGCAACAGGACGAGCACGCCGAGTTCGGCAAGGCGTTCGATAGCCTCGCGGTCCTCGTGCGTGGTCAGCGCCAACCCCGAAGGCCCGAGCGCCAGACCAGCGACGATATAGCCAACCAGCGGTGGTTGGCGCAGTCGCGCAAACACCAGCCCGCCCACAGCGCCACCGCCCAGAAGGGCTGCGGTGACCAAGAGATCTGAACCTGCTGCCATAACCTAATGCATTATCATCGATTGCCTGTGCGGATAAGGTACGCCAGAAGTGTGCCGAGCTTGGCATCGCGCTTGCTGCGAAAATTTTCGGCGAAATGCCCGTACAGGCGGCACCGACCCTTCCGCAGGGGAGTGACATGTTCAACGAGATGCGCAACGACGACGGCTCGGTACGCGACGCCTATGTCGGTTATCAGGGCTGGCTCGAAAAGATCGATCCCAGCGATCTCAAGCACAAGCAGGAGGCCGCTGACCTGCTGTTTCGCCGACTGGGCATCACCTTCACTGTGTACAGCGACAGCGGCGGCACCGAGCGCCTGATCCCGTTCGATGTCGTGCCGCGCGTGCTCACCGCCGAGGAATGGGCCAGGCTGTCCGCCGGCCTGATCCAGCGGGTCACGGCGCTGAATGCCTTCCTGCACGACGTCTACCACAACCAGGAAATCCTCAAGGCCGGCATCGTACCGAGCGAGATGGTGCTGCAGCACGATGCCTTCCGTCCCGAGATCGTCGGCATCGATCCGCCCGGTGCGACCTATGCCAGCATCGCCGGCATCGACATCGTGCGCGTCGGACCGGACAGGTTCTACGTCCTGGAAGACAACCTGCGCGTACCCTCCGGCGTGTCGTATATGCTGGAAAACCGCGAGGCGATGATGCGCCTGTTCCCGGACCTGTTCCGGCGCAACCGCATCGCACCGGTGCAGCACTATCCGAACGAACTGCTCTCGACCTTGCGCGCCATGGCCCCGGCCGGCGTCGACCAGCCGACCGTCGGCGTGCTGACGCCGGGCATCTACAACAGCGCCTATTTCGAGCATGCCTATCTCGCCGAGCAGATGGGCGTCGAGCTGGTCGAGGGTCAGGACCTGTTCGTCGAGGACAACCGGGTCTACATGCGCACGACCATGGGTCCGAAGCGCATCGATGTCGTCTACCGGCGCGTCGATGACGATTTTCTCGATCCGACCGTGTTCCGCAAGGACAGCGTGCTGGGTGTGCCCGGCCTCGTCGACGTGCTCCGGAAAGGCGGTCTGGGCATGGCCAATTTCATCGGCACCGGCGTCGCCGACGACAAGGCCATCTACACCTATGTGCCTGACATGGTGCGCTTTTACCTGGGCGAAGAGCCCAAGCTCGAGAACGTGCCGACCTATCGCCTCGATCGCGAAGACGACCTCGCCTACACGCTCGAGCACCTGGACGAGCTGGTCGTCAAAGAGGTGCAGGGCTCCGGCGGTTACGGTATGCTCGTCGGGCCGAGTGCGACCAAGGCCGAGGTCGAGGCCTATCGCTCGCGCATCCTTGCCGACCCGGCGGCGTTTATTGCCCAACCGACCCTGGCGCTCAGCACCTGCCCGACCTTCGTCGAGGCCGGCATCGCCCCGAGGCACGTCGATTTGCGGCCGTTCCTGCTCACCGCCAACGGCCAGACACGCGTGGTCCCGGGCGGCCTCACCCGGGTTGCGCTGCGCGAAGGCTCGCTGGTGGTCAACTCATCGCAAGGGGGCGGCACGAAGGACACCTGGGTGCTCGAGGCCTGAGCGGACAGGGATACCGGCGCAGACAAGGACAACAGCCATGATGCTCGCGCGCACCGCAGACAATCTCTACTGGCTGGCCCGCAATATCGAACGGGCCGAGCAGATGGCGCGCATCCTCGATGTGTCCTATCGCATGGCGCTGCTGCCCCGGTCGGAAAGCGCGCCCAATCCCTGGCAGGCCGGGCTCGACATTACCGATGACGACAACCTGTTCCCGGACAAGTACGACACCGCCGATCAGGCCTCGGTCATGGCCTTCCTGGCGCTCGATCGCGACCACCCGTCGAGCATCTGGAGTTGCATCCGCTATGCGCGTGAGAACGCCCGCATCCTGCGCAGCATCATCACCACCGAGATGTTCGAATCCGTCAACGCCACCTGGCTGCAGATCCGCTCGCTGGATACCCAGGGCCTGACGCGCTGGGGCGAGCAGGAGTTCCTCGAGTGGGTCAAGGAGCGCGCGCAGCTGTTTCGCGGCGTCATCCACGGCACCATGACCCATGACGAGAGCTTCCACTTCACCCGGCTGGGCACCTATGTCGAGCGCGCCGACAACACCGTGCGCCTGCTCAACGTCAAGGCGCGCGATCTGCACATGAGCAAAGGGCTCGAGGGCGACGTCGACTTCTACCAGTGGGGTGCCATGCTGCGCGCGGTCTCGGCCTTGCGCGCCTACAATCGCTGCTATCATGCCGCGATCGACCCGCGCTGCGTCGTCGAGCTGCTGACCCAGCGCCCGGAAATGCCGCGATCGCTGGTGCACTGCCTGCACGAGACGGACTACAGCCTGGATATGCTGGGCGTACCGGAAACGGCGCTGCCGCGCACGCGCATCACGGTACTCAACAACCTGGTCACCGCCGGCGGTATCGACGGATTGCTCAACCGTGGATTGGAAGACGCACTCGGCGAGTACACGCGCGGCAACAACCTGCTGGCGGAAGAGATCCAGCAGCATTTCCACATGGCCGAGCCGGTATCCGGCCGCGAGCTGCAAGAACAGTCGCAGACCTGAGGGCAGGGCTAGCCAACGCCGATAAGGTCTGACGGACCTACCTCTATCCCGTATTGTCATCGCAGCAACGCGCGCATAGGTGGAAAGCTCCGCCTGAGCGCGAGGATGTCATGACCGCCAGCCTTCGCCGGAGCGTGCTCGCACTGACCGGCGCGCTGTTCGCCTGTTCCCACGCCTTGCCACCCGAGCCGGCCGCCCAGCCGGTGATCGAACCGGCCGCGGCGCCGATCGAGGCGACGCCGCACTATGCCAGTTGCCTCGATGTCCTGGACACGGCTGCACTCGGCCTGCCTGCCGATCAGCTGGCCGGTCTGCCGCTGGTGATCATGGCCGCCGGCGAGGCCCTTTCGCCCGCCGATGTCTTCGGCGATGCCCATGTCGGCGAGGAAAGCGGCCGTGTGCAGGCCGATCGGCAGGCGCGCTGCGTCCTCTCTCTGGCAACGCGTGGCACACCTACGGTCACAACCGAACGCGGGCCGAAGCGGCGGGAGCGCTCGTTCTACCAAGACCGCGTGGTCACCGAGGACAATCCCGACTACTACATCGCCAAGCGCAAGCTCATGCGCGTCGAAAAAGAGGCACGGGCCGCGCAAAAGGGCGCTTTTTCCGTCGGCGATCCGCTGCTCGATCTGATCGGCCTGGCCTCGACGGCGGCCATCAATGTCATCAGCGATCGCGCCGGCATGAGCGATCTGGGCGCCGCCGAAGCCGAGCTGGCGCGGCTGTCACCCAAGCGGATCACGCCGATCTACGAGGCCTACTATGTCGACGTCCAGCCCGTGCACGTGAGCAAGACGGCTGACTTGCGCGCCACCTTGCGCGATCGCGCCACCGGCGCCTGGTTCGAGGCCGATCTTCAGGTCAGCCAGCAGGCCAGCTTCGAACAGATCGACAGGCTGCGCGCCGAGGACAAGGACTACGCCGTCTGGCAAAAGCGCAGCGTCGATGCCGCCATGCTGTCGCGCTATGGCCGCCTGCCGCCCTGGCCGGATGCCGCCAGCCTGCGCCAGGCCCTGGCCGGCGGGGCGATGGAACGCGGCACGGGCCCGACGCGGGCGCCGATTGCGCTGCGCGCGCCTTTGAGCGCGGCCGAAACCGTCGTCGAGCCGGCCGCGGGGCCGGTCGCCGATCGCGCGATCACCATCCGGGCAGGATCAAGTGCGCTCAGCGGCGTCGTGCTGGCGCCCTACGCGCTCGTCACCAGCCTGAGCGCCCTCCAGGGCCATCATCTGGTCGAGGTCGATCTCGGCGACGGTGTCAGGCGCATGGCCGTGCTCGAGCGCAGTGATCCGGCCCTCGATCTGGCCTTGATCCGCTTGCCGGTCCGAGGCCCGGTGCGCCGCATGGCATCGCGCAGCGACGCAGCTTCGCCATTGCCTGCCTGCGCCCTGGCCGGTGTGCCGCTAGAGGCTGCCGGCGACGTTGTCGGCATATGCCTTGGCGCTGACGCGGGTGAGCACCTTGGTGTCGGCGGCCTGCGGCGTTTTCTGGACGCACGGGGCTGACACCTGTGCCGCATGACGCGGCCGCAGCGCCAGATCGAGCACGGCCGGGTAGAAGGTGTAAGGCACCAGCCGCTCGTCGATCAGATGCCGGGCCATAACCGATGACATGCCGATCGCATCAGGTGGCCCATCGCCGCGGATCAAATGCAGCAGAACCAGATGCGAACGCAGCATGCTGGGCGTTTTCGGACCGGCAATCAGATCGACCAGGGCGACGTCATCGAGGCGATACGCCTTAGGCGCCTGCCACACCATAGCGCGGCTCCCAGGGTTCGGGTTCAATGTCGTTCGTTCGACGGTCACCGAACCATGGGCGCCTCTGCCTCACGTGCATGTGCGAAATCTCACATGCGGCGGCACTTCGCGTGCGCGTTAGGCCGCGCTGTCCTTGATCGGCCACAGATTGGCCATAAGCGAAAGCCAGCCGAGGATGTAGGCCGTGCCGCCAAAGGGCGCCAGGACGTCCGGCCAGGCCGACAGGCCGGCGCCATTGGCGATCAGCGTCAGGGCGAACAGGAGTTGTCCGGCCTGCCAGAGCACAATCGGCAGCGTTGGCCTGGGCAGATACATAGCGGCCAGGCTGGCGATGGCGTGCCAAAGCAGGAAACGGCTGCCCAGATCGACGTTGACTGCATTGGCCAGCGCGGCGTGCGCGGTCGCGGCCATGGCGACCACCGCCAGGGCGCCCTCGAGCGCGACGAGAACGAGCACGGTGCGCTGCAACGCGCCGTGCGGCTCACGCATGCGTTTCGATGACCGCCGCGACGTCATCGAGCACGCGATGCAACAGGTCTTCGTCGTCGGCCTCGACCATAACGCGCACCAGCGGCTCGGTGCCGGACGGACGCACGAGAATACGACCGTGCCCGCGCAGATCGCTCTCGGCATCGGCCAGCGCCGCCTTGACCGCCGGCTGCTCGAGCGGCTTGCCGCCATTCAGCCGGACATTCTTCAAACGCTGCGGCAGCGGCGCGAACGGCCGGCCGACCTCGCTGATCGGCCGATCCTTGCGCAACAGCACGGCCAGGACCTGCAACGCCGCCAGCAGGCCGTCACCGGTCGTGGCATAGTCGGTCAGCACGACATGGCCGGACTGCTCGCCGCCGACATTGCAGCCATGCTCGCGCATGTGCTCGACGACATAGCGATCGCCGACCTTGGTGCGCGCCAGGCCGATGCCCAGGCCCTGCAGGTGCAGTTCCAGGCCGAGATTCGACATCACCGTGGCGACGACATTGCCGCCGTGCAGCCGGCCATCGCTGGCCCAATCCTCGGCGATGACCGCCAGAACCTGATCGCCGTCGATCATCTCGCCGGCCTCGTCGAACAGGATCACGCGGTCCGCGTCGCCATCGAGCGCAATGCCGAGATCGGCACCATGATGGCGCACGGCGGCGGCGCAATGCTCCGGGCAGGTCGAGCCGCAGCCATCATTGATGTTGGTGCCATCTGGCTTGTTACCGAGTTCGATGACGGTCGCACCCAGCTCCCACAAGACCTTCGGCGCCACGGCATAGGCCGCGCCGTGCGCGCTATCGACGACGATCTTGAGGCCATCCAGGCGCATGCCGCGCGGGAAGCTCGCCTTGATGCTTTCGATATAGCGCCCCTGGGCACCCTCGAGCCGGCGGGCGCGACCGAGGCGCGGCGCATCGACCAGCAGGGCCTCGCTCGGGCCCTCCATGATCTCTTCAATCTCGCGCTCGAGAGCGTCGGACAGCTTGAAGCCGTCGGCGCCGAACACCTTGATGCCGTTGTCCTCGAACGGATTGTGCGAGGCCGACACCATGATGCCGAGATCGGCACGCAGCGAGCGGGTCAGGCCGGCGACGGCGGGGGTCGGCAGCGGCCCGACCAAGATGACATCCATGCCCACGGCAATGAAACCCGCGGTCAGGGCCGGCTCGATCATGTAGCCAGACAGGCGGGTGTCCTTGCCGATGATCACGCTGTGGCGCCGGTCATCGCGCACGGCCAGGTGGCCGGCAGCCATGCCGAGCTTCAAGGCCAGCTCGGCGGTCATCGGGTGGCGGTTGGCCCGGCCGCGAATACCGTCGGTGCCGAAGAATTTACGTGTCATGCAATCGCGCTTTCAATGAGTATCTGCCGGGCGATCAAACCCGCCGTAACCTAGAACCAATCAACTGCAGATTAAAGCGAACGACATATCACTGGATAGCACGTGCCGCCTCACCTGTGCAGATGGCGTGTGCCACGCGCAGGGCCTGGTGTGTCTCGGCGACATCATGCACGCGCACGATCGCCGCACCGGCGGCCAGGGCACGCAACGCTGCCACCAGCGAGCCGGGCAGACGGTCATCGGTCGGCACATCCGCAGCCAGGGCCTTGGCGATGAAGGACTTGCGCGACGCGCCGAGCAGGCAGGGCACGCCGAGGCCTGCGAACAGCGCGAGTTCGCGCAAAAGCTGCAGGTTATGGCCGAGTGTCTTGCCGAAGCCGATGCCCGGATCGACGATCAACCGCCGCCTGGCGACACCGGCGGCGGCGCAGGCGTGCACGCGCGCTTCGAGATAATCGGCGACATCGAGCGTGACATCGGCATAGTGCGGCGCCCGCTGCATGGTCTGCGGGTCACCTTGGGCATGCATCAGCACGACCGGCACCTGGGCAGACGCCGCCACGGCCATGCTGTCCGGATCGAAGGTCAGGGCGCTGACATCGTTCAACATGGCGATGCCGGCTTCCAGGCCGGCGGCCAGGGTCGGGGCATGGCGGCTGTCGAGCGACACCTTGATGCCGTCTTCGACCAGCGCACGGATCACCGGCATGATCCGCGCCTGCTCCTGTTCGGGATGCAGCGGCTGTGCGCCGGGGCGCGTGGACTCGCCACCGACATCGATGATGTCGGCGCCGCGCGCGTGCATGGCATGCGCATGGGCCAGAGCGGCATCGGTGGCATGGTAGCGGCCGCCATCGGAAAAGCTGTCGGGCGTGACATTGAGCACGCCCATGATCAGCGGCCGCGAGCGGGCGAAACCGAGGACGGCCGGTGCCTTGCCGAGCGCCTCCAGCCTAGCATCGAGCGCGTTGCGGCTGATGCCGCTGGCGTCTAGGTCCAGGGCATCGAGCCGGTCGAGCGACGACCAGATCGCGCGGCGACCGCCATCGTCCGTGCGGCGCAACAGCGTCACGCTCTGGAAGGCACGCGGGCCGCTCGCGAACGGCAGCGCGTCGCCCTGTGCGATCGCGGTTGCGGCGGCGGTGCCCTCCAGCCAACCGCCAGGCAGAACGTGAACGCCGCGTGCGCTGTCCGGCTCGGCCATCGACACCACCCTGTTGTCAGCAAGCAAAAACGCCGCCCCGGGTTAGCGGGACGGCGTGTTTGCAGCAAGGCTGTTCCGGCTCAGGTGCCCGGTTGCGGCTCCGGTTCCATACCGCCAGCGCCGGGCTCGTCGCTCGGCTTGGTCGACGGCACCGAGCCACGCCGCTGCCCGCTCGGCGCCGAAGCGCTCGGACCGGTCATGTCCTCCGGCCGCTTCGGCTCGGGCATCGGCTCGCCGCGCATGAGGGCGGCGATTTCCTCGCCGGTCAGCGTCTCATGCTCGAGCAGGGCGGTGGCCAGCTCGTGCAGCTTGTCGAGGTTCTCGGTCAGCACGCGGCGCGCGGTCTCATAACCCTCGTCGACCAGCTTGCGGATTTCCTGGTCGATCTTCTGCGCCGTGTTCTCCGAAACGTTCTTCGACTGCGTCACGGCATGGCCGAGGAAAACCTCCTGCTGGTTTTCGCTGTAGCCGACCGGGCCAAGGGCATCGGACATGCCCCATTGCGTCACCATGTGGCGCGCGATCTTGGTCGCCTGCTCGATATCCGACGAGGCCCCGGCGGTGACCTTTTCGTAGCCGAACACCAGCTCCTCGGCGACACGGCCACCCATGGCCACCGCGATGTCGGCCTTGAGCTTGGCGCGCGAGACCGAGATGCGATCGCCTTCCGGCAGGCGCATGACCATACCTAAAGCGCGGCCCCGCGGGATGATCGTTGCCTTGTGGATCGGATCGCTTTCGAGCTGGTAGAAGCCGACAATGGCATGGCCGCCTTCGTGATACGCGGTCAGCTTCTTCTCTTCCTCGGTCATGACCATCGAGCGCCGCTCGGCACCCATCATGATCTTGTCCTTGGCCGCCTCGAAATCGGTCATGGTGACCAAGCGCTTGCCGGCGCGTGCCGCCAGCAAGGCCGCCTCGTTGACCAGGTTCTGCAGATCGGCACCCGAGAAGCCCGGCGTGCCGCGGGCGATGATCTTGGGATCGACGTCCGGCGCCAGGCGCACCTTGCGCATGTGCACCTGCAGGATCTGTGATCGGCCAACCACGTCCGGGTTGGGCACGACCACCTGGCGATCGAAGCGGCCGGGCCGCAGCAGGGCCGGGTCGAGCACGTCCGGACGGTTGGTCGCGGCAATCAGGATGACACCCTCATTGGCCTCGAAGCCGTCCATCTCGACCAGAAGCTGGTTCAAGGTCTGCTCGCGCTCGTCGTTGCCGCCGCCGAGACCGGCGCCACGATGACGGCCGACCGCGTCGATTTCGTCGATGAACACGATGCACGGCGCGTGCTTCTTCGCCTGCTCGAACATGTCGCGCACACGCGAGGCGCCGACACCGACGAACATTTCCACGAAGTCCGAACCGGAAATGGTGAAGAACGGCACATTGGCCTCGCCGGCAATGGCGCGCGCCAGCAGCGTCTTACCAGTACCGGGCGGGCCGACCAGCAGACAGCCCTTCGGGATGCGCCCGCCGACCGCCTGAAACTTCTGCGGATTCTTCAGGAATTCAACGATTTCCTGCAGCTCTTCCTTGGCCTCGTCATTGCCGGCGACATCGCTGAACGTCACCCGGCCCTGCTTTTCCGTGAGCAGGCGCGCACGCGACTTGCCGAAGCCCATGGCCTTGCCGCCGCCGCTTTGCATCTGGCGCATGAAAAAGATCCACACGCCGATGAGCAGCAGCATCGGGAACCAGGAGATCAGCACACCCAGCAGTGACGGCATGCCGTCATCGGCCGGCGCTGCGGTGATGCGCACCCCGTTGTCGCGCAGCGACGGCACCAGGTCCGGATCGCTCGGCGCGTAGGTGCTGAAGGTTCGCCCGTCCGAGAAGTGGCCGGTGATGTTGTTACCCTGGATGGTGACATCACTGACCCGACCCTCTTCCACTTCGGCGAGGAAGTCGGAAAAGGCCAAGCTGGTCTGCGGGCCCCGCCCTGACGGGTTTTGGAAAAGATTGAACAAGGCGATCAGTAGAAGGCCGATGATGACCCACAGCGCCAAGTTCTTGGAGAAGTTGTTCAACGGTCGTTCCTCGTGACCAGCGGCCGGTTCGCCATTGCCGGTATCCGCATGTGGCACCTGTTACCTTATAGATACGCTCGTTGCTCAGTCTGGCAACGCTCCTCGGCAAAAGCCGGGCAGCAACAACGGTGTTCGCGGCGTGAACCGGTACTCTAACACCGCCCCACCGCCTCTGTCGTGCAAAAGGAGGTGGTCAGCACATCGGTGCTCGTCAACGCACACCAGACAGGGTTGTCCTTGACCAACCGCCGCAGGCAGATCCGGCGCCGGTCTCGTGCTGCGGCCGCTGCGTTCAGGCCAGGCAGCGGCAGCACCGAGCATCAGCTGCGTGCCCGCCTGCTGGCTGATGCGGACACGAAAGCGGCCATCGAACAGCAGCGTGTCGCCCGCCTGGACCGGCCCGGGTGCCTGAATCGCGCGCAGTTCTCGGGCGATGATCACCGTGCTTTGGCGCACGAACAGCGTGCAGCCGCCGATCACCAGCCGTCCGCCTGCCGGCAGCGTGCGCAGGCGCATGAGCGCGCGCGCCACGCGCTGACGCCTCGGCGGATAGGCACTGCCGGCAATGCAGGCGAGACAGCGCGCCAGGGCCCGTTCGCCGCGCGCTTTCGGCAGGGCGAGCAGGCCTGGCCGGTCGAGGACCAGCGCACCCTCGGGATAGACGGTCGCCAGCGCGATCAGATCGTCAGCCAGCCGGCGTTCCGCCTGCAGACGCCAGTGCGCCGCGCGCGCGATGCCCGCCATGGACAGGCGATACGAGGCGCTTTGCCGCAAGCGCACGCGGGCAAAGCGCTGATCCTGGTTGCTCGGATCCTCCAGCCAGGGCTGGCCACGATGACGCAGATAGGCCTCGAGCTCGGATTTCCGCACGGCCAGCAACGGGCGCAACAGGCGCACTTGGCCCTGGAAGCGCAGCGCGCTCATGCCCGCCAGACCAATGACGCCACTGGCCCTGGCCGCGCGCAACGTCGCGGTTTCGCGCTGATCATCGGCGTGATGGCCCAGCAACAGATGCAGGATGCCGTGCGCGCTACAGTGTTCGGTGAGCAATGCATAGCGCGCCGCGCGTGCTGCCGCCTGCACGCCGGTCGACGGCTTGGCGCCGCGCCAGCGCAGGGTCGTGTGGGCAATGCCGCACGCGCCCAGCCAGGCGTGCACCTGGGCGGCCTCCTCGGCCGCGCCCGGGCGCAGATCGTGATCCACCGTGATCGCCCGCAGCCGGCCGCCACGGGCGCGCAGCCAATCATGGCTCAGCAGGCACAAGGCCAGGCTGTCGGCACCGCCGGACACGGCCACGGCCAGCTCGGGTTGCGGCTCGAACGGGCCGAGTGCCGCCATCGCCGCGGCGAAGGCGGCGTCGAGCGCGCGCGTCGGCTCAGCTACAGCCGGCGCGGCGGCGCTCGCGGTCGACGGCATCGCTGATATGCACCGGCGCATTCGGGAAATCGCGCGTCAGCCGATCATAGGCGACGCAGGCGTTCTGGTCCTGACCCAGTTGATGCAGCGCCATGCCGAGCTTGAGCAGATTGTCGGGCGCCTTCGCCGCATCGGTGCCATAGGTGCGGTAGTTGTCGCCAAACACCGATGCGGCGGCGGCGTAATCGCTTTGGACGTAGTGACTTTCGCCCAGCCAGTAAGCGGCATTGGCGGCCAGCGGATCGTCCGGATAGGCTTCGATGAACGCCTGCAGACCGCTTTGCGCATTGGCGTAATTGCCGGCGCGCAACTGGCGCATGGCGTTGTCGTATTGCTCGCGCGGGGTCTCGCCGGACGGCAGGGCGGCGACGGTCGCGCCGGCGCTCAGTCCGCCCACCGCCTCGGCCGACACGCTGCCCAGGCTCTGCTCGCCGCCTCCGGTGAAATCGCGCGGCGGCGGCGGCGCGCCGGTGCCGCTCGTGCCGCCGGCATCGGCCACAGGCGGCGGGCTGCCGCCTTCGAGCGCGGCGATGCGTCGCTCCAAAGCGGTGATCAGATCGTCCTGGCGCGCTTTCGCCTGGGCCTGGGCATGCACCGCCTCTTCGACCCGGCCACGCAGCTCACGCATACTCTCTTCGAGCTGCTGCAGACGCACTTCCATCTGCGCCAGGCGCGACGGATCGAAGGCCTGCACGCGCAAGACATGCTGCAAGCGGCCGTGCTCAGCCGCCAGGCGGTCGAGGTCGCTGCGCAGCGGCGTGAGCGGGCCCGCCTGGACGCCGCTGAGCGTCAGGCAGGCGAACGCCAGGCTGAGGGCAAGGGTGCGCATCGAATAACGTCTAAGCATGGGGCAAAGCTGCCAGCGCAAAGGGCCCGCCATGGTTCCCGGCGGACCCTTGCGCCGGAACACGCGGATCAGTTGGTCACGTTCAGCACGGTAACAGCGCGGCGGTTTTCTGCCCAGGCCTGCTCGTTGCTGCCTGGATTGGCCGGCCGCTCTTCACCGTAGGACACGGTGGTGACGCGATTGGCGGCAACGCCCGAGGCGGTCAGGAAGCTGCGCGCGGCCTCAGCGCGGCGGGCACCGAGCGCCAGGTTGTACTCGCGCGTGCCGCGCTCGTCGGCATGGCCCTCGACGATGACGTTCAGATCACCGTACTGGTTGAGCCAGGCGGCCTGGCGGCGCAGGGTTTCCTGGGCCTGCGGGCTCAGGGTCGAGCTGTCGAAGGCGAAGAAAACGCGGTCGCCGACATTGACCTCGAGGTCTTCCTGGGTGCCCGGCGTCGGGCCGGCCAGTTCGCTCTGGTTGAGCGAGCTGTCCGGGTTGACGGCGCTCTCGTCGACGACGTCATCGGTCTTCGAGCCGCAGGCACCGAGCAGAACGGCGCAGGCGGCAAGGGCAATCAATCGCGTGTGCATAAAGTGTGGTCCCTTGTTGATAGCGATCTGGCGTCCGGCAAGATCTCGGCGCCTAGCAACTCACGGTCGTATCCCGACGACCGCGACGAACAAACCCAAACGATGTCACTGCAAGCTCGGCGACCAATCCGGATCGGATGCATCCAACGGCGTCGGCACCTCGCGCTCGTTATAACCACTAATATCGATGCTGTAGAGACGCGATCGGTCGCCACCATAGCGTTGGCGCGTAAATATGACCGTTTGGCCATTGGGCGCCCAGCTCGGCGCCTCGTCCGCATAGGAACGGGTCAGCAGGCGCTCGTCGCTGCCGTCCGGACGCATGACGCCGATGTGGAAATAGCCGTCCTTGATCAACGTAAAGGCGATCAGTTCGCCGTCAGGTGACCAGACCGGCGTGGCGTAGCGGCCGTCGCCGAAGCTGATGCGCTGTTGATTGCTGCCATCGGCATTCATGACATAGAGCTCCTGCTCGCCGGCGCGATCGGAGTTGAACACGATGCGGCTGCCGTCGGGCGAGAAGCTCGGGCTGGTATCGATACCGGGATCGCTGGTCAGCCGGCGCTGCTGGCCGCTTTGCAGATCGAGCAGGAAAATGTCGGAATTGCCGCGCTCGGCCAGGGACATGGCCACCGTGCGGCCGTCCGGCGCGTAGCGCGGGGCGAAGGTCATGCCGGGGAAATCGCCGAGCAGGCGCTCCTGACCGCCGCTGAGCGGCTGGCTGTAGACCTTCGGCGGCAGGCCGCGATAGGCCATGTAAGCGACGTTCTCGCCGGACAGATCGAAGCGCGGCGTGAGCACCAGATCGGCGCCGTCGGTCAAGAAACTGTGGTTGGCGCCGTCCTGATCCATGATCGCGACCCGCTTGGTGCGCTGGGTTTTCGGCCCGGTCTCGGCGATGTAGGCGATGCGCGTGTCGAAATAGCCGGGCACGCCGGTCATGCGCTGATAGATGGCATCGGCGATCTGGTGGGCGATGCGCCGCCATTGCGCCGGATCGCCGGTGATACGCCGGCCGACCATCTGCTCTTCGCCGAACACGTCCCATAAGCGGAACTCGACCGCGACGCGGCCGCCATCGGCCGGCTGCACGGCGCCGCTGACCAGCGCCTGCGCGTTGATCAGGCGCCAGTCGGCAAAGCGCGGCGTGGCATCGACCAGTTCCGTTGCGCTCTGGATGTAGGCATCGCGATCGACCAGCCGGTACAGACCCGAGCGCTCCAGATCGGCGGCGACCACGCCGGAGATCTGCTCGCCCAGGCCGGCCTGAGCCCCCTGGGTCGGAAAGGCCGGGATGGCGATGCGCAACGGCTCGGCCCGGCCCGAGGTGATGTCGATCTCGAGCACCGCATGCGCCGGCTGAACGGCGACGACGGCACTTAGCCAGACGAAGGCGAAAGCGAAGATCGACAGGGCGCGCATGCGTCGGTTTCCAGGCATGATGGCTCTAAAGGGGGGCTTTGAAGTTCAATATGGTGCGTTGCCAGGCACTGTACTTGTCGGCGGGCAGGGTGCAGTTGCCCTGAGCGGCGTAAACCGCCCGGCGCGCGCTCTCCGCCAGGGCCCGGTAGCCGGGATCGTTCAGCTTGTCCGGTTCCTCGAAGCGTACCGCGCGGATCTGGCCGGTGATCTCAAAATCGATGCCCAGGCGAACGCTTTGATTAGCGCTGCTTCGCGATAGGCCGATGACGTTCCAGTAGCGCTCGACGCAGCGGCGATAGGCGTCGATTTCCGCCTGGGTCACCGCCTGGCCGCCCGCGGCCTGGGTCGGCGGCGCCGAGCCGGTGCCGGGACTGGCGACGTCACCTTCGACCCGGCGATTGAGCTGTTCGACGCTGCGCAGCACGGCATCGAACGGATCGTCCTCGGCCTGGGGCGCCGGCGTGGCCTCCGGTCGGGCTTCGGCGGTCGCCGTGGGCGGTGGTGGCGGTGGCGGTGGCGGTGGCGGGGTCGGCTTACGGGGCGACGGCTGCACCAGACGCACCGGTGGCGCGGCCTCGACCTCGGGCTCTGGCTCCGGCTCTGGCTCGGGCGGGGGGGCAGGCTCGGGAGCTGGCTCGTGTGCCGGCCAGTCAGCTGGCTCGGGCGGGGGCGCTCGTGGAGGTTGAGAATAGTATGGG
>JBHJHH010000119.1:0-77538 GCA_050331015.1 Geminicoccaceae bacterium
CATGTCTGAACTGCAATGGCCAAGGATGGATTTAAGACCCTGTAATCGAAGCGCTACATCGGGCATGAGCGAACGATGCTGAACAGCGGGGGATGTCAGTTATACGGACCGCTCCGCCAATTCGAAGGTTATCGCGACCGAGACAGGAGTTGGCGCTCAACTGGCGGTTCCCTTTCATTGGATCTGCTGAGCATTGCTCAACAACCGGACGGCTCATCACATACATCGCGCCTCTCATCTACTAAGAGAATAGTGGACGTAGATCCGTGATGCACTGTCGACGGCGGTTTTACAGCCAACCGCCATGGCAGCGCGGAATCAGCTGCTGCTACTTGCAACGACGACGGCCACTTGGATCCTTAGTGGCCGTGTTCGTTTGCGGCGCTGGCGGTGTCGGGTCTGTAGCCGGAACGGGCTCTGGGCGAGACGCTGGGACGGACCGTTCATCTCCGAGGATGTGGACCTGAGGGGGCAGGCGCTCGAGCAGCTCTTCCCGGTTGAAGCCGCCGCCGGCGAGCGCCGTCCTGTCTGCAGGTCTACGAGCTGTCGATGTCCGGACGCCGGGTTTGAATGCCGTCGAAGCCGACGGCGCCGGACGCTGACGGCCACGCCACATCCTCGTCATGAGCCGGCGCTCGGAGACCGCTGCGCAGCTCCCGACGCGCGGACAAGGGACAAGTTCTCAGACGGGTCCGGTGTACTCGCCGCGAGCCGGGTAATCGTTGGCGATGGCAAAATCCAACGCCCCGACAAGTTCCGAGAAATGCGGCCTTACGAAGGGCATGCTCTGCACCGAGCCATAGTAAAGGGGCTGGGCGGGCGTGACCATGAACAAGCCGGGTTCGGAAAACAGCGGCGGCTCTTCGATGCCGATGGAGGTCTTGCCGCGCGACGTCGAGATGTAAAGCCCCCATTCCCGAGCCTTTGTCAGCGGCAGGTCGTAGGCGAAGCGCAACGACGTCGCCGAGACCTTCTCTGCCATCTGCCGCGCGCGCTCTTCGCCATCGGAACTGACGGCGATCGTGCCAACGCCCCGCTCGGCGAAATCGTCGACGCGCTTTTGCAACTCGGTCAGGTATTTCGCGCAGATCGGGCAGTGGAGACCGCGATAAAAGCAGATCACGGTGCCGCGTTCGGAGGTTTCGGAGGACAGGTCGAACTGACCGTGATCGAGGGTCGGCAAGGTGAGATCAGGTGTTTTCTGGCGGGGAAGCAGCATCGGAAGTCCTCTAATCGTCAAGGTTTCGTGGAACATGATTTTGGAGCACGGGTCGCCAAGGTGTTGGGCGGATGCTTCCGTCTCTTATCGGCCGGAAATCCCAGGCCCGAGCGCCGGGAACCGTACGATCCGAAAGGTGCCACGGGACGCATCCTCGCCCCCATTGAGGACCGGGGAGCGGTGCAGCTCGTTGACCGTAGCGTAGATGTAGCCGTCGGTGCCGATCGAAAAGCCATCTGGCCACGGCAGGTCTTCGTCGGATTGGAACAGCACCTCATAGATGCCATCGGGCCGCGTCACGCCAATGGCATTATCGGTCATCGCGGTAATGTAGACATTGCCGGCGACGTCCACGGTCGAGCCATCGGAGATCGGCTTGTCGCCATATCGCTCGATCCGCTCTTCGAGCGCCGCATCGTCGAGGCTCTCGTCGAGCAGGTCGGCCGTGCGGATGCGGTACATGGCGCTGCCGGTCATCGGCGCAAAATAGACCCATGTATTGGTCGGATCGACAGTGATCGGGTTGATGCCGATCTTTGCCGGTTCCCCGCCGAGCACGATCTCGCGCCCGTCGATGATCATCGGCATGTCTTCCGCCCGTGTGTACCTGCTGCCCTCCAGCACGCGGCGGGCGCGACCGGTTTCAAGGTCGATCACAATGATCGCGGAGTCGACATGATCGGCCGTGTCGGAAATGTAGATCGCTTCGTTCTCACGATCGACGGCCAGATCGTTCAGAAACGAGAATGGCCGCGCAACGGGGGCACCGATGTAGAAGATCGCGTGCAGATCCTCGGTCCGCGTATTCCAGCCGACCACCCGGCCGGTCTGATCCTCGCCCTGGCCGTCCAGCATCCATAAAACGCCCTCGCGATCAGCACGCAGGCCCAAAACCCCGTTCAGACCATCGCCATCCTCATTCGGCGCACGGGCCCAGTCGTCGGTCGGATACGGCACGGTGCTGCCGTCAGGCATGACTTCCACGACGCGCACGTCGGGATCGTAGAAACCGTGCACCGACATGAACATCCGCCCGTCCGGAGCAATGGCGAGATTGCCGGGCGGCGTGTCGCGCGGGAATTCGAGATAGGTTTCCAGACCATTCGCGCTCGCCGCAGTCGCGAGCGCCAATTGCAACCCGATCGCGACCAGATGTTGTCTCATAGAGCCCTCCACAATCGTTGACCGATCCGTATAGGTTTGAATAATCGCGCGATAGCGGACTATTTTTGAAACCAGCGTTCGAAATCTCCGAATGTACGGCATCGACGATCTGAAGACGTTCGTGGTGATTGCGGAGACCGGCGGCGTGACGGCCGGAGCGCGGCGCATCGGGATATCGCCGGCGACGGCGAGCCATCGTCTGGCAAAGCTGGAAGCGGCGCTGCGGCTCACGCTCGTCCACCGCAACAGCCGGGTGCTCCACCTGACGGCAGGCGGCCAGGTGTTCTTCGAGCGTGTCCAAGCCCTGCTCGCCGATCTGTCGCAGGCCGAGCGCGATGCCGGCAGCGGCGCCGCGGTACTGTCCGGCAACCTGCGGGCCACCATGTCGCCCTGGATCCTCTCGCGCTTCATTCTGCCCGCCCTGCCCGAGTTCAGTCGGGCCCATCCGCGGTTGACGTTCGAGTTCCTGGCCGTCGATCGCTACGTGTCTCTCGTGGCTGAAGGGCAGGATTGCGCGATCCGTGTCGGTCAACTGGAGGACAGTGCGCTGATCGCTCGCAAACTTTGCGACAATCAGAGGATCATCTGTTGCTCGCGGGCGTTTCTGGCGGCGCACGGTCCTTTCGAGACGACAGACGAATTGATGGAAGCGCCGTGGGTGAGCTTGCCGTGGCAAAGGCGCCTCGCGGTCAAGGACGCCAAGGGGCGTCGACGCGACGTCACGGCCCGAAGCACGGTCATGGTCTCGAATTCCGACATGCTGACCGACAGCGCCCTTCAGGGTCTCGGGCTCGTCATCAAGTCGCGCCTGGCGGTGCAATCAGAGTTGCAGGACGGGCGCTTGATCGAGGTCTTGCCGAACACGTTGTGGGAGCCGTCGACGCCGATCTGGTTCGTCTTCACTCCCGAGGCGCGCACCAGCCAAAAGACAAGGCTCTTCGGCGATCTGGCAAAGACGGCGTTCGAGCTCATCGAAGACTGACCAGGTGGGCGGCGGTGTCTGCGGTGGAATGACCGACACGAGCCCAGCACGCGGCGATCATGCAACCGAGACCATGAGTGCTGATCCGGGAACGGCACAGCGCCTACCGGCAACCAGGTTAGCAACAGGGCCAACCGGTTCGGCACCACGTCGAAGCGCCTGCGTGCACGGGCAGCCAGGATGCGTTGAGTATACCAGGATCACTGCACACGGACCGAAGGTCCTAGCCGTCGAAGCCGTGCGCAGGACCTTGGCCGCACTCAGATGAGCTCCATGTCCGAGACGATCTCGACCAACGCCGGCCCATCATGAGCCAGCGCCTTGGCGATGGCATCATCCAGATTGGCCGCATCGGTGACCTTAGCGCCATGGCCGCCGCACAGCTTGGCAAACGCGGCAAAGGACGGATTGTGCAAGCCGGTCTGCCAGACGGTGAGGTCGGCGGCGCGCTGTTCTTTGGTGATCTTACCGAGCTGGGCGTTGTTCAAGAGGATATGGGTGATGTCCATGCCGTGTTTCACAGCAGTGGTGAACTCAATGGCGTACTGGCCGAAGCCACCGTCGCCGGAGATCGAGATCACCTTGCGTCCGGCATAATCGGCGTGATCCCGGGTAGCGGCCCAAGCCCCCATTGCCGCCGGGAAGCTAAAACCGATCGAGCCGAGATAGCCGGACATCAGCACGCGCTGGCCGCCGGTCTCAAAATAGCGCCCGAATGAGTAGGTGTTGTTGCCGACATCGACCGCAATGATGGCATCATCGGGGCATTGCCGGGTGAGCGCGGCAAAGATCGAGGCGGCATTGATGCCTTCGCCGCGATCATCAAGTAGCCGGCTGTCCTTTTCCTCTCGCCAGATGCGCCAGCGCTCGGCGATCTCTTCGCGCTGGTCGGTGGCCGGCGTGGCCGGCTACTGCGCCGAGACCGCCTGGCAAAACGTCGCGATCTCACCCCACACCGGCTGCGTGACCGGGTGGAAGCGCCCGAGCTGCATGCGCTCGAAATCGACCTGGATGATCGGTTTATAGGGCGCGATGCCGGTGTGGTTCGAGAACGAGCTGCCGAGCGTCAGGATCAGATCGCACTCGTTCATGAACCAGCTCGCGATCGGCGTGCCCGAGCGCCCGAGCACGCCCGCGGCATAAGCATGGCTATCCGGAATCAGGCCCTTACCCTTGAAGGTTGTGGCCACCGCCGCGCCGAGTCGCTCGGCCAAGGCGATGACCGCATCGCGTGCTTCGACCGCGCCATGGCCCATGACGATGAACGGCCGTTTCGCCACCCGTAACATACTGAGCGCCTGCGCAATGTCATCCTCTGAGGGTATGACGGCTGGGGTACTGATCCGTCCGGTCGGGCCACTCGCCGGCGCATCTGATGGCAGGGTCTGGACATCATCGGGAAAGATCAGGTGGGCGACGTCACGCTCGACCAGCGCCGTCTTGCAGGCGAGCGACGCCAGTTCGGCGTGATTTGAGGTGCTCAAGACCGGCTGCGAGAAGCGGGTGACCGCATCGAAGGCCGAGCGCAGATCGATATCCTGGAACGCGCCCGGACCGAAGACCTGGGTCTGCACCTGGCCCGTCAGCGCTAGCACCGGTGCGCGGTCGACCTTGGCGTCCCACAAGCCGGTCAGTAGATTGGTCGCGCCCGGCCCGGCAATAGTCAGACACGCCGCCGGCTTTCCGGTCAGCTTGGCATAGCCGGAGCAAGCGAAGGCGGCAGCGCCCTCATGGCGGATGCCGATATAGCGCATCTCGCCGTCCAAGGTGCGCCGGCGCAACGCATCGGCGAGGCCGAGATTGGAATGGCCGACCATGCCGAACACCGACTTGATGCCCCAATTCACCAAGGTCTCGGCGATCACGTCGGTGCTCGTGCGCGTGTGCTCTGGTTCCGCTTCGATACCGACGAACACCGCGCCGTCACGGATATCGACCGGATAGAGCTGTTGGCCGGTATCGTCATGGCCGCCCGGTGGCGCACCGGTCAACGGGTCAAAGTCCCAGCCATGCCAGGGGCAGCGGATCCAGCACTTACCCTCGACCCCTTGCTCGATCGAGCCCTCGCCCAGTGGGCCGCCCTGATGCGGACATCGATTGTCCATTGCCGTCCATTGGCCGTCGAAATGCACCAGACACAAGGACGTGTTCCGCGCCGTGACTGTCTTGATCCGGCCTTCGGGCAGTTCGTCGACGCGGCCGACCTCGATCCACTCCAGGTCTTTCGCTGCGCTTGTGTCGGTCATGGCCCGTTCCGTTTCTGTTGTTGTCGGCAGCCTCGCTGCCTCGCGATAGTAACGCGTTCCCCGTTGTGACCGATGCCGCGCTGAACGACCCGGTTACGCCAGCGAGCCGGAATCATCGCGCGCGGCCAACATGGCAGTGAACATAGCCTGTAGCACAGCCGGCCGTGCGCCGAACTCGTACGTCCGGGCGCGTTCAAGCGCGACGGTGTATCGGTTCAAGTGATTACGGCACATCGGGCAGCCGCGCGGCCTTTCCCAGGGTGCTGCGTCGGCTCTGGCATGCCGACATCCATCCCTCAGCGCCCGTGCCGCCAACTTTCTCAGTAACGTGCCCGATCATGACCGCATCAAGACAGACGGTTGGCCTGCGATCATCGTAAATCAACACGCGCTAAAGGAAGATCATGGCTGAGCTTGCGCTTCTACTGAGCGGCCTGGTGGTTTTCATCTACGCGCTGGTCTCCAAGCGATTGGCGCAAGGCATCGTCACCGGCCCGATCATTTTCCTAGCTCTGGGCCTGATGCTCGATCGGGCCGGCCTCGTCGATCTGCACGACGCCGAAGTCGCTTTGCATGTCCTCGCTGAGCTGACTTTGGTCATCGTCCTGTTCGCCGATGCCGCAGCGATCAATGTCACCGCGCTCAGGCAGCGCCTGGTTTGGCCGGAGCGGATGTTGATCGCCGGTCTGCCGCTGGCCGTGCTGTTCGGCTTCCTCATCGGCGCGCTTTTGCTGCCTTCCTGGCCCTTTTGGGAGGTCGCGCTGCTGGCCGCGATCCTGGCGCCCACCGATGCCGCGCTCGGTCAGGCGGTGGTCACCAATAAGGCCGTACCTGAGCCAGTGCGCGAGGCGCTCACCGTCGAAAGTGGCGTCAATGACGGTTTGGCTTTGCCGGCAGTGCTGATGTTTGCCTGCCTCGCGGTCGAAGGCGCGCATGACAATGTGCAGATCAACTGGGCCGTTTTTGCCATGTATCAGATCGGCCTGGGCTCGATTGCCGGCTTGGCAGTCGGTTATCTCGGCGCCAAGCTGCTCGCGCTAGCCGCCGATCGTGGCTACAGCGCCGGGGCCTTCGAAGGCATCGCCGTCCTCGCCCTCGCTGGCCTGAGCTATCTCGCCGCGGTGGCGATCGGCGGTAACGGTTTTCTGGCGGCGTTCGTCGGCGGGCTGTCCTTCGGCACGGTGATGAAAGGGCGCTGTGCCTTCGTTTTCGAGTTCATGGAAACCGAGGGCCAGTTGCTGGTTCTGGGCACCTTTTTGCTGCTTGGCGCCGCCGCCGCACCCCACGCGTTGGCGCATGTCGAACCGGTATGGCTGGTCTTGATCCTGCTCAGCCTGTTCGTCGTCCGCCCGGCGGCGATCTGGCTGTCGCTATGGCGGAGCGATGCATCGCCGCTGGCCAAGGGATTCATGGGCTGGTTTGGACCACGCGGCCTGGCCACGGCACTGTTTGCCCTTTTGGTCGTCGGCGATTTCGTTCTACTCACCAAAGGCGATGAGATTTTGTCGATCGCCGTGCTGGCGGTGCTGATCAGTGCCGTCTTACACGGGGTGAGCGCCGCGCCCGGCGCGCGCTGGTTCGCCGGACGCATCAACCAACAAGCCATCCCGGCGATGGCAACGAAGGAGCCAAGCCAAGATGAACAAGACCTCCGTCGCCAAGCTGAACGACCTTAAGGATCGCACGCCCGCTTACGCCCTGGTCGGCGAGGTCGATCTTGTCGTGGTGCGCTGGGACGAAGAGGTTTCGGTAATGTATGGCCGCTGCTTGCATCGCGGCGCACTGATGTCGGATGGCCATGTCCGCGGCAACAACCTGATCTGCGGCCTGCATGATTGGGACTATCGCCTGGATACCGGTGTTTCCGAGTACGCCAATGACGAAAAGCTGATGAAGTTCACGTCCTGGATCGAGGATGGCGCGGTCTGGGTGGATGCCGATGAGATAAACGCCTGGGCCAAGGACAATCCGCAGCCCTTCGATCGCGAGGCCTATCTCGGTCTCTATGCCGACACCAGCCATGGCACCGCCGAGGAGCCCCATAACGGCTTGATCCAACACTACGCCGCCCACGGCCTGAGCAAGACCGGCCATCACGGCCAGGTCGCCTCCATGGGCGTGCCGCGCGATGAGCTGCCCAGCTGGGATGACATTCAGATCCTGACCGCGCAGTTGGCTCGGCCGCCCCTGCTCGATGATGAGCCGGTCGGCACCGATGTGGTGATCGGCCCGAACGCGCAAAAACCGCTCAAGCTCGACATTCCCCTGTTTGTCTCGGACATGAGCTTCGGTGCGCTCAGCGAACCGGCCAAGCGCGCGCTCGCCCGCGGTGCCGAACTGGCCGGCACCGGCATCTGCTCGGGCGAAGGCGGCATGCTGCCGGAAGAACAGGAGGAGAATTCCCGCTACTTCTATGAGCTCGCTTCCGGGCGCTTCGGCTTTTCCTGGGACAAGCTCGATAAGGTGCAGGCCTTCCATTTCAAAGGTGGCCAGGGCGCCAAGACCGGTACCGGCGGCCATCTGCCGGGCGAAAAAGTCAAAGGCAAGATCGCCGAGGTGCGCGGCCTCGCCGAGGGCACCGATGCGATTTCACCGCCGCGTTTTCCGGATTGGACCGAAGTGGCCCAAATCCGTGACTTCGCTGATCAAGTTCGCGATCGTACCGGCGGCATCCCGATTGGCTACAAGCTGTCCGCCCAGCATATCGAACAGGACATCGACGCCGCGCTGGACGTTGGCGTCGATTACATCATCCTGGATGGCCGTGGTGGTGGCACCGGTGCGGCGCCAATCATCTTCCGGGACAACATCTCAGTGCCGACCATTCCGGCTCTGGCCCGTGCCAGGCGGCATCTCGATGCCTCGGACAGACGAGATGTCAGCCTCATCATCACCGGCGGCCTGCGCAAGCCGGGCGACTTCATCAAAGCCCTGGCGCTGGGCGCCGATGCGATCGCGGTGTCGAATGCGGCCATGCAGGCAATAGGCTGTCTCGCCATGCGCGCCTGTCACACCAATAACTGCCCGGTCGGCATCGCCACGCAAAAGCCGCATCTGGTCAGCCGGCTGGTCATCGAGAAGTCAGCCTTGCACCTGAAGAATTTCTTCGAGGCGACGACCGAGCTCATGCAGGTCATGGCGCGCGCCTGTGGCCACCGGCATCTGTCCGGCTTCAACCCTGATGATCTGACCACCTGGAAGAAAGACATGGCCGCGCTTTCCGGCGTTGCTTACGGCGGCGTCGCGTAACGCCTTGTACCGTCGCACGACCGGCGTTGATGCCCCTGGGCGCTGCTTGCGCCGTGCAGGCGATCTCGCAGAATGGACCGCGGCCTCTGCATGCGGAGGCGACCACCTGACTACTGGTCAGATGCTAAGTAATCTCAATTGACTTTCGAAATAACTCTTTGCCATTCACATAGTGCACCATGAGGACCTCTCCCACCGGGAGCTCGTTAACTTTAAAACCGTCAATATGGAAAGCCTGATAAGGCGAAGTTTGAGGAAAGCATTTCAGTCTTCCCGAGCTCGTTTCCAAAGTATTGAATTCACTATCCAGTAGTTTTATTTCGCTCAAACACACTTCGCCCTCAAGACCGCCATTAAAATCAACTTTGACAAAGATCGTTTCGTCATTATCTCTTGAGAACTGGTATCTAATATCGCTGATAACCGATTCATATCCACATCGCGTTCCGCCGAGCTGTTCACACAACTCCACTTCCTGTCTCACCTGATCCGGGAACTCCCCGTAGAGCTCCGCCAGCAGCAGGTGCTCAACTTCGGCACCGATTCGATACTTTACTAGCCGATAGTCCTGTTGGTCGGTGGTGACACACCCGAACAAGAGACATAGCACGAGAACACCTAACAAACGTCGCATAGTCAGCGCTCACCTCCCGCTGAAAGGTTCTCCTATTGCGGGGAAATATGAGTTTGTGCTCAACTATTCAAGTATATCCGCAGCATATGCGCGTGGAATAGGGCTATGCGCCAAGCCGCTCGCTTCGCCGCGATCGAAGGCCCGGCGCAGCTGCTTGTGCCGTGCAGGCGATCTCCCAGAATGGGTCGCGGCCTCTGCATGCGGAGGCGACCACCTGACTACCGGTCAGATGCTAAGTAATCTCAATTGACTTTCGAAATAACTCTTTGCCATTCACATAGTGCACAATGAGGATCTCTCCCGCCGGGAGCTCGTTTACTAAGAAACCGGCAAGTAAGGCACTATTTAGAGACGAAGCCTGAGGGGCGCATTTTAATCTTACCTTGCGCGCTTCCAAAGTATTGGATTCACTATCCAGTAGCTTTATTTCGCTCAAACACACTTCGCCCTCAAGACCACCATCAAAAATAACTTTGACAAAGATCATTTCGTCATTATCTCTTGAGAAATCGTATCTAATATCGTTGATAACCGATTCATATCCACATCCCGTTCCGCCGAGCTGCTCACACAACTCCACGTGCTGTCTCACCTGATCCGGGGACAGCCTGTAGAGCTCCGCCAGCGGCAGGTGCTCAACTTCAGCACCGATTCGATACTTAAGTAACCGATAGTCCTGTTGGTCGGTGGTGACACATCCGAACAAGAGACATAGCACGAGAACACCTAACACACGTCGCATAGTCAGCGCTCACCTCCCGCTGAAAGGTTCTCCTGTTGCGGGAAAATATGAGGTTGTGCTCAACTATTAAAGTATATTCGCAGCATATGCGCGTGGAATAGGGCTATGCGCCAAGCCGCTCCGATCGTCGCCACGACCGAAGCGCGTGCGTCATCCGCGCTTGCCATCGACACCACTACTGAATGGCCGGGCTGGGCACCGGATCGACGCCGCAAATCTCGGGCGCGCAGTCCGGCAGGTCCGGTATAGCAATCAGGGTCTCGTTGCCCTCGGTTGCGGCATCGCCGCCGATCTGGCAGGCACCCGTGTAGAGATCGCGGTTCGGGTAGAGGGTGGTGTAGCCGTCGGTGACGGTCTCGAGGAAGGCCACGATCTGGTCCTCCTCCTCGTCGGTGAGACGCAGATCACCAATGGTGTCGTCCATGCTATTCGGCACCTCCGGCATCGGCCAGCAGTCGACCCGCTCCGTCGTGCCTTCCGGACAATGGCCCGAGGTCACTGGGTAGGCGTAGACGTCGCGGGTGTTGTAGAAGTGGACGAGCTGCTTCAAGCCCTTGATGTAGCCGTTGTGGAAGAACGCTTTCCGGAAGTGGGGCACGGGATCGGCGCTGGCGTCGACACGGCCGGCCTCGGTGGTCGGGCAGGTAGCAGGCGTCATGGCCACGTTGCGCGCGGTCATCGCCTGAAAGGCACCGCCGAAGTCCGGCGCCTGGGCCGTCCATTCGTCGTTCGGGCTCACGCCGTTGACGCTTCTGAGGAAGTTGCCGACGCCGAGATCGAGCGAAAGGGCGTTGGACATGACGGCCGGCCTCCCGCCCGGCCATCGGTGTGAATCCGAAAAGGCCCGCCGTGGGAGCCCCGCGCCCTTCGTCAGACCGGACGCCGCTCTAGCCAGGTGCCCCGACAAGGACATCGATGTGCATCGTGCTACGGCCGAGGTTTCACGCGCCAGGCGCGCGCAGGCCCGATATGGCTGGGGCGGGCGCAAAGGCCAGCTTAAATCGGGTCTAGTCGATCGTGACCAGTTGATAGCCGAGGCCGCGCAGGGTTTTCAGCTCGAGACCACTGCCTTGCAGCTTGCGGCGCAGGCGCGCGACCTGGATCTCGACCGCATTCAGGCTGGCCGGCTCATCATCGAAGGCGAACATGTGTCCGAAAATGGTCTCTTTCGGCACAACGCGCCCGCGGTTTCGGACCATTGTTTCCAGAAGGGAAAACTCCCGCCGGGTGAGCTGGACGGGCTGGCCGGCGATGTGCACGACGCAGCCGGCAGAATCGAAGGTCAGCCTGCCCATGTGCACGACCGTCGAGCGCTCGTCCGTCTGCCGCCGATGCAGGGCGCGCACACGCGCCTCCAGCTCGCGCAGGTCGGACGGCTTGACCAGATAGTCGTCGGCGCCGCCATCCAAAGCGGCCACGCGCTCATCGATCCGCCCGCGTGCGGTCAGCATCAAGACGGGCGTCGCCGCCTTGCCGGCGCGCAGCGTGCGCAGGATTTCGGTGCCTTCGCCATCCGGCAAGCCGATGTCGAGAATGGCGACGTCATAATCCTGTATTGCCAAGTAATGCCTGGCGTCGGCCAGGGTCGAAACATGGTCGATCGCATCACCGCGTTGCCTGAAGCGCGCAACGATGGCCTCGGCGACATCTGGAGCATCTTCCAGAAGCAAGATGCGCATGGGCGATGGGCTCCCGGTCCCGCGACGGGGCTTGGGCGACGATTCTCTTGCTTTTGAGGCAAACTATGCTCAGCTGGCGCACGGCGGCAAGCGGCATCGCCGGGGTCTCGGCACTGACGACAGCTTCGCGACAGCCAGCTGCGCTATGACGAGCCAGTGCGTACCCCGCTTGGGGAGGTTGAGCGGGCGTGCGACCATAATATGGGAGAGACAGAATGCGTATGGACGCAACCTTACGGCGCGCCCTGGTCGGTGCTTTGCTGGCCAGCGGCGTCAGCGCCGGGTCGGCTTTCGCCTTCGAGCCGCAGCAGCCCGAGTGCATCGCACCGGCCAATCCGGGCGGTGGCTGGGACTTCACCTGCCGTCAGGTCGGCAAGACCCTGCAGGATCTGGGCCTGATCGATCAGACCATGCAGGTCGTCAACCTCGCCGGCGGTGGCGGCGGCGTCGCCTATGCCGAGGTGGTCAACAAGCGCAACGAGGCGAACGATCTAATCGTCGCCGCCTCGACCGCGACCGCGACCCGCCTGGCGACCAACGCCTATCCGGGCAACACCATGGACCAGGTGCGCTGGGTCGCCACGATCGGTGCCGATTACGGCGTCATCGCGGTTGCAAAGGACAGCGAGATCAACACGCTGCCTGAGCTGATGGAGCGCATCCAGGCGGACCCGACCGCGGTCGCGGTGTCCGGTGGCTCGGCCGTGGGCGGCTGGGATCACCTCAAGATGCTGATCGCCGCCGAGGCGGCCGGCATCGAGGATGTCCGCTCGGTCAAGTACATCGCCTTCGATGGCGGCGGTGAGGCAGTCACGCAGTTGCTCGCCGGCTCGGTGCAGGCCTTTTCCGGTGACATCTCGGAGGCCAAGGGCTTCGTCGACAGCGGCGACATCAAGGTGATTGCCGTGCTCGCGCCCGAGCGTCTGTCCGGCGATTTCGGAGAATTCCCGACCGCGGCCGAGCAGGGCATCGAGGCGGTTGGCGCCAACTGGCGCGGTTTCTATGCGCCGGGCGGCATGAGCGACGAGGCCTATGATTTCTGGGTCAACGCAATTGCCGAGATGTACGCCACGGACGAGTGGAAGCAGGTCATGGCGACCAACGGTCTGGAGCCGCTGGATCTGCAGGGCGATGCGTTCGAGCAGTTCGTCGCCGAATCGGTGCAGAGAATCAGCGATCTGACCGCCGAAATCACCAACTGAACCGCTGCCGTGACGGGGTGGCCGCGTGCCGCCCCGTCGCCGCCAACAACGTGCCCAAGGCAAGAACAAGCGGCAGGCCGCGTCATGGAGCGGCGGCCTGACGGCACAGCAACACGTCCGCGCGCTGGCGTGCAGCGCATCTGCTGGGAGGTATTGCCATGAGCGACCGGATCCTCGGTGGCGTCGGCTTGGTCCTGTCCTTGTTCTTCATCTGGCAGGCCACGCTTATCGAAGAGAGCCCGTTTTCGGATATTGTCGGGCCGAGCGTTTTTCCGATCATCATTTATACCGTGCTGGCCTTAAGCTCGATCTACTTCATTCTCCGCCCGGATCCGGCACCGCAATGGCCTGCTGCCGGACGTCTTCTCGAGATCGCCGTGGCCGTGGCCGTGATGATCGCCTATGCCGAGCTGCTGCCGGTCTTGGGCTTTTTGATCGCGACCGCGCTCGCCTCGAGCTACCTGACGTGGCGCTTGGGCACGCCACCGCTACAGGCCGTCGTCGTCGGCGTGCTGACCTCGGTCGGCATCTACGTGGTTTTCCGGCTCATCCTCGGCCTGTCGCTCGCGCGCGGCCCGCTCGGCTTTTGATCGGCAGGGAGCAACACCATGGACGTCTTCGCCTCGCTTGCTGACGGCTTCGCCGTCGCGTTCACCATGCAAAACCTCATGCTCGCTGCCTTGGGCTGCTTTCTCGGTACGATCATGGGCGCATTGCCGGGCCTCGGCCCGTCGAACGGTGTGGCCATTCTCATTCCGCTTGCCTTCACACTCGGTCTGCCGCCGACGGCGGCGCTGATCCTGCTCACCAGCGTCTATTACGGCGCCATGTATGGCGGGCGGATCTCCTCGATCCTGCTGAACATTCCCGGTGACGAACCGGCGCTGATGACCTGTCTCGACGGCTATCCGATGGCGCAGCAGGGGCGCGCCGGCGAAGCCCTGGCCCTGTCCGGCGTGGCGTCCTTCGTCGGTGCCTTCCTGGCCACTTGGGGCCTGGTGTTCATCGCACCGCAGCTGGTTAAGGTGGCGCTCCTGTTCGGCCCGGCCGAGTATTTCGCGCTGTTCACGCTGGCGTTCGCCACGCTGGGCGGCATCTCCTCGACCAACCAGGCCAAGGCGGCCGCGGCCGCGGCGATCGGCCTGGGCATCGCCATGGTCGGCGTCGACGGCCAGACAGGCGTGCCGCGCTTCACGTTCGGCGAGGTGCATCTCTATGACGGTGTCGACTTCCTGGTCGCCCTGGTCGGCCTGTTCGCGCTGTCGGAAGTGCTCATCTTCCTGGAACACCGCCATGGCGAGGCCGAGGCGGCCGGTAAGAAAAAGGTCGAGATTGGCCGGATAACGCCGTCGATTCCTCTCTTGAAGCAGTGCACGCCAACCATGTTGCGCACCTCGGTGCTCGGCTTTGTCGCCGGCGTGCTGCCGGGCGCCGGCGCCTCGCTCGGCTCGTTCATCTCGTACTCGATGGAAAAGCAGCTGGTCGATCGCAAGGGCACCTTCGGCACCGGCGATCCGCGCGGCGTGGCGGCACCGGAGGCCGGCAACAATGCCGCCGCCGGCGGCGCACTCGTGCCCATGCTGGCTTTGGGCGTGCCCGGCTCGGGCACCACGGCGGTACTTCTGGCCGTGCTGCTCGCCTTGAACATCACACCAGGCCCGCTGCTGTTCACGCAAAACCCGGATGTCGTCTGGGGCCTGATCGCGGCGCTGTTCATCGGCAATGTCATGCTCTTGGCCATGAACGTGCCGATGGTCGGGCTGTTCACCCGCGTGCTCATGGTGCCGCCGCGCATCCTCATGCCGATCGTCGCCATGGTCTCGTTCGTCGGCATCTACGGCATTTCGGGCTCGAGCTTCGATCTGCTGGTCATGGTGCTGTTCGGCGTGCTGGGCTGGGTCTTGCGCAAGCTGGATGTGCCGCTCGTGCCGATCATTCTCGGCATCCTGCTCGGCAATGCCATGGAATCCAACCTGCGCCGGGCGGTCTCGATCTCGAATGGCGACTATACCGTGCTGGTCGGCTCACCTTTGGCCATCGGCCTGTGGGTGGTCGCCATCGTCGGTTTCATCCTGCCGATCCTGTTCGGTGCCGCCTTGAAGCGCCGCATGCGCCTCGCCGCGGCCAAGGAGGACGAGGGCGAGCTGATCGATTAGGGCTGAGCCTCGCTGAAGGGTGCCACGGCGACGCGGCGCCCGAGCAGGAAGGCATCGGCAACCAGGCACATCGGTGCCAGGTCCATGTCGATGCCGCCTGCGTCCACGAGCCGGGCCATGTTGGCGTATAGCCGCGGGTACTCGCCGGCGAGCGCCGTGTCACCTTGAGCAGACCCGAAGGACTGGCCGTCGACGGTCATGCGCGCACCGCCATCGTAGAGGCACAACCGGCCACGGTCGGTCTCAGCCTCGATCGTCCAGATCTGATCACCTTCCTGGCGCCAGTCAAACACGGCGGTGACCGTCGCGCCGTGCGGGTGGTGAAAGTCGAGCGCGGCGGCAATCGGCGCCTGGCAGTTGTCGGGCACTTCCAGCGTGGCATTGGTGAGGTGCAGCGGGTCCGGCAGGATCTCGGTCAGGATCGAGAGCGCGTTGATGCCTGGGTCGAAGACACCGAGCCCGCCCGGTTCCCAGATCCACGCCTGGCCCGGATGCCAGCGGCGGACATCTTCCTTCCAGGTGATCGTCAGCCGGGTCAGACGGCGGCGCGCCAGCCAGGCCTTGGCATCGGCGACGCGGGCCGCCTCGCGCGAGTGCCAGGTGGCATAGAGTGACACGCCTTGCGCGCGTGCGATGGCTGCCAGCGTGTGGCACTCGGCCAGTGTCGCTCCCGGCGGTTTTTCCAGCATGACATGCCGGCCGGCGGCCAAGGCAGCGGCGGCGGCGTCGAAACGGGGCACCGGCGGCAGACATAAAGAGACGACCTCGATGTCCGGGCGGGCAGTGAGCATGTCGGCCAGCGCCGTGTAGGCATCGACACTGTCGACCGTGCCCCGGCGCGAGACGGTGGCCGCCAGGTGCCAATCGGGCGACGCGGCGATCGCCGGGACGTGCTGATCGCAGGCGATCTTGCCGATGCCCACCAGGGCGATTTTACGCACCATCAGTGCGAGTCCTTCGGTACGGCGGCACCACGGCTGCCGCGCAGGAAATCGAAATCCGCACCGGTGTCGGCACCTTCGACATGATCGTGGAACAGCCGGGCATAGCCGCTCTCCGGACGGCGCACGGCCTGCTCATGTGCCGACAGGCGGCGTGCGATCTCATCCTCGGGCACGTCAAGCTGCAGCCGCCGCGAGGGCACGTCCAGCTCGATCATGTCGCCATCGCGCACGACCGCCAAAGGCCCGCCGCGGGCCGCTTCCGGCGAGGTGTGCAACACGACGGTGCCATACGCGGTGCCGGACATGCGCGCATCGGAAATGCGCACCATGTCGGTGATCCCCTTGCGCAAAACTTTCGGCGGCAGGCCCATATTGCCGACCTCGGCCATGCCCGGATAACCGCGCGGGCCACAGTTCTTCAAGACCATGACACAGGTCTCGTCGATGTCGAGCGCCTCATCGCCGATGCGTGCCTTGTAGTGATCGATGTCTTCGAACACCACGGCGCGGCCGCGGTGGCGCAGGAGTTCCGGGCTGGCGGCGGACGGTTTCAGCACGGCGCCGTCCGGGGCGAGGTTGCCACGAAGCACGACGATACCGCCCTGTGCCGTCAATGCCTTGTCCACGGGCAGGATGACGTCCTCGTTCCAGTTGCGCGCCTCCTTGACCTGGTCCCAGATGCTCTCGCCCGCCACGGTCAGGGCCTCGCCATGGAGCATCCCGGCCTCGCCGAGGCGCTTGATGACCACCGGCAGGCCGCCGGCGTAGAAGAACTCCTCCATTAGGTACCGGCCTGACGGCATCAGGTTCACAATGGTCGGCACGTCGCGGCCGAGCCAGTCCCAGTCATCCAGTGTCAGATCGACACCGACCCGGCCGGCGATGGCAAGCAGGTGGATAACCGCATTGGTCGAGCCACCGATGGCGCCGTTGACGCGGATGGCGTTCTCGAAGGCTTGGCGGGTCATGACATCGGACGGTTTGAGGTCGTCCTTGACCATCTGCACGATGCGCCGGCCGGAAAGCTGCGCCATGGTCCGCCTTCGGGCATCGACAGCCGGGATGGCGGCATTGCCCGAGAGCGCCATGCCGAGCGCTTCGGCCATGCTCGCCATGGTCGAGGCCGTGCCCATTGTGTTGCAGGTACCGGAGGATCGGCTCATCGCCTGCTCGGCTTCGAGAAAGTCCGCGCGGCTCATCTTGCCGGCCTTGATGTCCTCGGACATCTGCCAGAGCGCCGTGCCGGAGCCGATCCGCTCGCCGCGAAACCAGCCATTGAGCATCGGTCCGCCGGTCACGACGATCGCGGGCAGGTCGGTCGATGCCGCGCCCATGATCAGGCTGGGCGTGGTCTTGTCGCAGCCGACCAGGAGCACGACGCCGTCGATCGGCTGGGCGCGGATAGTCTCTTCGACCGCAAGTGCGGCGAGATTGCGATACATCATGGCCGTCGGCCGGTAGGTGTTTTCGGAGGCGGAAAACACCGGCACCTCGACAGGGAAACCACCGGCCTCCCAGACTCCGGCTTTGACCTTCTCGGCGAGTTCGCGCAGATGGCCGTTGCAGGGCGTCAGATCGGCCCAGGTGTTCAGAATGCCGATGACCGGGCGGCCATCGAACAGATCTGGCGGATATCCCTGGTTTTTCAGCCAGCCGCGGTGATAGATGGCATCGCGCGAGGTGCCGCCATACCACGCCTGCGAGCGCAGCTTGCGGGGCCACGGTGCCGGTGTGAAGGCCATGTCACCCTCCTGACAGGATCAAAGCAGGTGGCCGGCATGCGATCAGCCGGCACACGGGTCAGCTTTGCGTTCGCTTGTTGTAGACATCGAAAATCACTGCGGCGAGCAGCACCAAGCCCTTGATAACCTGCTGATAATCGATGCCGATGCCCATGATCGACATGCCGTTGTTCATGACCCCCATGATGAAAGCACCGACCACCGCGCCGGTGATCCGGCCGACACCGCCGGACATCGAGGCGCCGCCGATGAACACGGCGGCAATGACATCGAGCTCGAGCGCGAAGCCGGCTTTCGGGGTAGCCGTATTCAACCTTGCAGCGAAAATCAGGCCCGCCAGCGCGGCGAGGAAGCCCATATTGACGAAAGTGAGGAAGGTCATGCGCTCGGTGGCGATGCCGGAGAGCTTGGCCGCCTTGGCATTGCCGCCCAGGGCGTAGATGCGCCTTCCGAGCGTCGTCTTCTCGGTGATGAAGGCGTAAATCAGGGTGAGCACGGCCATGGTGATGAGCACGTTGGGCAGGCCGCGAAAGGTCGCCAGCTTGTAGGTCAGGAACAGGAAAGCGCCGGCGATGATGGCGTTGCGAACGACGAACAGGCCAAACGGTTCGTCTTCGATGCCGTAAGCCCGGTTGCGCGCGCGCTTGCTGAGCCCGCTGTAGATCACGGCGGCGACCGCCAGACCGCCGGCCGCCAGCGCGGTGACATTGGGCCGATTTACGCCGAAAACGTCCGGGATGAAACCGGTCGACAGCGCCTGGAATTCGCGCGGGAACGGACCGACCGACTGACCTTCGAGCAGCCACAGCGACAGGCCGCGGAAGACCAGCATGCCGGCCAGGGTGACGATGAAGCTGGGGATGCTCCAATAGGCGACCCAGTAGCCCTGCGCTGCGCCGATCAGCGTGCCGCAGAGCAGGCAGGCAACGATGGCAAGGACGACCGGAACCTCCCATTGCACGATCATCACGGCCGCCAGCGCACCGATGAAGCCCATCACCGAACCGACCGACAGATCGATATTGCCGCCGACGATGACGATCAGCATGCCGAGTGCCATGATGACGATGTAGCTGTTTTGCAGGACCAGATTGGTGATGTTCACCGGCCGCAGCAGGGTGCCGCCGGTGACGATTTCGAAGAACGCCATGATGACGATCAGGGCGAACAGCAGACCGTACTCACGCATATGGCTGCTGAGATAGTGCATCAGGCTCTTGCCGCCGCTGGCGGTTTCGCTTGATGTCTGCGAAAGCGTGCTGGCCATATCGGGCCCCTATTCCGTGACGATGAGCGACATGATGCGCTCCTGGCTGGCTTCTTCGGCACTGAGCTCGCCGACGAAGGTACCCTCGCTCATGACGTAGATGCGATCACACATGCCGAGCAGCTCGGGCATCTCCGAACTGATCATGATCACGCCCTTTCCCTGCGCCGACAGCTCGTTGATGATGCCGTAGATCTCGAATTTGGCGCCGACATCGATGCCACGCGTCGGCTCATCGAGGATCAGCACCTCCGGCCCGGCGAACAGCCAGCGCGACAGGACGACCTTCTGCTGATTGCCGCCGGAGAGATTGACCACCTTCTGAAAGACGCTGGGCGTGCGGATATTCATGCTGCGCCGGTAGGTCTCGGCGACGCGGGTTTCCTCGTTCTCGTTGATCACGCCGCTGCGCGAGACCGCCGGGAGATTGGGCAACGTGATGTTGCGCTCGATGGTGTCCTCGAGGATCAGGCCGAGCGCCTTGCGATCTTCGGTGACGTAGGCGAGGCCGCTCTTGATGGCCGCGCTGACGGTAGTGAGATCCACGGCCTGCCCGCGCAGGCGCGCTTGGCCGGTGATGTTGCGGCCATAGCTGCGGCCGAATAGGCTCATGGCCAGCTCGGTGCGGCCGGCGCCCATCAGCCCGGCGATGCCGACCACCTCGCCAGCGCGCACGTGAAACGCGATGTCGTGCACCACCCGCCGATCGGCATGCTCCGGATGGGTGACATTCCAGCCAACGACCTCGAACAACATGTCGCCGGCGTGACGCTCGCGCTCGGGATAGCGATGCGACATGTCCCGGCCGACCATGTCGCGCACGATGCGATCCTCGGTGACCGCTTCGCTGCTGGCATCGATGGTCGACATCGTGGCGCCGTCCCTCAGAACCGTGATCGTGTCGGCCACGCGGCGGACCTCGTTCAGCTTGTGCGAGATGATGATCGAGGTGACGCCCTGGGACTTCAGCTCGACGAGCAGATCGAGCAGGGCCTGGCTGTCGGCCTCGGACAGGGCCGCCGTAGGCTCGTCCAGAATGAGCAGGCGGACTTTTTTCGACAGCGCCTTGGCGATCTCGACCAGCTGCTGCTTGCCGACGCCGAGCCGGTCGACCAGGGTCACGGGCGGCTCTTTCAGGCCGACCTTGCGCAGCAATTCCTCGGTGCGGCGGTAGGTTTCCTGCCAGTTGATGACGCCGGCACTGGCGATCTCATTGCCGAGAAAGACGTTTTCCGCGATCGACAGCAGCGGTACCAGGGCCAGTTCCTGGTGGATGATGATGATGCCGACGCGCTCGCTGTCGGTGATGCCGGCAAAGTTGGCGAGCGCACCATCGTAATGGATCTCGCCGTTGTAGCTGCCGTGCGGGTAGACGCCGGACAGCACCTTCATCAAGGTCGACTTGCCCGCGCCGTTCTCGCCGACCAGCGCGTGGATTTCGCCTTCCCGGACACGAAGATCGACACCGTCCAGCGCCTTGACGCCGGGAAAGGTCTTCGTGATGCCGCGCATCTCGAGGAGCGTGTGCATGGCCAATAGCCCGCTGGCAGCGCCGGTCGACGGTTGGGACGACGTGGCCGAGGACGGGCCGGAGCGCCGCCCCGGCCCGGTCATCCGGCGATCGCTCAGTTCAACGCGCTGGCGTCGTAATAGCCGGAGTCGATCACGACCTCCTGGTAGTTGTCGGCATCGACCGAAACCGGCTCGAGCAGATAGGACGGCACGACCTTGACGCCGTTGTCGTAGGTCTCGGTGTCGTTGATCTCCGGCTCCCCGCCCTGCAAAAGGGCATCGACCATGCCGACCGTGACGCGGGCCAGTTCGCGCGTGTCCTTGAACACGGTCGAGTACTGTTCGCCGGCAATGATCGACTTGATCGAGGGCAGTTCGGCATCCTGGCCGGTGACGATCGGCATGGGCAGATCGCCCGAACCGTAGCCGACGCCCTTGAGCGAGGACAGAATGCCGATTGACAGGCCGTCATAGGGTGACAGCACGCCGTGCACGCTCTGGTCGGTGTAGTGCGCGGACAGGAGGTTATCCATGCGCGACTGGGCGACCGCGCCGTCCCAGCGCAGCGTGCCGACCGTATCCATGCCCATCTGACCGGAAACGATCTCGATGCGGCCCTCATCGATCAAGGGCTGCAGCACGCTCATGGCGCCGTCGTAGAAGAAATAGGCATTGTTGTCGTCAGGCGAGCCGCCGAACAACTCGACATGCCAGGGCTGGACGTCGGGGAAACGCGCGTTCAGGCCCTCGACTAGGCTCTCGGCCTGCAGCACACCGACCTTGAAGTTGTCGAAGGTGGCGTAGTAGTCGACATAGTCGCTGTCGCGGATCAAACGATCGTACGCGATCGTGCGACTGTCGGCGTAATAGGCGTTTTCGAGCACGTTCGACAAGGTCGTGCCGTCGATCGCGGCGATGACCAGCACGTTGACGCCACGCGTGACCATGTTCTCGATCTGCGCCAGCTGATTCGGGATATCGTCCTCAGCATATTGCAAAATGGTCTCGTAGCCGGCGGCCTCGAACTGCTCGACCATGGACTCGCCGTCGGAAATCCAGCGCGCCGAGGACTTGGTCGGCATGGCGATACCGATCAGGCCCTTGTCTTGGGCGATCGCCGGCGCGGCACCCAGGCCAAGACCAAGGCCGAGCGACAGGGCGCACAGCCCCGCTGTCCATCTTCCCATGAATACCTCCCGTCGCGGCGTGACCCGTGTATACGGTCGCCGCTTGTTGATCTCCGAACGCGGGTCGCTCGCAGGCACCCGCGTGGTCGCAGCTAACGACCGTTCGGCATGACAAGCAAATACCAAATTTTTGAATCTCCATATCACTTCTGATATAAGCTCGGCATGCAGGAGATGTTGCACCGGCTGCAGCTTCGTCACTACCGGCTGATCCAGGCGATCAGCGCCACGGGCCAGCTCTCGCGCGCGGCGGGCCAGTTACGCCTGACCCAGCCGGCCGCGTCGCGCACGCTTGCCGAGATCGAGGGGGTCGTCGGCGAGCGCGTCTTTGCGCGCAACGCGAAGGGCATGGCGCCAACGCCGATCGGCGAGATTCTCACCCGCCACGCCGAGGCTCTGCTGCACGGGCTGGACGATACCGCCAAGGAAGTGGCCGCGTTTCGCGCCGGCGTCACCGGCACGGTGCGCGTCGGCGCGGTTACCGGCGCGGCCGTGGCCTATGTTGTGCCGGCGATCCAGACCCTGAAAACGCAGGTCGACAACGCCGAGATTCGTGTCGATGTCGCGCCCAGTGTCGAGTTGATGGCCGGCCTGAACAACGGTGCCTACGATTTCGCGCTTTGCCGCGTACCGCCGTCGGTCGATACGCGCGGCCTGGAGATCGCACCTGGCCATGTGGAGGAGCTGGAGATCGTCGTGCGCGACGGTCATCCGCTGGGCGCCGCCGATCGATTGAGCCTGGCGCACCTGGCAGCGATGACCTGGGTGGTCCAGGCGCCGGGCATGCCCATTCGGGAAGCGGTGGAAAAAGCCTTTCTGGCCGACGGCATGCCACCACCGCGCGACATCGTCGACAGCGCCTCCTTGCTGGTCATGCTGGCTTATGTGCTCGGCTCGGATGCCGTGGCACCGGTACCACGCGAGGTCGTCGCGCTGTTGATGGGCGCGGCGTCCGCCCGTCTACGAACGCTGCCTTTGCCGGTCATCACCATGTCGCACTACCATCTGATCAGTGACGCCAAGCGGCCGATCAGTCCGCTGGCACGGCGTCTGCGTGGTCTCGTGCTGGCCGCGATGGCACCGAGCAAGACCGCCTGAGGTCGCCAGCCAGGCCAGCTTTGCGCAGATTTCCGGTCCAAAGGGCGGAGCTTGGCTGCGCCTTAGGCGTTGTTTCGATTGGAGTGAGGGGGGACGACGCCTATGCACGGCATGATCGCGGGCTTCTTGCGGCGCTTTCTTTCAGCACCGGTGCGCCGCTTTTTCGAGGGTTTCTGGGCCGTACCGGTCCTGCTGTCGCTGCTCGGTCTGGCACTAGCGTTTGCCTTGAACCTGGCCTCGCGCGGTACGTTCGACGTGTTCGCATGGCCGGAATGGTTGAGCGTCGATCAGACAGGTGCGCGCGATACCTTGTCCGTGATCGCCACCGCAGTGATGACCGTGGTCTCCATCGTCTTTTCGCTCACCTTCGTGGCGCTGTCGCTCACCGCCCAGCAGCTCAGCCCGCGCATGCTCGATTTCGTCGTGCGCGAGCGCATCGTGCAGGTGCTGATCGGTCTTGGCATGGCGACGTTTCTGTTTTCCACGACCGCTTTGAGCTTCGGTGCCCAGTCCGTGCCCTGGCGCCTGGCCGTGGCGGCGCTGATTGGCCTGGTTCTGGGCGTCATGACCTTGATCACGGTGGTCCTGTTCGCCCATCGCATGACCAAGATCATGCGCCCGGACGAAATGGTCGCCCGGCGCGGCGATGCTTTTCTGGCCGCGCTGCGGGGCTCGAGCATGGCCACGCCCAAGGGCTCGGCGATGACCGATCTGCGGCCCGGCGGCGGCCTGGACCTGCGCACGCCCTTTGCCGGCTATGTCGGCGCCGTAGCCGTGCAGCCAATGACCGCGTTTGCGCGCAATCACGGGCAGACCCTGGTGGTGGACTGCATGGAGGGCGAGTTTCTGCTCGAGAACGCCGTGCTCGGCCGTCTGATCGAGCCCGTGGACAGTCTCGATCCCAAGCGCACGGCGATCGACCTTGCCCGCTTGCTCACTATCAGCGATCGCCGCGAGCCGACCGGCGGGGCGCTGTATGAAGCGCAGACGCTGGCGGAAGGCGCCATACGCGCGCTGTCGCCCGGCATCAACGATCCGGCCACGGCGATGGCCTGCATCTATCGACTGTTCCAGGGGCTGGCGCGGTTGGCCGATGCCGACGTCGTGCCCAACACCATGGCCGATGAGGACGGCACGGCGCGCCTGATCTGGCGGCCGGTCGATCTGGTCGTCCTGGTCGAGCGCACGGCCTTGCCGATTTTCGACCACGCCCGCGATGATCCAAGCATGATCTGGCAATTGCAGTCGCTGACCGAAGCCCTGCTCGCGCGGTGCCATCGCGATCGCGATCGTGCGGCCGTGCAAAGCTATCTCTCGCGCCTGCGCTCAAGCCCGTCGCGCGACGCCGCCTGACGCACGTGTGCATCTGCGCGACGCCGGCCGCGCAATGGCGTAGTCATCGTCATTCGTTCAGCGCAAGAGGCGAGGCAGACGATGGCATATGTCGACGGGTTCGTTGCCGCAGTACCGACGGCGAACAAGCAAGCGTATCACGACCACGCGGCCAAGGCGGCGGTGATCTTCAAGGAGCTCGGTGCGCTCAGCATGGTCGAGTGCTGGGGTGATGACGTGCCCCAGGGCGCAGTCACGTCGTTTCCCATGGCCGTGCAGCTCGAGGACGACGAGACGGTGGTGTTTGCCTGGATCGTCTGGCCGTCCAAGGAGATACGCGATGCGGCCATGCCCAAGATCATGGCCGATCCGCGCCTGCAGCCGGAGAACAACCCGATGCCGTTCGACGGCAAGCGGATGATCTTTGGCGGCTTCGAGGTTCTGCTGGAAGCCTAGCCGGGCCGGTGCGCCTGTCACGGGCAACGCTTGTCAGAGGCTGTCTTTTCCTGCAAGATTTCCGGAGTATCGGGTCAAGCGAGCGTAATTGCGGAAACTATGCAGGATCTGGGCGGCGCTTTTGTCATCGCCATCCGGCTGGTGCTGACCGGCGACAGCGATCTGCTCGAGATCGTCGGCCTGTCCTTGCGCGTCAGCTTGAGCGCCACGGTGATCGCCTGCGCCGTCGGCCTGCCGCTCGGCGCCCTTTTGGCAATCGCCCGTTTTCCCGGCCGCGGCGCCTGCCTGGTGGTCATCAATGCGCTCATGGGCCTGCCACCGGTGGTCGTCGGCCTGCTCGTCTATCTGCACCTGTCGCGCGCCGGCCCGCTCGGCTTTTTGGGCCTGCTCTACACGCCAAGCGCCATGATTATCGCCCAAGTGATCCTGATCACGCCGATCGTGGCCGCGCTCTCGCGTCAGGTGCTGGAGGATCTGCATGCCGAATATGCCGAATCCTTCCGCTCGATGGGCGTGCCGAACGCGACGGCAATCTGCGCGCTGATCCGCGATGCCCGCTTCACGTTGCTCACCGTCGCACTGGCCGGTTTCGGCCGCGCGATCGCGGAGGTCGGCGCAGTGATCATCGTCGGCGGCAATATCGACCATCTGACCCGGGTGATGACCACGGCGATTGCGCTGGAAACGTCCAAAGGCGACCTCGCGCTCGCCCTGGCGCTCGGCATCGTGCTTCTGGTGATCGCGCTCGGTGTCAATGCCCTGGTCATGAGCGTGCGTGGGCGTGCGGTGCGCGCGGCCTATGCTTGAAAAACCCGTGCGCGAGCCGCGCGTGGCCGACCAGAGCGCGCTGACGCCGGTGAGCGCGCCCTCATTGGCCGTGCGCAATCTCGTGCTCGAAGCCGATCGCGGCCGGCTGATCGATGGTCTCGACTTAAGCCTCGATGGCCGCGCGCTCACGGTCATCATGGGCCCGAACGGTGCCGGCTAGAGCCTGTTGCTGCGGCTGATCCACGGTCTGATCCAGGCGACCCGCGGCACGATAACCTGGGATGGCGTACCGGTTGGCGATGCCACGCGCGCCCGTCAGGCGATGGTCTTTCAGCGGCCGGTCCTGCTGCGGCGCAGCGTGCGCGCCAATATGGCCTTTGTCCTGGCCTTGCACGGCCGCGCGACGCGCACGGACATCGCCAGATGGCTCGATTACGTCGATTTGGCCGAGCATGCCGGTCAACCGGCGCGCCTGCTCTCCGGCGGTGAGCAGCAACGGCTCGCCCTGGCGCGTGCGCTCGCCGCACAGCCCGGCGTGCTGCTCCTCGACGAACCCACGGCCAGCCTCGATCCAGCCTCGACGGCTGCCATTGAGCGCCTCGTGCAGGCGGCGCATCGGGGCGGCACCAAGGTGATCTTCGTCACCCATGATGTCGGCCAGGCCAGGCGCCTGGCGGGCGATGTTGTCTTCGTAAACCGCGGCCGCGTGGTCGAACACGCACCGGCCGACGCCTTTTTCGACCAGCCACAATCGGCCGCCGCCAGGGCCTATCTGGCCGGGCGTCTGGTCCTTTGATCACAAGCCAACCACCTCCGGGAGCCCGTGCACCATGACCCGTTCGATCCTCGCCGCCGCCTATATCTGTATCGCGTCGCTGAGCCTGCCGGCCGTGGCAGATGATCAGGCCATTCTCGTCCAGTCGACGACGTCGACGGCCAATTCGGGGCTGTACGATCACCTGTTGCCGCAGTTCACCGAGACATCCGGCATAACCGTGCATGTCGTCGCGGTCGGAACCGGCCAGGCGATCAACAATGCGCGCAACTGCGACGGCGATGTGCTGCTCGTCCACGCCAAGCCGGCAGAAGAGCAGTTCGTGGCCGATGGCTTCGGCGTCGAGCGCTTTGATCTGATGTACAACGATTTCGTCATCGTCGGCCCGGCGGCGGATCCGGCCGGCCTGGCCGGCGGCCGAAACGCCACCGAAGCGCTCAACAAGATCGCCGACACCGGCGCCTTGTTCGCGTCACGCGGCGATGACAGCGGCACGCACAAGAAGGAACTGGCGTTGTGGCAGGCGGCCGGCGTCGACCCGAGCGCCGCTTCCGGTGAGTGGTATCGCGAGACCGGCTCGGGCATGGGCGCGACCTTGAACACCGCTGTCGGCATGGGCGCCTATGCCATGACCGACCGGGCCACGTGGATTAGCTTCGCCAACAGGGGTGATTTCGCCATTCTCGTGGAGAGCGACGAGGCGCTGTTCAATCAGTATGGCGTCATTCTTGTCGACAGCGCGGCCTGTCCGAGCGTGCAGCGCGCGGCGGGGCAGGCGTTTGTCGATTGGCTGCTGTCGCAAGAAGGCCAGGGCGCCATCGCCGCCTTTCAGGTCGACGGTCAGCAACTGTTTTTCCCGAATGCCGCGCCCGGTTCGTGAGTGCGCAGCTCAAGAAGGCGGGCCGTTGAAGCGCACAGCGCCCAGGTCGCTGATGTCATAGCCAGCGAGGTCTCTGGCGCGCGTGGCAAACGCGGCGCCCTGGCAAAATGCCCAGAAGGTCTGGAAAGCCGGTTCGAACCAGGCATGGCGGTCGACCAACAGATCGAAACATTCCTCGATCACAGGCACGAAGGGCAGGCCGAGGAGCTTGGCGATCACCTCGAGGCCGAAGGCGACATCGGCCTTGCCCTCACTGACCATGAGGGCGGCATCCAGTTCGCTGCGCGCGGCGCCGACGACGTTGATGGCGTCCGCATCGACCCCGTCACGCGCGAGCAGATGGCGCAACAGATGCTGCGCGCCGGCTTCGGCCTGGCGCGCAGCCAGGCGCTGGCCGGGCAGGTCGGCGATACCTTGGATGCTGCGCGTGTCATCGCGCCGAACGAGCAGGCCACGCCTGCGCCTGGCCCAAGCGACCAGGACAACCGGCTCACCGCCGCAGGTGGCCTGCACCTGGCGGATGTTCCAGGTGCCGCTTGCGGACTCGAGAAGGTGCATGCCGGTCGCCATGCCTTGACGCGCCTGGAAGCGAGTCAGGCCGTCGAGGCTGCTGTCGAAGGCGCTGGCGATACCGGTGCAGGACTCGCGTAATGCCCATTCGAGCAGCGGGTCGTGGCTGCCGAGGAAGACGGCCGGAGGTGGCGTGCTGGGCGGGTTGTGTCGCTGGGATGACTGGGCGGCGGCAAGCCAGCGCTCGACCTCACGTCGGGGGAACAGCAGCTTGCCGGTCGCTTTGGTGCACGGCACTTGGCCGGACGCGGCGAGGTCGTACACCTTGCGTTCTTTGATGCGCAGCAGCGCGGCGAGTTCGCGCGTGGTCAGGTAATCGCTCATGCCCGTCAGGCGTTGCCGATGCCGATGATCGTTAGGCTCGCAGATCGCTCGCCGGGGCTCAAGGTGGTGTTCGCGAAAGGCGGTGTCGGCCGTCTGGTCAGGCCGCGCCGACCGTGGTCATGATCAACAAAGCGGCGATGGCCAGACCGGTACCGGCAAACGTGCCGGCCATGAGCAGGGCGCTGGCAAATGCACGGAGCTCAAGTGCCATGGTGGTCAAGGTACGCTGCACGGACATGGTTCGTCTCCGAAGAGGTCGCTGGGCCGGATGGCGTCCTGGGGCGGGTGCTGCCGAACCGGCTCGGGGTTGTTGTCTACGCCAGAAGCTCTACGCCGATCGCGCACGCCAAGATGTGAAGCGCGTCACAGTTTTTGCATTTTTCCTGTAACCCGCGTGTAACCCGATGGGGATCAGGACGGCGCGCCCTGATAGCTTTGCGGCTGGCGCAAGATGCGATCACCCTCGGCGAGGCCCGCTTGCACCTCGAGGCCTTGCGGCAGGGAACGGCCGACCGTGATCGGTTGCGGCGTGACCTGGCCGCTGGACGGATCGTAACGCAAGACCTGGAACGCGCCCTGGCTGCCGATCACCGCGCTTTGCGGGATGAGCAGCGCGTTCGGGTTGCTGTAGGTGATCACGCGCAGCTGGGCGCTCATGCCGAGCCGGAGCTTTTCACGCTGGGCCTCGGGCACATCCTTGAGGCGCACGGTCACTGGATACTGCGCGAGAGAGCCCTCGCGCCCGCTGCCGATGGCCTGGCTGGCCGCCGTTTCGATCTCGCCGGAAAGCCGATCGGCGCCGAGCACCTCGCTGGTGACGTCCACCTTCAGGCCCGGCCGTATATCATCGATGTCGAGCTCGGAGACGAGCGCTTCGATGGTCAGGCTCTCCATATCACCGATCGACAACAGGAGCTGCCGCGCGCTCACGCTGGTGCCGAGTGCCACCTGCTGATTGGCGCCACTGTTGTTGCTGCCGGTCGCTTCCGGCGGTTTCAAAGCGACACCTGTAGCCGGCGATCTGATTACCGCCTCGGCCAGCTGCTGGGCGGTTTTGTCGTACTCCACCGTGGCATTCTGCAGCTTGAGCGTCGCGACATGGATGTTCTCTTCGCTGCCCTTGCGCATGGTGGCATCGAAGGAATCGCGCGCCGCCGCTACCGATCGCTGTGCTTCCGCCACGGCGTTTTGTGCCTGTTCGTACTCCTCTCTGGAGAGCACGCCGGCATTGTACAGCGCGGTCGTGCCATCGAGCTGGCTTTGACTGGTCGCCAGACGCTCTTGCGCCGAAGCGAGCGAGCGGCGGGCTTCGGCGACCTCGGAGCTGTTCTCCCAGTTGCGCAGGTCATCGAGCGCGTTTTCCGCCTCGATGCGCTCGATTTCGGCCGTACGCAGCTTTTTCTCGAGTTCCGAGGTATCCAGCGCAACCAGCTCGTCGCCGCGATCGACGCGCGCACCGAAGTCGAAGTTCAGCGCGTTCACGGTTGCATCGAACGGCGCCGTGATATCGTAGATCTCGCCCGGACCGATCTTGCCGATCAGGCCGATGGTCAGTTCCACCGGCTGGCTCTGTACGCTCACGACATCGAGGCTGACGGCCGGCTGGCCAGCCGGGCCATCCTCGTTCGGCGCCGCCATGCCGGGAACGAACGCCGCCAGATCAAAGCCGGGACCGCGATCGACCCACCACCAGTGGCCGAAATAGAGCAGGCTGATCGTGGTGATCAGCGCCAGGAGCGCGCGTCGACGCGAGCGGCCGCCCTGCTGGCTATGCTGCTCAAGCTCTTTGCTGCGCGCTTCGAGCTCTCGGTAGGCAAAAGCCAGTGCATCGACCTGTTCGATGGTGCCGCGCTGCCGATGGGCCATCATGCGTAGCAGGCGAACGGTCACGCCCGGATGCGTGTCCAGGTAATGCATGAAGATTTCGGCATTGATGACGCCGAGTTGGCCATCTTCGAGGCAGCGCGCGCTGGCACTGCGCCGGCCGCCGTCGATGACCGCGATCTCGCCGAACACCTCACCGGCCTCGATCTGGCCGATGACGGCGACACCGCCGTCGGAAAGCTCGCGGTCGATCTGCACCCGGCCGCCGACGACCGCGAACAGGGCATCGCTGTGATCGCCGGCGCTGAAGATCAGATCGCCGGCGCGCATGGTTTTGACCGCGGCCTGCTCAGCCAGAGGGCGCAGGTTGTCGATGCCGATGCCATCGAAGAAGACGCCACCGGCCAGGGCCTCGGCAATGGCATCGCGCGCGGCACCGGCACCGGACACGCTGGACGGCATGGCTGCGATGTTGGCGCTGGCGCTCATGCGTCCGGCACCAATGGCTGGCGGTGGCTCGAGCCGTTGGTCACTCCGAATTCAGCCCATCGATCGGGTTCAACCTGGAAGCGAGGTGTGCGGGATAATAGCCGAAAAACAAGCCCACGGCTGCGGAAACGCCGACGCCCAGCACCGCGGCGATGCTCGAAAAGAAATAGGGGACGTCGGCGATCTGGCTGAGGGCATAGGCGCCGCCGGCTCCGAGGCTCAGCCCGAGAAGCCCGCCGATCGTGGTCAACAGCGCGGATTCGACCATGAACAGGCTGACGATATTGCCGGGCGTCGCGCCGACCGCGAGCCGCAGGCCGATCTCGCGTTTGCGCTCGGTCACCGCGACGAGCATGACGTTCATGATGCCGATGCCGCCGACCAGGAGCGAAATGCTGCCCATGGTACCGAGCAACAGCGACAGCAGCCGGGTCTGCTGCTTCATGGATTCGATGAGCTGCTCCGCCACCTGGATTTCGACATCGGCGCCTGGCGCCTGCGCGCGGACGAACAGTTCCGCCTGCCGGCTGACCTCACTCACATCGGCTTCCGGCTCGGATTGCAGAACGGCGGATTCGATGCGTCCGGACGAGCCCAGTCGCCGGGCCGCCATCAACGGGATGAACAGCGTGCGGTCGAAGCTGATGCCCATCAGCGGGTTGCTGCCGTAGGGCTCGAGGACGCCGATGACCTCGAACACCGATGTGCCGATGCGCACCTCGTCGCCGACACGGGCGCGCTGCACCGGCCGGCCGTCATAGGTGTCGAAGGCGTCGTGACCGACCACGACGTACATCTCGCTCTTGTCGAACGCCGTGACGTAGCGTCCCTCAGCCAGCTCGGTGCGGGCGATGGCGAAGGTATCGGCCACGGTGCCCATCATCGATGTGTTGCCTTGGATGCCCTCGAAGTACCAGGTGCCGCCGGCATTGGTTGCCGGGGCGGCGCGCACGATGCCCGGAACCTGCTCGACCATGGCCTCGATCGTCGCGGCGGTGACCGAGGCGCGCTGGCCGGAAAAGCGCATGGTGATCGTGTTCGGACCCATGCGTTCGAACTGCGCCAACGCCTCGGCCTGGACCATCTGGCCGACATTGATCATGGCGATGACCGAGCCGCTGCCGATGACGATGCCGGCGGTGGCCAACAGGGTGCGTTGCTTCGAGGACCACAGCGAGTTGAGCGCATCGCGCAGGGTCAGCCAGAACATGGCTCAGGCTGCCCGCTTGCTGCTGCGCGGTTCGGACAAATGTCCGGAATCCAGGCGCAATTGCCGACGGCACTGCGCCGCGACACCCGGATCGTGGGTGATCACCACCGTGGTCACGCGCTCGGTCCTGTTCAGCTCGATGAACAGCTTCATGATCTCGGCGCTGGTCGCCTCGTCGAGCGCACCGGTCGGCTCATCGGCGAGCAACAGCCGCGGCTGGCCCACCAGGGCGCGGGCGATGGCGACACGCTGGCGCTGACCGCCGGACAGCTCGTTGGGGCGATGATGCAGACGATCGCCCATGCCGACGCGTTCCAGCCAGCGCTGCGCTGCGCGCCGCCGCTCGCGGGCGCCGACGCCGCGATACACCAGGGGCAGGGCGACATTGGCCGCGGCCGTGATGCGTGGCAGCAGGTGAAAGGACTGGAAGACGAAGCCGACGTTACGGTTGCGCAGGCGGGCACGGTCGCGCTGGTTGGCGGTGACGACGTCGCGGCCGTCGATCAGGTAGCGGCCGCTGCTGGGCGTATCGAGCAGACCGATAATGTTCATGAGGGTCGACTTGCCGCTGCCCGATTGGCCCATGATCGAGATGAATTCGCCCTCTTGAATGCGCAGATCGATGCACTTGAGCACTTCCAAAGTCACAGGGCCGACTTGGTAGCTCTTGCGGATCTGCTGGAGGCGGAGCACGGACCTGCCTTCAAGTGATGTTTGCCACTACTCAATTGTGACTAGTGCGTAGTGCCCGGGACGGCAACAGCTATCTTGTCGAGCACTGCTTTGCTGTTTGATATTTTACATGAGAAGATGGTCATTTATCATGTAGTGCTTGCTGTTTTGCTTTAGTTCGGTAATTTGACGCGCAGGTGTCGGCACTGTCACCGCGGGACCGTCAACTGGCCTGGGGATAACACGATGGCCATGCATTTGGTCAATACGCTGGCTTCCAGCCGGTTTTTCTCCGCTCTGAACTCGGCGCAACTGCAGCCCCTGGCTGCGCAGGCGTCGTTTCACGATTACCGCACCGGCCAGAGCGTGTTTCAGGCCGGCGATGCCAGTGACGCGCTCTATGCGGTCATCTACGGCCGCGTGCGCATTTCGCGGACCTCGCATGACGGCGAAGAAATAACGCTGGGGTTGGTAAATCAGGGCGAGATCTTTGGTGAGATCGCGGTCATCGACGGCGGCCTGCGCAGTGCCAGCGCCTGTGCGCAGGAGGCGACCCGGCTGGGCGTGATCGCGCGCGACAGCTTCATGGGCTTCCTGCACGAGCATCCATCAATCACGGTCGAGCTGCTGCGTGTCTTGTGCAAGCGCCAGCGGCGGACGATCGAGCAGGTCGATGCCCTGGCTTTTCAATGCCTCGAGGTCCGGCTCGCGCGTCTGCTGGTCAATCTGTCGGAGTCCTATGGCCGCCGCCACCCCGAGGGCGTGCTGCTCGATCTGCGCCTGGGGCAGCGCGAACTGGGCGCCTTCATCGCCAGCAGCCGGGAAAGCGTCAGCAAGCAGCTTGCCACCTGGCGCCAGGACGGCCTGGTCGATCGCGCCGACGGCCGCCTAGTGCTAAAGGACAAGGACGCGCTGGAAAGCCTGGCCAACGCCGATGCCGGCTGTCTTTGACGGCCTAGCCGCGCACCTCTTGGCGCATGCGCCACCCGATGGGCCCTGGCCGGGTTGATAAGGCTGGCCAAGCGCGCTGGCATTGGTCATCACGGCTGGCAGGATCCCGCAACGGCCAGTTGCCGCTTTGCCGATGACCAAGCTGATCAGGCGTTCGTTTTTCCTGGCGCTGGGCCTGCTGCCACTCGGCTGCGGCGGGCCGGATAGCCCTTTTCGCGTCGGCGCGCTCGAGCGGATCGATGTTCGGTCCGATCTCGAGGCGCTGCGCGCGCGGAACGACAACATTCAGGCACCGACCCAGCCGGCGGTGCTCGCCTCGGAGCGCATGGGGGCCGAAGCGCTCTATGCGCCGCGACCGGGCCTCGCGCCCGCGGCCGGCGTCGAGCCGTCACCGATCCCGTCGCGTGCGCCGGACACGCCGCCGGTCGAGCTGTCGCTGTTCGATACCATCGTTTTGGGCCTGCGCCAGAGCCGCGACATTCAAAGCGCGTATCTGAACCGCGTCGTACAGAAGTTCTCGCTCTATGTCGTCGAAGAGGACTTCGTGCCGCGCTTCGATTCCATCGATGGCAGTGTCAGCAGCACCGGCGGCTCGGGCGAAACCAGTGGTGCGGCCAATATCGGCACCGGTCTGAACTACCAATCGCCCTATGGCACCTTGTTGCGCCTGTCGCTCGACACGGCGCAGACCTTCACCAACCAACCGGGTGTCGACGAGAGCGCCACGTCCGGGCTCAATCTGTCGGTGACCCAGCCACTGTTGCGCGGCGCCGGCCGCGACGTTGGCACGGCCCAGCTCCGGCTGGCGCGCTTGGGTGAGCAGCAAAACGTGCTGTCGCTGAAATCATCGGTGATCAACGCGATCACGACGCTGATCTCCGCCTATCTCAGCTATGTCGGTCAGGAACGTAACGTCGCCATTGCCAGGCGCGATCTGGAACGCAGTCGCGATCTGCTCGAAAGCAACCGCTTGCAGGTCAATGCCGGCCGCATGGCCCCGAATGAGGTCATCCAGACCGAACTGTCGGTCTCCAATAGCGAGCTGTCCCTGCAGGAAGCCTTGAACAGTCTCGATGGCGCGCGCCTGACCCTGCTCAACCTGCTGTCGCTCGACCCACGCACGCAACTGGCGCCGACACTGCAGCTCGAGCCCGAACGGCTCTTGGTCGATGTCGAGCGGGCGCGCGAGATCGCCTATGCCAACAATCCGGGGTTTTTGACGCAGCAGCTTTCCGTCGAGCAGCAGCGTGTGGCGCTCTTGCTGGCGCGCGACAACCTGCGCTGGCGGCTCGATGCCAGCGCCGGCTACGGCCAGACCGGTGAGGATCGCACGCTGCCGGGCTCGCTCGATGAGGTCCTGACGAGCGAGGGCATCTGGGATTTCGGCTTGAGCCTGTCGATCCCGCTCGATCTGCTCGATCTGGAAGCGGCGCTGACCAGTGCCGAGGTCGGACTGGAGCAGGCCAAGCTCAGCCAGGTCGATGCGCGTGAGAACCTCGATACCAGCGTGCGCGACGCTGTGCGCAGCGTCGAGGCGGCCTGGCAGCGCTATCTGACCAGCCGGCGTTCGGTCGAACTCGCCCAGCGCACCCTTGATCTCGAGCGCACCAAGCTGAACGTCGGCCGCAGCACCAATTTCGAGGTGCTCGCCCGGCAGGCGACGCTGCAGCAGGCGGAAGTCACCGAGTTGAACAATGTCATCAGCTATCTGCTCGCGCTGGCGACCCTGGATCAGCAGCTCGGCACGACCCTCGACACCTGGCAGGTATCGCTCAACGATGATGGCAGCGCACCGGACACGGCCATGACCGTGCGCGTGCCGTCGGCCGTCGGCGCGCCGGCCGAGCCAGGCCCCTGAGCCCGGCAAGAGCCCTCGCGAAGCTGTGACGGACGCGCGCGCATATGGCCCATGCGCCCCACGCGTTGGACTCCGACCGGTCGCCGCCTACCTCCCGGCCCAATTGGCTCGACCGGTGGGATTCGTCGGTCGGGCCGTGTGGACGAACACTCGATCCAACGGGAGATTGCCATGACTGTCACCGCTGACAGCCAGAACGGCGCCTTGTTCACGCCTGTGCGCCTGGGCAGCCTGGAGGTGCCGCACCGCGTACTCATGGCACCGCTGACGCGCAACCGCGCGCACAGCGATGGCACGCCGCATGAGCTGGCGGTTACCTACTATCGCCAGCGCGCCTCGGCCGGGCTGATCATCACCGAAGCGACCCAGATCAGCGCCATGGGCAAGGGCTACATCGACACGCCGGGCATCCACAACGATGCCCAAGGCGCCGCCTGGAAGCAGGTCACCGATGCCGTGCACGAGGCCGGCGGCCGGATTTTGGTGCAGCTTTGGCATGTCGGCCGGATCAGTCATGTCTCGTTGCTGCCGGACGGCGAGCTGCCGGTGGCACCGTCGGCCATCCGGGCGGAGGCGCAGACCTACGGACCTGAGGGCTTCGTCGATTGCTCGATGCCGCGTGCCTTGGCGTCGGATGAGATCCCGGCGCTGATCGATGAGTATCGGCATGCCACCCGTCTGGCGATGGCGGCCGGTTTCGACGGTGTTGAGGTGCACAGCGCCAACGGCTATCTGCTCGATCAGTTCCTGCACGCGAACGCCAATCAGCGTACCGATGCCTATGGCGGCAGCGCCGAGAACCGCGCGCGGCTGACCATCGAGGTCACCCGGGCGGTTGCCGAGATCATCGGCGCCGACAAGGTCGGTGTGCGCCTGTCGCCCACCGGTCGCTTCAACGACATGGACCCGAGCGGCGAGGAGCCGACCTTCGCGGCCGCTGTCGACGGCCTGAACGACCTGGGCCTGGCTTATCTGCACGTTGTCGAGCAGTTCCCGGGCGCGAAGGTCAGCGACGTCGATATCGCCGTGCTGGATCGCCTGCATGATCGCTGGCGGGGCGCCTACATCGCCAACGGCGATTTCGACACGGCGCGCGCCAATGACTGGATCGGCCGCAAGCGTGCCGATGCCATCGCCTTCGGCCGCACCTTCCTGGCCAACCCGGATCTGCCGGAGCGCCTGCGTCAGGGCGCACCGCTGAACGAGCCGGATCACGCGACCTTCTATGGCGGCGATCACCGCGGCTACACCGACTATCCGTTTCTGGAAGAGGTCGCTGCGGCCTGATCCACGCGCTGGCTGAACCGAGAAAGGGAGTGGCCTTCGGGCTGCTCCCTTTCTCATGTGCGCTGCCATCGAACCTCGAGTGCGGCGCATTGGTCCGTGCGTCGGCCGGACCCGACGGTTAGCTAGGCTTGGCGCGGCGCGATAGGGGCCGGGCGGCACCCAGCACCTGGTGGAATGAATTCATGGCCGGCTCTTTCGCATCGCTTCAGCTCGTCCTGCTCGCTGCCGCCCTTGGCGCACTGGCCGTGCTCTACTGGCGGCTCGAGCGCGCCAGCCGCAAGCTGCGCGAGGATCTGAACTGGTCGCGCGGTGTACAGATACAAATCGCTTGGGACGCAGCGAAACTGCGCGCCATGGCGCCGGCTGACGCGGTGTTGCCCAAGCCCAGCGACTGGTCGCTGACGGCCGAATTCATGCAGATCGCGCTGCGTGAGGTCGAGACGCGCGCGCCAAGCCTTGTCGTCGAGCTCGGCGCTGGCCTGTCGACCATCCTGCTTGGCTACGCGCTCAAGCGGCGCGGTCATGGCCGTTTGGTCACCATCGAGCACGATCGAGCCTTTGCCGAGCGCATGCGCGGCTATCTGCGCGAGAATGATCTGCTCGAGGTGGTGGATCTGCGCGTGGCGCCGTTGATCGATGCACCGGACGGCCAGCCGGCCCCAGTCTGGTATGATCGCGCCGTGTTCGACGATGTCCAGGCGATCGACCTGCTCATCGTCGACGGGCCGCCGATGCCTGTGCATGCGCAGGTACGCGCACCGGCACTGCCGGTCCTGTTGCCCCGCATGGCGCACGGCTGGTTGATGCTGGTGGATGACACCGGGCGAGCCGGCGAGCAGACCATTCTGGCGCAGTGGCGCGCGGCCTATCCGACCCTGCGCTTCGAAGACTTGCCCCTGGAGAAGGGCGCCGTGCGCATCACCGCAGGAGAGTGATGATGAAACGCGTCGGGCGCCGAAAGCCTTCGACGCCCGCGCTCAGCACATTTTTCGAGATGCGCTCAGTATTGCTTGAGATAAGCGATAACGTCAGCGATTTGGTCGTCTTGCCGCAAACCGGCGAAGCTCATCTTGTTCTTCGGGATGAAGCTGCGCGGGTCTTGCAAATAACCGGCGAGGTTCTCTTCGGTCCAAGTAAAGCCTTCCGCAGCCTTCTCCTCGAACGCCGTGGAGTAGCGGAAATCTTCGACCGCCGCGATCTCACGGCCGACAACGCCGTTCAGCACCGGGCCAACCTTGTTCTTGGCGTTCTCGCCAACGGCATGGCAGGCCTGGCAGCGCTTGAACACCTTTTCACCGGCGGCCGGATCGCCTTCGGCATGCGCCAGACCCGACCAACCCAAGACCGCTACGGCCACCGCGGCGCCAACAATCTTCACCATAAATCCTCTCCCTGTATGTCACCCAACCCGGCCGCACCACGGCGCTCAAGGTCAGCTTCTCGACGGCAGTTCTAGAGCAATCACGCCTCAGATCAAGGGAACGCCCCGGACGCAAGCCCGATCCTGACAGCCCGGTTGACAACCGACCTTCCGCTTGCCGCTAGCGTGCCGGCGTGCTCCTTGCAAGGCGTTTTGTGCATGCGATTAAACGGAATTGCAAGTCAAGCAGCCATCGTGGCGTGCCGGCCGAAGCGCCGCATGCGTGCGGCTTTTCGGGGCGTGCGCTCAGGCTAAAGTGCCAGGTGCTGTTCATCGGCGTGGAGAAAGCGGCGGCGATTGAGTTCCAGTTCGGTCAGTGCGAGTTGGGCGTGCTTGGCACCGAAGGCGTAGCCAAGACCTTCGCCGAGCCCGCTTGCCAGCAGGATCAGTGCGGCCTGCGGGGCTGCATACAAAGCAAGCCAAGGGTTGCCACGGAGCTTGAACAGATCGCGCATGGCGCGCGCAAAGCGCAGCGGAGGGATCAGCGGGCAGGCGAGTGCGTAGGCGAGCCGGCGCGTGATCGGCCAGCTTTGCGCCCGCGTGGCGGCGAATACCCGTCCGGCCAGAAAATGCAGCGGGACGCCGATCCCTGGCCTGGAGTGGTTCAGGTGTTCGATGCGCATCGACGGGTCGAACTGAAGGCGCAAGCCTTTCTGGCGCAGGTGGTCGTGCAGTGTGTATTCGGATTCGAGCAGGTCTTCCAGCCGGTTGTCCAATGCCATCAGGGCGTCGCGTTTGTAGGACGAATTGTGCCCCGGCACATAGGCCACATCGCTTGGGGTGTCGCCGGACAGCCACGGGCCGTACTCGATGGCAAAAATCGCCCAGCTCTGCGCCGTCGCCGGATTGGCGTTGACCATGCGCGGGCCAAGGGCGGCAACCGGGCGCCGGTGACCTTCGATGATCCGTGCGGCCCAGTCATCCGTGCCCGGAAAGCTGTGATCCTCGACAAAGGCGACCACCGGTGCGCGCGCCGCACGGATCGCCGCTGCCCGACCGCGTGCCGATGTCGACACGTCGGCGGCCAGCAGGCGCAGGCGGGCAAAGCGCGCCTGCAGGGCGGGCGCCACGTCGATCAGCGAAGGGTCGCTGGCGGCAATGACAACTTCCATGCGTTGCGCCAGCGTCTGCGCTGCCAGACGGCGCAGCGTTTTCTGGATGGTCACGGTATCGCTGTCGGTGACCAGGATCGCGGCGAGGTCCGCTTCTGGCTCGCTGGCTGGCGATCCGGTGTTTGCGCTCATGCAGGGCTCGGTATCGGCTCGTGATGGTCGGACAAGGGCAGGGCTGCTGGGTCGGTCACTGGGCCAGCGCGCGCTCGCTTTCGATCACGAAGCGGCCGCGGTCGAATTCGTGATCGGCGAGATCGGTGCGCCGGCCGCCATCGCCGAACAGATAGCCCACGCACTCGCCATAACCGCTCCAGAGCAGGATGACGATCAGCGTCGGCAAAGCCTTGACGGCAAGCCTCGGACCCTGATCGAGGCGAAGCAGGTGGCCGATCGCGCGGGCCAGGCGGAGCGGCGGGATCAGCGGCGCGCCCAGGCCGTAAAGCAGCCGGCGTGGCCAGGGCCAGGCGTGCGCACGCGAAGCGGCGAACATGCGCCCGCTCAGATACTGCACCTGACGTGAAATGCCGGGCTTGCTTTGATTGAGATGCTCGACGCGCAGGCGCGGATCGATAACCAGCCGCTGGCCGGCGCGGTGCATGGCCTGGTGCAAAACGTACTCCGCTTCGAGCAGGTCCTCGAGCTGGTTGTCGTAAGCGAGCAGAGCTGCGCGCTTATAGTAGGTGTTGTGACCGGGCAAACGGTCGGTGGACTGCGCGCGATCAACGGCCAGCCACGGGCCGTATTCGATGGCAAGATTGGCCCAGCTCCGTCCCGTCGCCGGGTTGGCATTGCCGACGCACGGCCCGACGGCAGCTATGTCGGCGTCGTGCGCCGCAACAATGCGTTCGGCCCAACATTCATCCACGGGAAAGCAATGATCCTCGGCCAGGGCTACGATCGGCGTGCGGCTGGCGCGAATAGCGGCGGCGCGTCCGCACGCGGACGTGCTGACATCGGCGGGCACCACGGCAACGCGATGGAACACCGCGCCAAGGTTCTCAGGCAAGGCGACTTGTGCCGGATCCGGCGCGGCGATGATGACCTCGATCCGTGCCGCCATGCTCTGTCGGCCAAGGCAGCGCAGAACACGGCCGAGCGCCAGGCCTGTATCGGGCGTGACCAGAACGACGGAGAGCGCCGCTGATCCGGGTTCGTCACTGTCGCGCAAATGGCTGGGCGTATTACTCAACGGTCGAACACCTCATACCGGAACGCGGCCGGCGCTGTTTCTCAAGGCACGGTCGCGCGCGCTGTGCGATGGCGCCCTGCCGGATCGATCCCGCATGACCTGCGGCACGCGGATCTTGTCCGATCGGGCGCAGGCAAGTCCGCTTTGCTCCGCCAAGCAACATCGAAGCTGGACGTGTATTGCCGGGTTCGCAGATATCGCTTGGCGGGATGCCATGGCCGCATACATGGAGGGCGTTGCTCGCTGGTAACACGGTGCGGCATATCCCGAGGGCGCAGCTCAACTGGCAGCCTTGAGGTGCTCATCGATGTCTTCGATCTGCGAGAGCTCGGCGAACAGGCCGCGCTGCTGCAAAAGGCTTGCACGCTCGCCGAGCTCGGCGATCCGGCCGGCCTTCATGACGACGATCCGATCGGCCAGACGCGTGGTGCTCAGGCGGTGCGCGATGATGATCATGGTCATCGTGCCGGCGAGCGCGCGCAGGGTACGCTGGATCTCCGCCTCGGCGAGATTGTCGACGGCGTTGGTCGCCTCATCGAGAATGAGCACGTCGGGCTTGCGCAGCAGGGCACGCGCCAGGGCGATGCGTTGACGCTCGCCGCCGGAAAGCTGCAGGCCACGGACGCCGACCTGGGTCTCGTAGCCCATCGGCAATTGCTCGATGAAGTGATGAATATTGGCCTGCCTGGCCGCCTCGATCACCCGGTCCATGGAGGCTTCCGGATCACCGTAGGTGATATTGTCGCGAATGCTTGCCGGACGGAGCTCGGCATCCTGCCCGGCCAGGCCGAGCCTGCGCCGCCAGCTCGCCAGATCGAGATCATCCAGTGCCTGGCCGTCGACGGTGATGCGGCCCTGGGTCGGATCATAAAGGCGGCAGAGCAGGTTGATCAGCGTCGATTTGCCGGCGCCCGAGCCGCCGACAATCGCCAGGGTCTCGCCTTTCGAGATGGTCAGATCGATGTCGGTGACGGCCGGGCGGGCACCGTCGCTTGCATGCGAAAAGCTGACATTCTCGAAGCGGATCTCGCGCTCGAGGCCGCGGAACGGGCGATCGCCCGAAACCGTGTAGTTCCGGCTGTCGGTCTCGAGCAGATCAGCCAGCTCATACAGGGCCGCGGCGTTCGATGCCAAGCGCACGCGCGAGCCGTCGAACTCGCGGGCGTAGCGTTGCAGGCGGAAAACCAAAACGAGAAACGGTAACAGGATGGCCAGGGAAACACTGGCATACCAGGCGATCACCAGCGTGGCGAGCAGGAGCGGTACCGACAGACCGTCGATCAGCGGTGCCATCGCCCGCCAGGCGAGCTCGAGGCGCGCCTGCCCCTCGCTGACCGCCCGCGACGTGCCGCGAAACTGTTCGAGCTCGCGCTCTTCCTGACCGAAAATGCGCACCATCCGCATGCCGGTGAGAACCTGGATGACCACCTCGGAGAGCATGCCGCTGTCGCGCTCAAACCGTTTGCCGGCGGCCACCGTGCGCCGCACGACCGAGCGGACAATCAGCCCGATGATGGCGACGCCGACCATGATGACCAGGGTCATCTTCCAGGAGATCAGCAACAGGAGCGCAAACAGGACGGCAACCGTCGTGGCATTGGCGAGCAGCAGGCAGACATTAGTCACGCCTTGGCCCGCGCGCGTGATGCCGCCATCCATGATCTTGAGCTGCTGTCCCTGGCTGCCGTGGGACAAGAACAGATCGTTGACCTGGAGATACTGATGAAACAGGCGAACACGCAGCCCGTGGGACACGGCCGCCGCAGCGCGCACGATGAGGTGCATGTACAAGACCGTGACCAGCGACGAGGCAATCACCAGAATGATGATCGTCACGGTGACGGCAATCAGACGGCTGTCCTCGCCGAACAGTGTTGCATAGCCCTCGGCAAGCGCAGCCATGGCGCCGCTGTCCGCGGTCTGACCGCCCATGAGATAGGCGAGGAACGGGATCATCAGGCCGATGCTGATGCCTTCGCCAACAGCCGCCAGCAGACCGAGAAAACCGACCCAGGGCAACACCGAGCGATGGCCAGACATGAAAGCCAACAGAATGCGAATGACCTTAATGTTCAAATAATTCGCCCCAAGGGAAAATGGCGATCAGGCTGAATCTGCGCGATAACGCGGACAATGACCAATACTCAGGCTGGTCTAACCCACATACGCATGTCCGACAAACGATCCGTTACGACACTCCATCGCCACGATCGCAAATCTTCGGCCAATTGCGCGCACGCTTCGCTCGACGGGGTATCACGATACATCAAGATCGTGGCGCGTCTCCGCCAGAGCGTGCGGACCAGCTGGCGATCGGCGCCATCGCGGACCGGCCGGCGTACAGCCTAACCTGGCTTAGCCCTTTTGGCCGGCAGCGCAGGCGCATCTCGGGCTCGATGATGCCACGACAGGGCCAGGCATCCTTGTGGAACCAGGTACCTGGCGTGTTGACCGGCGTCACATCCAGTAAGTTACAGCCATACACAAGCACTGTTTGTCTGTATTCAGGCCTGAGCGGAAAAGGGCGTTGCCGCGCGTGGCTTGGCGTTATCGCCAAGGACATCATCATAGGCCGCACGGGTCATCGCCGCGACATCCCGCCACTGCATGCCGGCAAAAGTGGGGTCAGACCGGCGTTCGCTGGTCGCCCAAGCACATGCATCGATCAAGTCTTCGGCCTGGAGAGCACCGGTAAAGAGGCGGACCCAGTCGCTGCCGAACTTCTCCTGCTGTTCGGCCAATACCCCTTTGTCCGGCACGAGCACTGGCCGCTTGAAGCTCATCGCAAGCAAAAGCGTGCCGGAATTCAGTATGCGCCGGTAGGGCAGCACGACGAGATTGCTGGCGTTGAAGTAAAGCTGGGTGTCATCGAACGGGATCCACTCGAGCATCAGGCGCACATTGGGGTTGTGCGCCGCCAGCGCACGCAGCCGTTCGGCCAAATCACGATCAACAACACGCCCGGCGATGAGCAGGATCCGCGGCGGCTCGTCCGGCCCGGCTTGTGGCAGGGCGTTGAAGGCTTCGATCAGCTCCGGAACGTTCTTGTAGGGCCGGATCAGGCCGAAATGCAAAAGCACCGAGGCCTTCTGCGGCAGGTTCAACCGGGCGCGGGCGTCCGCACGGCTGATCGTGTTGGCATAGGCCGGGGCGAAGCCACCGTGTGGCACGAGATAGGCCGGTATGTCGTTCAGCCTGGCAAAGCGTGCTTTCGCCAGCGCTTCACCGGCGCGCGTCAGATAAATGCAGCCGTCGACATGTGCCAAGAAATAGCGCCAGAACCAGGCTTCGAGCCGCGGATGCAAGCCGTCACTGCTGTCGAGGTCGTGCACCGTCCAGATGATCTTGATGCGGCGCAGCTTGGCCCACAGCATAAGCAGCCGCATGTACACCGTCTCGCCAAGGCTCTGCCAAAGGGCGCGCGGGAACACGACCGTGTCGGGATGGTGGAAATGCCAGATATCGGCCGGGCGCCACAGCGCCGACAGGTAGGTCCAGTCGCGCACCTCGACGCGCAACTTGCCGACCTCGTCGTAAAGCAGGGCCTGGAACGGATTGGATTGCCGCCGGGCAAACGCCGGCAGGGCCAGGACGCGCAACTGCGTGCGTTCGGCGCTTGATTGGCAGTGACTCAACGTTGCGTGTTCCCTTTATCACCAAAAGCCCTAGGCACGGCCAACCCGCGGCGAACGGCGACCATCGCGCGCGCTCGAGGACAGCATGCGGCCAGGCGCCTGGATACAGCCTTTGCTCGCCATCATACCACTGCGCGCGCCGGGCTCGGTCGCGCGACGGTGCGTTCTTGCCGGAGCGACGCCGTGCTGGCGCAAGCGTGCCGCTAGGCGCAGCGCCAGGGCGACGATCGTCAGCGTCGGATTGGCCCAGCCGCCGGTGGTGAAGACCGAGCTGCCGGCGATGTGCAGGTTGCTCATGCCGTGCACCCGGCAGTGGCGATCGACCACGCCACGCTTCGGATCATCATGCATGCGTGTCGTGCCGATGTGATGCTTGCCGCCGCGAAACGAGACCGGCCAGCCAAGGACGTTTTCACTTGGGTCGTCGATCAGCCGGCCAAGCCCGCGCTCGGCAAGGGTTGCCGCCAGCCTGGCACGAAACAGCGCCAGCCCGCGCTTGTCGTCCTCATTGATCTGCCAGTGCACCTTGACGCGCGGCATGCCGAGCGCGTCACGTCTGTCGCCGAGCGTCACCCGGCTCGCCGCATTCGGTGTGGTTTCAACGATCGTGCGCAGCGCCAGCTTGTGGTCGGGCTGGCGGCGTTCGCGCCAGGCGGCGTTGAGGGTTGCCAGCGCGCTGCCCGGATCGCCGAACAGGTCGCCGGTGCGTGACCAGAGCTCGCCATCCGGCATGCGCTGGTGGCGCGCGAGTTCGAAAAAGTAGCTGAGCGCCGCGCCGCCACGCGCGAAATAGGCCGGCTGACAGCGATAGCTGTCGGTGCGGATAAAATAGCCGGCGACATTGTTGACTTGTGCGCGCCGTTGCAGCGCAGCGCTGAGACCATAGACGGCGTGCCCCTGCTGAATCTTGCCGGCCAGGCCGAAATCCTGCCCGTCGTGGTGCTCGATGACATGCAGGCCGCGGGCACAAACAGCGTCTGATGGCTCGAAAAAGCCTGTTGTCAGATACGGGTGGTCCATGAAATAGCGGCCGACCTGGTCGTAGACATTGCCCAGGCCGTTTGGCGCAATCCGGTTCGAGGCGAGCAGCAGCCGGGCGTTTTCGATGCCGCCGCAAGCGAGCACGACGTCGCGGGCGCGGCACTGCCAGCTCGTGCCGGCGAAGGTCTGCACCCGCACCGATCGGACGGTCGTCGCAGCCGCGTTAGTCTCCAGCGCGACGACATTGGCGAACAGAAAGACGTCGATGTTGCCGGCGGCGTCGAGCGTAGCGCGATAGCTTTGGCCCAGATCGCGTGGATAGCCGAATTGGATGACGCCGGTGCTGAAGTCGTCGCCCTCGAGCGGCAAGGCTGGTCCGGCGCGCTCGACCCAGGGCTCGACGGCAAACGATGTCGACGTCAGTTGGCAAAAGCGTGCGGCATCATCATACCAAGCGGCCAGATCGTCAAAAGTGATCGGCCAGCCGCTTTCCGAAATCCAGGGCCGGTCGCTGAGATCGATACGATCCAGCGGGACGCATTGCGCCATCCAGCGTGTCGTCGAGCCGCCATACTGGCGAAAGCGCGCATGGGTCAGGGCATAGTTTGGCGCGCCCGACAGCTCGCCGGCGTAGAGAAACTGCGGGCGATGATGAAAGCCGTGGCCGCCGCTTTCGAGCAGGATGATGCGCATGCCGCTGTCTTTCAGCGCGTGTGCGATGGCGAGGCCGGCCGGGCCGCTGCCGACGATGCACAGATCGGCGTCGAGCACAGCACCGTCATCAAGGGCGCGGGCGTCGTGAAAGGTCATGGCATCGAGATCGCTTCGGCTTGCACGCTGGCGTTCCCGCGGCGCTTAGCGACGAAGGGCGATGAGCGTTGAGCGCATGTCCCATTCTGTGCCGTCGGCAAACGCTTCGATGGCCGGTCCGGCGCGATTGAGCCAGAGCAGCCGGTAGTCGCGTTCACGAAACAGATTGATGATGTGCTCCGGGGTTCGGCCGGCGACCGCGTGTATCTCGACGAGCCAGGTATGGACGTTCGAAAGCGCATCGATCTCCAACGGCATGACGTCGTATTCGGCGCCCTCGATGTCGATCTTGGCCACGGTCGCATCGGCCATGATATCGCTTAAGCGTTTGCCGGGCACGGTCGAGCCACCGCGCTCGACAATCCTGCCGCAGCCGCCGGGGGAGAATGATACCGGCCCATCGCTGGCGCTGACGGCATAAGGGGCGATGTCGGCATCGATGCCGTTCAGCAGGCAGTTCAGCTCGATCATCGTGCGGTTGCTCTCGACCGGATCGATCGCCACGATGCGGCTGTTCGGGTTGGCCGCCTTGGCCATGACCAGCGTGTACATGCCGTGATAGGCGCCGGCATCGATGATGCGTTCCTCGCGCCCGGCGAGATGGCCGGCGAGCCAGGTGAGCTCGGCACGATTGTGTGGCCGCAGCGGGTCATACCAGGTCGCCGCTTGCGGTGTGCCGATGAAAAAGCGCAGCGCGACGTCGCCAACCTGCTCGTTCTTGATGTACGGCTTGAAAGCGAGGAAGCGCTCGACGAGCCGTTGGCGCTTACCCTCCAAGCGCTCCACGAGGCGCTGGCGCATGCCGTCGGCCTTGCGTTCCAGAGTGGCTTTCATCGGTGTCCAGTATCCGTGTTGCCTGACTATGCATGACGCGCGGCGTTTCAGCAGGATGCGCGCGCGTGCGCGACTATGGCCGGCGACCATGAACATTCTATGTCATGGCGGAGCCTGCAAGGAGTTCGCCATGACCATTCGCTCGCTCATCCTGGGTATGCTTGTCGCGCTCGCACTTGCCACGCAGGGCTCAGCGCAAGCGCAAACCGCCCCGGGTCTCAGTCAAGCCGACCAGACCGCAATTGTCAGCGTTATCCGCGATCAGCTTGACGCGTTTCAAGACAATGATGCCGCGCGCGCTTTCAGTTACGCATCGCCCGGCATTCAGGCGCAGTTCGGGGACCAGACGACGTTCATGCGTATGGTCGAAACCGGCTATCCGGCGGTTTACCGGGCGCAGGATGCGGTCTTCCAGGAGATCCGCATGGTGCAAGGTCGCCTCGATCAGCCGGTGCTGCTCACCGGCCCGGACGGTCGACGCATCCTGGCGCACTATCTGATGGAGCAGCAGCCGGATGGTAGCTGGCGCATCGCCGGCTGCATTCTGGAAAAGCTGCCCGAAGCCACGGCCTAGCCCGGATCATGCGGGTCTCGGGCAGAGCGGTCGCCAAGCGCGACCTGCCGACCAAGGTGTGCGCACAATGCGGCCGGCCGTTCGCCTGGCGCAAGAAATGGGCGCGTGACTGGGATCAGGTGCGCTATTGCTCGAAGGCTTGTCGCGCCGGCCGTACGCCGTCGGTCACGCTCGCGGGGTCAAAGTGAGCGGCCGGGTCCTGAACGTCCTGGCCGAGCCGGGCATCGACAGCGAGCACCTCGTGGCGCGCCTGAGCGAACGGTTCCGTGACGCTGCGTTACGCGATCCCTCGATCGCGCCGACCCCGGGCACGCGCGCCGAGGCTGAACGCCGCCTGGCCGAGCTGGATCCGCGGGCCTACGGTAAGACGCGCAACGCCCTGGACGGCGCCGTGTCCCGCCTGTCACCGTTCATTCGCCATGGCGTCGTGACGCTGGCTGAAGCGCGTGCCCGGGCTTTGGCCAAGGCACCGCATTCGGCGGCCTACAAATTTGTTCAGGAACTCGCCTGGCGCGATTACTACCGGCGCGTCTACGCCATGATCGGCCACGGCGTCTGGTCCGACATCGAGCCGTACAAGACCGGTCATCGCGCACAGAGTTACGCCCAATTGCTGCCTGGCGACATTCTCGCCGCGCAGACGGGCGTGCCGTGGATCGACGGCCTGATCACCGAGCTGCACGGGACCGGCTGGCTGCACAATCACGCACGCATGTGGCTGGCAGCCTATGTCGTGCATTTTCGCCGGGTGCGCTGGCAGGCGGGCGCGCGCTGGTTTCTGGCGCATCTGATCGATGGCGATCCAGCGAGCAACAACCTGTCCTGGCAATGGGTGGCGAGTACATTCGGCAACAAGCCCTATATCTTCAACCGTGCCAATGCCGAGAAGTATGCCGCGGCGCGTTTTGCGGATCTGCGTGCCGCGCCGCCCACCGATGATCCATTCGCGACCAGCTATGAGCGTCTCAATGCCCGGCTGTTCGGCGACCAGCGCGACGGTACGGGCGATCCCGATCCGCTGGCGCGGCTCGCCGCCAAGCAAACCGCGCTGCCGGCCTCGAGCCTCGAGTTGGACGGACCGGCGGTGGTCTGGCTGACGCCGGATGCCATCGGCCAGGCCAACACGGCCGCCTTGGTCCACGCGCAGGCGCCGCGCGTTTTCGTGCTCGACGCAGCGTGGATCGACAGGGCGCACATCACCTTGAAACGGCTGGTTTTCCTGGCGCAGGCTGCGCTCGATGCCGGCGCGACGCTGCTGGCCGGTGATGTCGCTGACGAGGTGGTCGCCTTCGCGCGCGCACACGGCGTCAGGGGCGTTGCCATGACGGCATCGATCGAGCCGGACATCTGCTCGCAGGCACAAGCCATCGAGGCCAGGCTGCCGCTCCAGATCGTCGAGGCGCCCGGTTTTCTGGCACCGGAACCGGAATTCGCCAGCAAGGATCTTAAGCGCTTCTCGCGCTACTGGCGCAAGGCCGAAGCGGCCGCCTTCGTCAGCGACAGCGGCCAGCTTGCCCTGTTCGCCTAGCTAGCTCAGGTGTTCGGTGAAAAAGTCGAGCGTGCGCGACCAAGCGAGTTCGGCGGCTTCGGCGTCATAACGTGGCGTGGTGTCATTGTGGAAGCCGTGGTTCACGCCAGGGTAGAAGTGCACGGTGTAGGTCTTGCCGTGCTCATCGAGCGCTGCCTGGTAGGCGGGCCAGCCGGCATTGATGCGCTCGTCCAGCTCGGCATAGTGCAACAGCAGCGGTGCCTCGATGGCTGGGACGTCCTCGGCGGCCGCCTGACGACCGTAGAACGGCACCGACGCGGCCAGGTTCGGATAGGCCACGGCCAACGCATTGCAGACACCGCCGCCATAGCAAAAGCCGACGGCGCCGACACTGCCGGTGCTGCGCTCGTGACCGACCAGGTGCTCGAAGCCGGCGAAGAAGTCCGCCATCAGCTTGGCCGGATCGAGGCTGCGCTGCATGTCGCGGCCCTCGTCGTCATTGCCCGGGTAGCCACCGAGCGGGCTCAGGCCGTCAGGGCCGAGTGCCAGATAGCCGGCCTTGGCGGTACGGCGCACGACGTCCTCGATATAGGGGTTCAGGCCGCGGTTCTCGTGCACCACGAGCACGGCCGGCAGGGGACCTTCGGCGTCCGACGGCATGGCGAGCAGGCCGTTGATCGTGCCGTGGCCTTCGGGCGATTCATATGAAACGCGCTCGGTGACGATGGCCGGATCGTCGGGCGGCACCTGCTGGGCCAAGGCATAGTTCGGCTTGAGTGACTCGAGGATCGCTGCGGCCGCGACTGTCCCGCCCGCTATGGCGGCAGTGGAATCGAGGAACGCGCGCTTGGTCAGCTTGCCGTGCACATAGCCGTCGTAGAGCTCGAGAATTCGTTGATCGAAATCACTGGCTTTTTTGCGTTGCATCACACCCTCCCTTGCCTTGATGTTTGCGCATATAGCGCTCGGACCGCCGCGAGATAGGGGGCGCCCGGGCCTTTCGCCTGGATAATCGCGCGCGTGGGCCAACCTTGACTTATGGCGCCACGGCCGGTCTGGTGCCGCGCAGCAACGATTGCCGGCGGCGAACGTTACGCCAGCAACGCCGTCGGCAGACAACGAAACGACGAAGAGCAGCGGACCTATGTGCGGGATTTGCGGAGAGATCGTCTTCAACGGGGAACGCGCTTCGGCGGCGCGCATTGAGCGCATGGCCGATGCCATGGCCCCGCGCGGCCCGGATGGCGCTGGCATCGTCTTGCGCGGCCCGGTCGGTTTCGGTCACCGCCGATTGAAGATCATCGATCTGTCCGAAGCTTCGGCGCAGCCGTTCGTCGATACCGAAGTCGGCCTGACCATCGCCTTCAACGGCTGCATCTACAATTACCCCGAGCTGCGTGGCGAGCTCGAAGGGCTCGGCTATCGGTTTGCCTCCACCGGCGACACCGAAGTCATCCTCAAGGCCTGGCATGCCTGGGGCGAGGCCGCCGTCGATCGCTTCTACGGCATGTTTGCCTTTGCCTTGTACAACCGCCAGACGGGCCAGACGGCGTTCGTGCGCGACCGCTTTGGCATCAAGCCGCTGTACTTCGCCGAAAGCCATGGCACCTTGCGCTTTGCCTCCAGCCTGCCGGCCCTTCTGGCCGCCGGCGGCATCGATACCTCGATCGATCCGGTGGCGCTCCATCACTACATGTCCTGGCACGCCGTCGTGCCCGCACCGCGCACCATCTTGAACGGCGTGCGCAAGCTGCCGCCAGCGACCATCCGTACGGTCGAGGCCGATGGCCGCGTGCACGAGCGGGTCTACTGGCAGCAGAGTTTCGAGCGCAGCGTCGAAGATCTCCAGCGGCCGTTCGAGGAGTGGCGCGATCTGGTCCTGGACAGCCTGCGCGAGGCGGTGCGTCGGCGCATGGTGGCGGATGTCCCGGTCGGCGTGCTGCTCTCCGGCGGCGTCGACAGCTCGGTGATCGTCGGCCTGCTCGCCGAACAGGGGCAACACCATTTGGCGACCTATTCCATCGGCTTCGAGGAAGCCTATGGCGAGAAGGGTGACGAGTTCACCTATTCCGACCTGATCGCCGAGCGTTACCAGACCAATCACCACAAGATCTTCGTGCCATCGAACGAAATGCTGGAAAACCTGCCGCTGGCGATCAAGGCGATGTCCGAGCCGATGGTCTCGTACGACAATATCGGCTTCTATCTTCTCGCGCGCGAGGTCTCGAAAACGATCAAGGTCGTCCAGTCCGGACAGGGCGCTGACGAGGTCTTCGGCGGCTATCACTGGTATCCGCCGCTGGCCAACGCCAATGACCCGGTCGGCGCCTATGTCGACGCCTTCTTCGATCGCAGCCACGAGCGCCTGGCGGGCCACGTCCAGGAACAGTATCTGTGCGCACGCGATGAAAGCCGCGCTTTTGTCGAGGCCCATTTCGCGCTTGCCGGTGCCGACAACGCCGTCGACAAGGCGCTTCGCCTCGATACCAATGTCATGCTCGTCGACGACCCGGTGAAACGCGTCGACAACATGACCATGGCCTGGGGCCTGGAAGCGCGCGTGCCGTTCTTGGATCACGAGCTGGTCGAGCTCGCCGGCCGTGTCCCGCCTGAACACAAGCTGGCGCACGGCGGCAAGGGCGTGCTCAAGGAAGCCGCCCGCCAGGTCATTCCGGCCGAGGTCATCGATCGCCCCAAGGGCTATTTCCCGGTGCCGGCGCTGAAGTATGTCGCCGGGCCCTATCTCGAGATGACCCGCGACGCCCTGACCAGCCAGCGGGCGCGCGAGCGCGGCCTGTTTCGCGATGACTATCTCGATCGATTGTTTGCCGAGCCATCCGAGCACATCACCAAGCTGCGCGGTTCCGAGCTTTGGCAGGTGGCGCTCTTGGAGATGTGGTTACAGGCTCAAGGAGTCTAACGTGAAAGAATCCGAACGGCAGGTTCGCCGTCGCTCGCAGCAACACCGGCTGCGGCGCCTGCGTTCGCATGGTCTGGGCAGCCAGCCGATACCGGGTGATCGCGAACCCCAGCCCAACGCCTGGGTCGACTGCGGCTGGGGACGGCTGTTGTTCGCCCACACCTTCGCTGATCCGCAAAGCCTCGCCGATGCCTTGCGCGCCGAGGGGCCCGATCGGCGCGACATCGCGTTTTATGTGCCCGAGCCTCATGTCACCCTGGCGCTGGCGCCGCAGGAGCTGTTCCTCGATCCATCGCACACCTATCGGCTCGATCTGGCGACCTACCGGCCAGCCAGCCGGCGGCGGCACACCTTCGTCGTTCGTCGCCTGACCACGCGCGAGGACGCCGAAGCGGTCAATGTCATCTATACCGCCCGCGACATGGTGCCGGTCTCGCCGGATTTCTTCTGGGCCAAGCGCGACGCGCGCAAGCTGACCGTGTTCGTGGCCGAGGATGCCGAAACCGGCGATATCATCGGCTCGGTCATGGGCATCGACCATGCGCGTGCCTTCGATGACCCGGACGCCGGCTCGTCCTTGTGGTGCCTGGCAGTTTCGCCCCAGGCGCGCCACGCCGGCATCGGCGAAAGCCTCGTGCGCCGCCTGGCGGAACATTTCAAGGCGCGCGGTGCCGCTTATCTCGATCTGTCGGTGATGCATGACAACGAGCAGGCGATCGGGCTGTACGAAAAGCTCGGTTTTCGCCGCGTGCCGGTGTTTGCCGTCAAGCGCAAGAACCCGATCAACGAAAGGCTGTACGCCGGCAACGTCTCCGACGAAGGCATCAACAGCTATGCCCGGATCATCGTCCACGAGGCGCGTCGACGGGGCATTTTTGTCGAGGTCATCGATGCCGAGGGCGGCTTTTTCCGGCTGACTTACGGCGGCCGCTCGATCCGCTGCCGGGAATCCTTGAGCGAGTTCACTTCGGCTGTGGCCATGTCGATCTGCGATGACAAGCGGGTCACCCGGCGGATCGTCGAGGCCGCCGGCGTGCGCGTGCCGGCGCAGCTCGGCGCCGACGACGCCAAGCAGCGGGCGGCGTTCCTGCGCGATCACGGCGCGGTGGTCGTCAAGCCGGCGCGCGGCGAGCAGGGACGCGGCATTTCGGTCGGTCTGGCGACGGAAGACGAGGTCGAAGCGGCGGTCGAGCGCGCCCGGAGCGTGTGTGACCAGGTCATCGTCGAGCAGTATTTCGCGGGCACGGATCTCCGTCTCGTGGTCATCGACTACAAGGTGGTCGCCGCGGCCTTGCGTCGCCCGGCGACGGTGATTGGGGACGGGCGCCTGCCCACGCGCGAGCTCATCGAGGTGCAAAGCCGGCGCCGGGCGGCGGCGACCGATGGCGAAAGCCGCATACCGCTCGATGCCGAGACCGAACGCTGTCTGGCGGCGGCGGGCTATGGTTTCGACGACGTCATCCCCGAGGGCCGGGAGGTCACGGTCCGCAAGACCGCCAATCTGCACACTGGCGGGACCATCCACGATGTCACCTCCGAGACCCACCCGGTCCTGATCGACGCCGCGATCAAGGCCGCGCGCGCCATCGAAATCCCGGTAACCGGCATCGATTTGATGGTGAAAAGCCCGCGCCAGCCCGAGTATGTTTTCGTTGAAGCCAATGAGCGCCCGGGGCTCGCCAATCACGAACCTCAGCCGACAGCGGAACGCTTCATCGATCTCCTGTTCCCGCTGTCTCGACCCGAGGCGGCGCGCCGGGCTGAGCGGGAAGCAACGACATGACTGTGGAAAAAAAAGACCTACGCCTCGAGATCGACCACGACTACCTGCAGGCGCAGCTCGCTAGGTTGCTGCAGATCCCGAGCCCGACCGGCTATACCGACAGCATCGTTCGCTATGTCTGCGAAGAACTCGACCGGCTTGGCCTCGCCTATGACCTGACCCGTCGTGGCGCCATTCGCGGCCTGCTACCCGGCAGCTCATCGCGCAGCGCACGCGCGATCGTTTCTCATGTCGACACGCTGGGTGCGCAGGTCAAGGCGTTGAAGCCGAACGGACGGCTCGAACTGGTCCCGATCGGCACCTGGTCGGCGCGTTTTGCCGAAGGTGCGCGCACGACCGTGTTCACCGATAGCGGCGCCTATCGCGCCACGATCTTGCCGCTCAAATCATCCGGCCATGTCTATGGCGACGAGGTCGACAACCAGCCGGTCGGCTGGGAACAGATCGAGCTGCGCATCGATGCCCTGGCGCGGACCAAGGCCGAGCTCGAACGCCTCGGGATTGAAATCGGCGACATTGTCGCCGTCGATCCGCAACCGGAATTCCTCGACAACGGTTTCATCGTTTCCCGTCATCTGGACAACAAGGCCGGAGTCGCGGTCATGCTCGCAGCGATCCGCGCCATGTGCCAGGCGCCGCCGCCGCCGGTCGATGTCTACTGGCTGTATACCATTGCCGAAGAGGTCGGTCACGGTGCCGCCTCGATCCTCCTGCCGGACATCGCCTCGATGGTTGCCGTCGACAATGGCACGGCGGCGACAGGGCAGAACTCCGCGGAATTCGGGGTGACCATCTGCATGTCCGATCAGACCGGGCCGTTCGATTATCACCTGACGCGCAAGCTTGCCGCGCTGTGCGCCGAGAACGACATTCGCTATCAAAAGGATGTCTTCCGCCACTACCGTTCGGACAGCGCATCGGCCATTGAGGCCGGCGCCGATGTGCGCACAGCGCTGGTCACCTTCGGCGTGGATTCGAGCCACGGCTACGAACGCATCCACCTGCACGCGCTGCGCTCCCTGGCCGAACTGCTGACCTGTTATGCCATGAGCGATGTCGATATCCCGCGTGATCGCGACGTCGTCGCCGGTCTGAAGGGCTTCACCCGTCAGCCCTCGGCGCCGGCCGATCAGGCCCTGCGCCCCGACAGCGACATGCCCATGTCGGACCGCGCCCGAGCCCCGGCCGCCAGGGACTGACGCTTCGGCGTAAGTTCGCGTGGCCGCGGCGTGTGCGCCCCTGACCCGGTCTCCGTGCCCCGCGGTCACCAGATCGATCGTGACGACGCCCGCAATAGCGGAGTAGCGCAACAGGGCAAGACGCGCAGCGGACGGCTGCAGCCGCAGGCGTGCACGCTACAAGGCGCAATACCGGACGGATGCCTGGAGGCTGTCGGCGGTGCCCTGGACTCGTGATCAGCCGCGCGAGCGTGCAGGCCAGAGCACAGGCCGTCGCCGGGCGATCAAGGCGCCCAGGCCAGCCCTGGTGCCGGACCGCCGCCGCGGGCGCGTTTGCTGTGTGACCATGATCATCTGACGATCACCCGCGCCGGCAAGGCACCGGCGGCATCGATGGCCGTGACGATGCTGATCAGGTCGTTGGGGGACACGTCCAGCTGGTTCAGCGCCTGGACGAGATCATCGAGGTTCGAATTGGTCGGCAGGCTGACCAGATTGCTGCGCTGTTCGCCGAGTTCGACATCGGTGCGCGGCACGATCGTCGTTTCGCCCTGGGAGAAGAAGGGGGATGGCTGAGAAACCAGAGGCTGCTCACGTATGCGCACCGAGATGGCGCCGTGCGACACGGCCACCGGCAGAATGCGTACATTCTGGCCGAAGACGATGGTGCCGGTCTTCTGATCGAGCACAACCCGCGCTTCGGTGTCCTTCGCAATGGCGATCTGCTCAACCCGGGAAATGAACTTCACAATATTGGCACGCGCGTCCGAGGGAATCGACAGACGGATTGCCGATAGGCTCTCAGGCCGGGCAATCTCCATCGCATAGGTCTGGTTGATGGCCTCGCTGATGGCGGACGCGGTGGAAAAATCCGGTTCGCGCAGGCTGAGCGTCAAGACACCGGCTTCGGCGAGCGGTGTGCTGATCTCACGCTCGACCCGCGCACCCGATGGAACGACGCCGGCTGTCGGCACGCCACTGACCACGGCGGCCGCGTCGCCCTCGGCCTTGAGCCCGCCGGCGACGACCGCGCCCTGGGCGACGGCGTAGACCTGCCCATCGGCGCCGGTCAGCGGCGTGAGCAGGAGCTGGCCACCTTGAAGGCTCGTGCTGTCGCCAATCGTCGAGACGCTCACATCGATGCGCGTACCGTTGCGCGCAAAGGGCGGCAAGACCGCCGTCGCCACGACTGCGGCGACATTGTCCGGCTTGGCGACCGCATCGCTGGCGCCGGCACCGAGCTTCTCGATGATGCTTTGCAGCGAGCGTCCGGTGAAGGGCGCCGCACGATCGGAGTCGCCGGTGCCGTCGAGGCCGACGACCAGGCCGTAGCCAATCAGATCGTTGCCCCGTACGCCCTGGAAATCGGCAACGTCCTTGATGCGGACCTGGGCATAGGTGTTGCTACTAATCAACAGTGCAATGAGAAGGCTGACAATTCTTGTCATGACTAGATGAAGTTCTCAAATCCCAGTGCGTTCAGTCTGGAAGTGACCTGGAAGACGATCTTCAAGTGCGTGTCCGCGCTGGTAAGTTGTACCGAGAGCTGGTTGATGTCGGCGTTCAAGCGTTCTCCCAGCAGTTTCTCGAGCTCGAGCAGATCGCTCGACGTCTGCTCGTCGCTGCGGGACAGACTGGCCACGACGATGCCCTGGTCGTTGGTCCGCGTCCTAAGCGAGGCGACACCGGTCTCCATGCTCGCGGCCGCACGCGACAGGATCTGCCGCTGGTTGTGCGCTGAAAGCACGTCGGCATGTTCGTTGACAAAGGCGAGCAGGCCGTCCGCCATGATCAACTGCCGGAAGCTGCCTTCATCGGCGCGGGCCAAAGCCGGTGATTCGACGCCAGAGCCGTCCCGATACTTGACGACGTCTTCCGGCGCCGTGCTGCCGAGGTAAACGCGCCCGGTAAAGTTCTCGGCCGGCAGGGCGCGCACGTCATTGAAGGACTCGTCAACGGCGGTGAGGAAGGCGTCGACATCGGCCTGGGTCGCCCCCGGCAGCAGGACGTTGGTGGTGGCCGCCAGATCTTCGAACAGCGCGTCGACCTCGCCCTGGGCGGCGATCGGCTTCGCATCGGTGGCCTGACCGGCGAACACGTGCTCGCCCAGATGCTGGCGGTTCAGGGTTTCATGCAACAAGGAGCGCAGATGGTGGGCGCTGTCGAGCATCACGCTCAGAGTGCTTTGATCGCTGCGATCGAGCGCGGCGCGAAAATCAATGGCAAAAGCGTCGACCTCTTTTTCGTAAGCCTCCAGAGACTGGCTGGCGACCATGGACTTGGATTTAAGGACCGAGAGGTTAAACGCGTCCGTCTGTGTGTTGCCAAAATCCCTGGCAAGGGAAAAGATGCGGGCGATGTCGTCTGTACTGGTCCGGTACAGATCGATTTTCTTTTCTGTGGAAATCTGTGTCGTCAAGTCATTGAGCGAATTGGCCGTTTCGGTAATGTAACGCTCAAGCTGCTTTGACGATGCCAGGGTCGAGATCGGTGTCATCATGTCAGATCAACCTCAACAGCTCGTCGATCATGCTGCTCGCGGTTTGCAGGACATTGGCATTGGCCGCGAAGAGTTTCTCGGCTTCGAGCACGTTCTGCAGCTCGAGATCGGTATTGACGCCGGTTAGATTGCTATAACTCGTCTGCAGGACGGTCAGGGCTTCGTCACTGCGACTGGCCGTATTCTCGATGCCGACATTCGTCGCCGCGAGCTGGATATTGATGTCGCTGGCAAAGCCGTTCAGCGACCGATTGGTGGTCAGGCCGGATTGCGCCGGCAGCGGTTCGAGGCGACCGATGGCATCCAGAAAGCGGTCGACCTGTTGTTGATGGCTTTCCGGGCCGGCCGTGACAGCGGCCAGGCCATCGCGCAGCCGGAAGGTAGCGCCGCCCTGGGCCGGATCGACGATGGGGTTGACCCTGATTGCGCCGGACAGGCCAACGGGAATGTTGACCGAGGTGTCGGCCAGATAGGCGCCGGCATCGGTGAACAGGCCCGGATCGCCCAGGGTCAGGCTGGTATCGACCGTCGGGTCCTGAAACCGGGCGATCGTGTTGGCGGCCAGCGTGTCGAGCACCGCAATCGACTGCAGGGCGTCGTCATCGCGCACGGCGAAGTGACCGGCGAGCGAGCCGGATGTCAACTGCTGGGGCCCGCCGGCCGCGGGCGTGACATCGATGCCGGCGATCACCAGGCCCGACAGCGAGCCGCCACCCAGCGGATCGTACCGGCTGCCGGCATCCAGGGACGCGGTGGCGCCAAAGCCGATCGTGCTGATGTTGACGTCGAGCAGGGGAACGCCACCGGCGGTGAACAGCGCGATGCTGCCGTCGCTCTTTTCATGGACGATGGCGCCGACTTTCTCGGCAACGCGATCGACGGCGGCGTCACGCGCATCGAGCAGATCGACGTGATCAACGCCAGAGCCGACACTGCGGACGATCTCGCGATTGAGCGTCTGGATCTCGGTCAAATCGGCCTTGAGCGCGTCGACGCCGCGGCCGATGGCTTGATCGGCCTCGAGGCGGGACTGGACGACGACGTCGTGCAGCCTGTTGAGCTTTGCGGCGACGCCTTGAGCCGCCCGCAAGACCTCGCCCTGGCGGTAGATGTCGCCGGGATCGTTGTAGAGGTCGACGAAGGCGTCTTCCAAGGCGTTGAAGGTTTCGGCGATGCTGTCACCGCTGCCAGGCTCACCGAGGCTGTCGATCAGCCGGGTGGCCGCCGCGGCACGCGCGCCGTCCAGGCCGGCACCGGCGGCACTATCGCGCAGCGACTGCTGCATCGCGGTGTCGTGTGCGCGCAGCAATGCCCCGGTCGTGACGCCACCGGAGCGGCCGGCGCCGACCCAGGCGCTCAGCGTGACGTCCTTGCGGTGGTAACCGGGTGTCAGGGCGTTGGCGATGTTGTTGGCGGCGATATCAGCCCGCTGCTTGTTGGCGTTCAAGCCGGACTGGGCAATGTTGAAGGCCGCGGAGATGGCCATGGCACCGTTTCCTTAGCGTCTTTTCTAGCGCTTGATGTTCGTGGTTTCCTGGAGCATCTCGTCGACCGTGCGGATCACCTTGGCATTCGAGCTGTAGGCGCGCTGCGTTTCGATCAGGTTGGTCAGCTCGTCGGCGACATCGGTGGTCGAGCCCTCAAGGGAATAGCCGGCCGTGTTGCCGACCGGTCCCTGTCCGGCGTCCCATAAATAGAACGGGCCGCTTTCGCTCGACAGCTTGAGCGCCTGGCCATCGACCCGCATCAGGCCGTCCGGGTTGACGACATCGACCACAGGCACCTGGAAGAGGGGGCGGCGCTGGCCGTTGTCGAAAATCGCCTCGACGATGCCGCCATCGGTGATCTCAACATTGCTCAGCGAGCCAAAGGCCGCGCCGTCGCGATTGACGGCGATCGGTGCGAACGCGCCGGCATACTGGGTGAGGCCCTTGCCGCTGGCGATGGTGCCGATATCGATCGAGATCGGGCCGCCGGCCACGCTGAGATCGACCATGCCGGTGGCGCCGTCATAGGTGGCGCCAACCAGTGAGCCGGCCGGCACGTCGAGGATGGTGCCGCCCGAGGCCATGGTGTCGTCGAACTGGATGTCGAAGGAAGCCACCTCGCTCGGTGTGCTGGCGCTGTCGTTGACGCGCACGGTCCACAGGTTGGACTGGCCGACACCTGGCACGCTCGGCTCGAACACCAGGGTCAGCGTTTCGGATGCGCCGACATTGTTGAAGTATTCGACCGGCATGGTCACCGGATCACCGGTGCCGCCGGCTTTGGTGGCTTCGGCCGGCAGATTGGCGGCCAGGGTGATCTGGGTGGTCGGTGCGGCGATGAACTCGGTGCCGCGCACGGTGACCGGCGACAGGCCGTTGGCGCTGTCGCGCGCGGCGGCGGTCAGCGGCGTGCCATCCGGGCCGAGTTCCCAGCCGAGGAGATAGTGGCCGGACGCGTCGCGCAAGAAGCCGTTGGCATCGGGCAGGAAGGAGCCCGTGGTCTTCAAGAGGAATTCGCCGACCGCGCCGCCGGTCAACTCGCTCGGCAGCGTCGATGTCGTCGGCAGGAAACCGCGGCCGTCGACGGCGATATCGGTACTGCTCGAGGTGCCGGCGATCAGGCCTTTTTCGGAGATGTGGCCGCGCACCGACGCGCGCACGCCGCCGGCGGCATACTTGCCGCCGCTGCCCGAGCCAAGGACCATGGCGGAGAACTCCGTCGAACTGCGCTTGTAACCGACCGTGCCGGAATTGGCGATGTTGTCGGCGATGGTTGCCAGCCGGGTGGAATTGACGTTGAGACCCTGGACGCCAGCGTTGAGGGAGGAACCGAGACCCATGAGCGATCCTTCTTGATCAGTCGCCGCCTCCGGAGAAGGCGGTGTCGTTGCCTGCATCGGTCTTAACGCAATTCCGTTAAGGCAAAGTTAGCGCCGGTCGCTTTGTCCGGTTTCGCGCAAGAGAATGATGCCGACGCGCCGGTTGGCCGGGGCGAGCGGGTCGACATCCGGCAGCGGCTGGGTGGCCGCGCGCCCTTCGATACGCTGCAGGCGCGATGGGGCGACGCCGCTCGCCTGCAGGATCTGCCGCGCCGCCAGCGCCCGTTCGGTCGACAACTCCCAGTTGCTGTACGCAGCGCTCTGCGTCACGGGCGTCGCATCGGTATGGCCGGTCAGCGCGATGCGATTGGTGGTATCGGCCGCCATGGCGGCGACACCGCGCACAAGCTCTTCACCGCGCGGCGTCATGCGCGCGGCGCCGGCCTCGAACAACGGGCTGCCGCTGCGATCGACCAGATCGATACGAATGCCCTCAGGCGTGACCGAGAAGCGGAAATGATCGGCCAGCTCATCATAGACGGCGGATCGCCCGAAATAGGCCTCGACTTCCGCGCGCACGAAGGCGAGCAGGACCTCATCGTCGATCGGTTCTTGAGCCGGTTCGCCCATGGGCAAGGCCGCCGTCGCGGACCCGGCGATCAACTCGGCGTTGTCGTTGATGTGCGTCCCGGCGACCAGGCTGGCGCCGTCGATGGTCTGGCTGGCCTTGCCATCGCGGTTGCGCTTGCCGCCTTCGGCCAGCGAGGATTGACCCGGCTTGAAATTGTCCTGCATGGACTTGTCGCCGTCATCGCCGGGATTGTGCGAACGCGTGTCGCCGCCGGTGCCATCCTTGATGGCCTTCTCCGTCGAAAACAGGGATTCGCCATAGAACAGACCGATGCCGCCGGTCGTCGTCCGACTGAGCGGGATTTTCGGATCGAAATAGTCGGAGATGCCGCGCTTTTGCTCTTCGGTCGTGGCCGAAATCAGCCACATGAGCAGAAAAAACGCCATCATCGCCGTTACGAAGTCGGCATACGCGACCTTCCATGCGCCGCCGTGATGGCCGCCTTCCTCGTCGTCGTGACCGCCGCCGGCCATGGCAACTCCCATTCACCACTGTCCACGCGCGGGCCGGCACGCGCTGGCCCGGGCTCGGCAGCGAGTATGCCCTGAAGCCGGTAAACAGGATGTTAAGGCCGTTTCATTTTTCTCGCAGATGACAGGCAACGTTAAGCATCGGCTGTGCATTGTTATGACGGTGCACATGCACGACCGGGCCTGTCGAGGTCGCAAGCCGGCCATTGGCGCCAAGATGGGCAGACGTCTTTTCTTGGGGAGTGAGCACATGCGCGGGACGATTTTTGACGGAAGGGGCGTGGCACGAATGGAGTACAATCGGGTGGACGCGACGGTGACCGAGGATCCAGAGGCGCTGGCGGAGCGAATCGCAGCCCTGGCCCATGTGCACCGTGTCGAGGTGTTCATGCTCCTGGCGCGCAGCCCGGAAAAGGGCCTGAGCGCTGGTGAGATTGCCAAGCGCCTGCAACTGGCCCCTTCCAGCCTGTCGTTTCATCTGAGCCAGCTCGAGCGCGCGGGTCTGCTCTCGGCACGCCGCGAACAGCGCAAGATTTTCTATGCCGTCAATCCGAGCGGCACGCGCGAACTTCTTGGCAAGCTGGTGCACACCTGCTGTGCTGATCGCCCGGATCTCACCGAGCTGAACTGAGCGCGATCTCGTGCCGTGAGCAACAGCCGCCGCCCTGATGCCGATGGCGCCGCCGTCACGGAAGCGGATCTGCGTGCGGCAGGCTTGCGCTATGTTGCCCGTTACGCCGCCAGCCGGCGCAAGGTCGAGCATGCCCTGGTCCGCCATGTCCGGCGGGTCAGCGGCGTGGCGCCAAGTGGCGACGAACAGGTGATCATTGAGCGATGCCTGAACGATTTCGTCGCCGCCGGCTATATCGACGAGCCGGCGAGTGCCGCGTCTGCCGTGCGCCGCCTGCGCGCGAGCGGGCGCTCGCGCCGTTTCATTGAAGCCAAGCTGGCGGCTGCCGGCTACCCGGCCGAGGTCGTCTCCGACGCGTTCGACGGTGAAGACAGCGACGTTGATGGCGATGCCGAATGGCGCGCGGCCTGCACGTTTGCGCGCAAGCATCGTCTGGGTCCGTTTCAAAGCGCGGGTGCGCCGGACGCCGAGCGCGCGCGCGGCCTGGCGCGCATGGCCCGTGCCGGCTTTCCGTATGAGATCGTCCGCCGTCTGTTCGCGACCGATGCCTGCACGCCGGACGGCGATGACGCGCGCTAGGCCTTGAGCGGCACGCCCAGACGGCCGGCCAGATCCTGCACGAACTGAAAGGCGACCCGGCCGGAGCGCGCGCCGCGCGTTGCCGCCCATTCGATCGCCTGCGGTCGCCAGGCATCCGCGTCGATGTCGAGCCGGTAATGCGCGATGTAGCCGTCGATCATGGCCAGATAGGTCGCCTGATCGCAGGCGTGGAAACCGAGCCACAGGCCAAACCGGTCGGACAGCGAGACCTTCTCCTCGACGGACTCGCCGCCGTGGATCGCCGTGCGCCGCTCGTTCTCGATCATGTCGCGCGGCATCAGGTGACGGCGGTTGGAGGTGGCATAGAACAGCACATTGGCCGGCCGGCCCTCGATACCGCCATCGAGCACGGTTTTCAGTGATTTGTAACTGGTTTCGCCGACATCGAAGCTCAGGTCGTCGCACAGCAGCAGGCACGGCTCCGGGCGATCGCGCAGCAGCGCCAGGAGGTGCGGCAGGCGGTCGATATCCTCGCGGTGGATCTCGATCAGCTTCAGCGCCGGGTTGTCCTCGACGACGATGCGCGCATGCACGGCCTTGACCAGTGAGCTCTTGCCCATGCCGCGTGCGCCCCAGAGCAGGGCATTGTTGGCCGGCAGGCCGTGCGCAAAGCGGCGCGTATTGGCGAGCAGCGTGTCGGCGACCCGTTCGATGCCCTGCAACAGGGCGTAGTCGACGGCGGCGACCTGCTCGATCGATCGCAGGCCGGCCGGCGGCTCGAAGACGAAGGCCGCGCTCGCCGTCAGATCCGGCGCGCGCGCTGGCGGCGGCGCCAGACGCTCGAGGGCGTCGGCAATGCGTTGCAGGGTCAAGCGATCGGCATCGGTTACGTGCATAGGCATGGTCACAAGCGACGGTGGTGCGTTTTCAAGGCTGCGCGAAGCTAGCAGGCTTGTCGTGCGCAGCAATCTGCTTCAGGTGAAGGGCGCGAAGGGGCGGTGGTTTGCAAAGCCTGCCGGCGCCGCTATAGTCCGCGCGCTCGCGCATCGTCGAACTGGACATAACATGCTGATTTCAAACGCTTATGCGCAGGCAGCAGGGGGCGCGCCAGGCGGCGCATTCGATCTCATCTCGCTGCTGCCGCTGGTGCTGATCTTCGTCGTTTTCTATTTTCTGCTCATCCGCCCGCAGCAAAAGCGCATGCGTGAGCATCAAGACATGATCAAGTCCTTGAAGCGGGGCGATAAAATCGTCACCGGCGGTGGCGTCTACGGCACCGTGGTCAAGGTCGAGGACAGCGAGGACGCGCTGCTCGTCGAGATCGCCAAGGATGTCCGTATCAAGGTCGCCAGGCCGACCGTGCAGAGCAAGATCGCCGTCACCCAGCCGGCACCGGCCAATGAGGACAAGCCCGCTGCCACCGACGCCCAGGCTGAGAAGAAAGCCGGCGGCGGCGGCTTCCTGAGCAAGTTCACCGGCGGCGACAAGAAGTAAGAGCCATCCATGTTACGTACGCCGGGCTGGAAGGTTGCCCTGGTCGCCGTCGTCTGCCTCGGCGCGATCCTGTTCACCATCCCCAATCTGTTCTCGCGCGAAACAGTCGCCGGCTGGCCGAGCTTCCTGCCGCGCGATCAGATCAATCTGGGTCTCGATCTCCAGGGCGGCTCGCATCTGCTGCTCGAAGTCGAAACCCAGGCGGTCATCGATGAGCGCCTGGATGCCATGGTCGATGAGGCGCGCGCGATCTTGCGTGGCGAGCGCATCGGCTATCGCGGCCTCGGCGTGCGTGGCGGCGCGGTGACGCTGACCCTGACCGACCCGGCCAGCGCGAATCGCGCCATCGAGCTGCTCGAGGACGCGCTGGTCAGCGATCGCATTAATCCGGATGTGCTCATCGAGCGCGAGGGCGATGGCCGCTTGAGCATCGCGCTCAGCCCGGCCGAGATGGAGCAGGCGACCAGCAATGCGGTGACCCAGGCGCTGGAAATCGTCCGCCGGCGGATCGATGAGGTCGGCACGCGCGAGCCGACCATCCAGCGCCAGGGCGACAACCGCATTCTCGTCCAGGTGCCCGGCGAAAAAGACCCGGAATCGATCAAGCGCCTGCTCGGTCAGACCGCCAAGCTGACCTTCCACATGGTCGACAGCGAGACATCGCCCAGCGAGTTCACCGGCGGGCGCGCACCGCCCGGCCGCATGCTCTTGCCGGACGAAAACGCCGTCACGGCCGACGGCGAGCCGCAGATGTGGGTGGTCAATCGCCGAGTCGAGGTCAGTGGCGAGCATCTGATCGATGCCCAGCCGACCACCCAGGACGCCATGCCGGTGGTCAGCTTCCGCTTCGATACAGTCGGCGCCCGCCGCTTTGGCAATGTCACCCAGGAAAATGTCGGCCGGCTGCTGGCGATCGTGCTCGATGACGAGGTCATCTCGGCGCCGCGCATCCAAAGCCCGATTCTCGGCGGCAACGGCATCATTTCCGGCAATTTCACCTTCGAAACCGCCAACGAGCTGGCGATCCTGCTGCGTGCTGGCGCCTTGCCGGCGCCGATGACCGTCATCGAGGAGCGCACGGTCGGCCCGGATCTCGGCGCGGACTCGATCCGTGCCGGCGAGATCGCCGGCGTGCTCGCGATCCTCGCCGTGATCGTCTTCATGCTGCTCTACTATCGCTTGTTCGGCGTTTTCGCCAATATCGCGCTGGTAGTGAACGTGCTGCTCATCATGGCGGCGCTGTCGATCCTCGGTGCGACGCTGACGCTGCCCGGCATCGCCGGCATCGTGCTGACCATCGGTATCGCGGTCGACGCCAACGTGCTGATTTTCGAGCGCATTCGCGAGGAGATCCGCGTCGGCAAGACGCCGGCCTCGGCGATCGATACTGGCTACAAGCAGGCCATGCGCACGATCATCGATGCCAGCGTGACCACGCTGATCGCCGCCGTGCTGCTGTTCCAGTTCGGCTCCGGGCCGATCAAGGGATTCGCGGTGACCCTGGCCATCGGCATCGCCACCTCGATGTTCACGGCGATCACCCTGACACGGATGCTGATCAGCGAATGGTGGCGGCGTACCCGTCCCAGCACGCTGCCGCTTTGAGGAGGACTGGACCGATGAAATTCCGCTTCCTCCATGACGTGCCGTCCTACCCGTTTCTCGCCTACCGCCGGCCGGCGATGATCGGCTCGGCGGTCATCCTGGCGCTGGCGTTGTTGCTGGTGGTAGTCAAAGGCCTGAATTTCGGCATCGATTTTCGCGGCGGCATTCTGATCGAAACGCGCAGCACGACGGCTGCCAACCTGACCGAACTGCGCAGCATCTTGAGCGAGCTGGACGTCGGTGAAGTCGCGTTGCAGGAATTCGGCGCCGAAACCGATGTCCTGATCCGTATCGAACGCCAGCAGGGCGACGAAGCCGAGCAACTCGTGGCCGTCGAAGAAGTCAAGGCGGTGTTAACCGACGTCTACGGTGATGACATTTCCTTTCGTCGTGTCGAGTTCGTCGGTCCCAAGGTCGGCGAAGAGTTGCTGATCGACGGTTTGCTGGCGGTTGGCTTGGCGCTTGGCGCCGTGCTCATTTACATCTGGCTGCGCTTCGAGTGGCAGTTCGGCGTCGGCGCGGTCGCGGCTTTGGCGCACGATGTCATCTTGACGCTCGGGCTGTTCGCGCTCACCGGCATGGAGTTCAACCTGTCGACGGTCGCAGCCGTGTTGACCATTGTCGGCTATTCGCTGAATGACACAGTGGTCGTTTTCGATCGCGTGCGCGAGAATCTGCGCCGTTACAAGAAAAAGCCACTTACCGAAGTCCTGGATCTGTCGATCAATGAAACACTGGCGCGCACGCTTGTCACTGGTTTGACGACATTGCTGGCGCTTGCCGCACTCTATGTTGTCGGGCCAGCCGTGATCGGCGGCTTTACTCTGGCGATGATCTGGGGCGTCATTGTCGGCACCTATTCCTCGATTTTCATCGCCGCACCGGTGGTGCTCATGTTAAACCCGCGGCGTGAAGAGGCGCCGAGCGGCGGCGCGTCCGAAACAGCCGGCGAGGCCGAGGGGTAACGGTTTGGAGATTACGCCACTTCCCGATGAAGGCGTTCAGCTCGTGCAGGCCTATGAGGCGGGTGGCTTCAAGATTTCCGGTGAACAGTATCAGGGCTCGGTCCTGGTGCGTGCTGAGCGTACCATGGGCTGGTCGATCGCGGCGTTCAGCCAGCTCGACAGCGCCAGCCTGCAGCCGCTGGTGCAAAGCGAGCCCGTGCCGGAGATCCTCGTGCTCGGCACCGGCGGGCGCTTCGAGATGATCACGCCGGGCCTGCGCCAGGCGATCCGCGAATTGGGCATGGTCGTCGAGCCGATGGATACGCCGGCGGCGTGTCGCACCTTCAACGTGCTTCAGACCGAGGGCCGGCGCGTGGCCGCGGCGCTGATCGCCCTGCCGGCCTAGCGCCGGCGCTTGAGCGAGCCGAAAATGCCGCGCACCAGCTCGCGGCCGAGCGCCGTGCCGGCGCTGCGCATCATGCTTTTCAACGCCGCTTCGCTGGCCGTCTGGCGTGATGCGCTGCGCTTTGGCGGTTTGGGCTGGCCACGGCCATAGTCATAGCGGCCGCCGGCCTTGAAACCGCCGCCGCCGGGCGAGGGGATCTCCCTGGCCGAGGTGTAACCGCCGCCCGAGCTGCCATAGGGCTGGTAGCCGCCGCTGGATGTCTGCCAGTCGAGGTCGAGCGCTGCCGCTTCGTCCGCCCCGGCTTCGGCCGCCTTGGCCCGCTGATCGAGCAGCTCGTAGGCCGACTCGCGATTGACGGCTTCGTCATACACGCCGTTGAGCGGGCTGGCCTGACGGATCGCTATGCGTTCGTCATCGCTGAGCGGGCCCATGCGCGAGGCCGGCGGGCGGATCAGCGTGCGCTGGACAACCGACGGCACGCCCTTGCCATCCAGGGTCGAGACGAGCGCCTCGCCGACGCTAAGCTCGGTGATCACGGTTGCGGTATCCAGCGCGGGATTGGCGCGAAACGTCTCGGCTGCGGCGCGCACCGCTTTCTGGTCCTTGGGCGTGAAGGCGCGCAAGGCGTGCTGGACCCGATTGCCGAGCTGGCCGAGGACATCTTCCGGGATATCGAGCGGGCTTTGCGTGACGAAATAGACGCCGACGCCTTTTGATCGGATCAGGCGCACGACCTGCTCGATCTTGGTCAGTAGCGCTTTGGGCGCGTCCTCGAACAAAAGATGCGCCTCGTCGAAAAAGAACACCAGCTTGGGTTTGTCCGGGTCGCCGACCTCGGGCAGCTCCTCGAACAGCTCGGACAACAGCCAGAGCAGGAACGTGGCATACAGCTTGGGCGACAGCATCAGCCGATCGGCCGCGAGCACGTTGATCAGACCGCGGCCATCCGCGCCGGTGCGCATCAGGTCGGCCAGCTTGAGCGCCGGTTCGCCAAAGAAATGTTCGGCGCCGTCGCGCTCGAAGGCGAGCAGGCGGCGCTGGATGGCGCCGATCGAAGCGCTGCTTACCCGACCATAGCGCAGCGAAATGTCTTTGGCGTTCTCGCCGATATGGGTGAGCAAGGCGCGCAGATCGGCCAGATCCAGGACCAGCAGGCCGTCTTCGTCGGCGACCTCGAAGGCGACATTGAGCACGCCTTCCTGCGTTTCGTTCAGATCGAGCAGGCGGGCGAGCAGCAAGGGCCCCATCTCGGCCATGGTCGTACGCACCGGATGGCCCTGTTCGCCGAACAGATCCCAGAACACCACCGGTGCGCCAGCATAGGCCATCGGCGCCAGGTCCATCTTGGCCGCGCGCTCCTCGATGAAATCCTTGGGCGCACCGGCGACGGCAATGCCGGACAGATCGCCCTTCACATCGGCCAGGAACACCGGCACGCCGGCCTCGGCGAAGCCCTGGGCGAGGATCTGCAAGGTCACCGTCTTGCCGGTACCGGTCGCACCGGCGATCAGGCCGTGGCGATTGGCCCGCTTGAGGGTCAGCGTTTGCAGCGCGTCGTCGCTGGCGCCGATCAGAATGCTGTCCATGGCGTTTCTCGGCGTCTCGTTGTCTGCTTAAGCCACAACAGCCGAGCGCATGCGCCCAAAGCAAGCGTTTTGCCGCAAAGCTTGCCTAGAAAATCCCGCCGACCGAGCGCGATAGCCCGGCGACCAGGTCCGGTGCCGCCTCTTGCCACTCGAGATTGACCTTGTTGGCCGTGCTGACCACGCGGGTTTGATAGCGCTTCCAGTCGGTCACCTCACTGGCCAGGACCTGGGTGCTGCCGCTGGTGCCCTGGGTCAGGCTTTGATCCGTCGTCTGGGTCACCGCTGTGCCGAACGGTACGCGCTCGGACACCTGAACGTCGGCGATGATCGTGTAGGTGACGTCCTTAACCAGCGTATCCGCCAGATAGCCGGCCGTGGCACCGATCAGGCCGCCGGCGACCGAGCTGCTAGCCGATTGATTGCCGATGCCATAACCGATACCGGCACCGATGGCACCGGCCCCGATGGTACTGGCACCGCCGGAGGCCTCGCCGGCCGTCGGCGCCTCGCGGCCGGCCTGCAGAACATTGGCCTGCAGCATGTATTGTGCCAGTGCCGGATCATCGACGACGCGATAGCCATTCGCGGCGATCTGCTGGCGGATTGGCGTGGCCAGATCGAGTTCCGGCCGGTCCGAGGTGTTGCGCACCTCGACATAGACCGTGCGCCTGGCTGGCGAAACCGGCTCGAGAAACACCGATTGGCTCATTTTGGTCTGCACGTCGAGATTGCGCTTGGCGATCGTCGTCTGCGTCGCCGCGCACGAGGCCAGGGCGACTGCCACGGGCAGGGCGAGTAGGACACGAGCAATCGGCATGGCAGCGGTCTCCTTGCAGCGGCACAAGTGACGTGCCGGCTGCTTTACACCACCCTGCATAAGCCACCGGCATCGGCCATGCCTATAGCGCAAATCGGCAAAAAACAAAGGCGTCACCCGATTGCCGGGCGACGCCCTGTCGTGCGCCGGGATGTCGGCCCTTGTCAGCGCGCCGCAGCGAGCTGCTGGGCGACCACGTCCCAGTTCACCAGATTGTCGGTGAACGCGTCGATGTACTCGGCCTTGACGTTGCGGCGATCGACGTAGAAGGCGTGCTCCCACATGTCGATGCCGAGCAGTGGCACCTTGTTGACGCCATACGGATTGTCGCCGTTCGGCGTCTTCATGATGGCGAGCTTGCCGCTGTCCTCCAGAACCAGCCAGCCCCAGCCGCTGCCGAACACGCTGTTGGCATTGGCCTTGAACTGGCTCTTGAAGTCCTCGAACGAACCGAACGCCTCGTCGATCAGCTTGGCCAAGTCGCCGGACGGCACGTTGGCACCGCCGGGGGTCATGGTTTCCCAGTAAAGATTGTGGTTCAGCGCCTGGCCGCCCTGGTTCATGACCGGCTGATACTTGGCGAGGTCACTGCCGGCCAGCTTGACGATCTCGACCAGCGACTTGCCCTGCAGCTCGGCATTGTCGTCGATCTGCTTGTTCACATTGGTGACATAGAGCTGATGATGCTTGTCATGATGCAGCGTCATCGTCTCGCGCGAGATATGCGGCTCGAGCGCTTCATAGGCGTAAGGCAGGGGGGGTAGTTCAACGGCCATGTCTGGTTATCTCCATCCGCTTTCCGTGGCGTCTTGGCGCGCTCACGCCCGCTGACATAAGCGCTGCGCTCTGCGAGGGGAACCCCACAGGCCGCTTTCAGTTCCGTTGACGGCGCTGCAACGCGCGCGCCGCGGCGTGGCGACCGGAGCGCACGGCCCCTTCGAGCGTCGCCGGCAGGCCGGTGGCGGTCCAGTCGCCGGCGAGCGTCAGATTGCGATAGCGCGTGTTCGCGCCGGGCCGTCGAGCCAGGCCAGCCGGGGTCTGCGCAAAGGTCGCGCGTTTTTCCTTGACGATGCGGTGCGCAGGCAGCGGCCCGGGCGGCAGGCCAAGGGCTTGGGCGGCGTCATGCCAGAGCAGACGGGCGATGACACCGGCGTCTTGCGCGGCGAGATCATCGGCGGCGCTGACCGTGACACTGGCGATGCCATCGCGCTGGAACAGCCACTGACCGCTGCCGCCGATCAGACCGGTCAGCGGCGTGGCGGCGACACCGCCGTCGGGCAGGCGGAAATGGCCGTTGACGATGGCCTGTGTCGCCGCCGGTGTCTGCAAGTCGGGCAGCAGGCCGGCGGCCGGCCCCTGCGGCACGGCGAGAATAACATGGTCGTCGTCGCTAAGGGCGATGCGTTGCTGCCGAAACTGCAGGGCGACGATCCGGTCCGCGTCGCTGTGCAGCGCTTCCAGCCGCATGCCGGTGTGCAACGTGACGCCTTGCGTACGCAGATGGCGCTCGAGCGGGCCGATCATGCCGCTGGCAAACGGCTGGCGGAACACCAGGAGGTCGCCGCGCCGCGCCGGTCCGGTGGTTGCGAGCCGCATGGTCTTGACAAACAGCGCGGCACTGGCGCGTTCGGCCGGCGTGTTCAAGATCGCCAGAGCCAGCGGCTCGAGCAGCTTGTTGTACAGGGCGCCGCAGCCGCCGAAGGCATCTGTAACGGTTGCATCGTTCGTCGGTCGTGCCATGGCCGCCAGGGCGCGCCAGCCATCCGCCCGGCACGCCCCGGGCACGATGCGCCCGGGCGCCAGCAGCCAGAACGGCGCCGGTCCGTGCCGCTTGGGCAGGGCGAAGCGGGTGCCATCGCGCAGATCGATCATCGGCACGGCCGGCAGGGCCGTGAAGGGCCGCTCAACACCGGCCCGGTGCAAGAGATCGACGACGGCGGTGTTGGCGCGGATCAGCACATGGCTGCCATTGTCCAGTTCGGCATCCAAAGCGGCGTCAAAGAACGACCGGCAGCGGCCGCCCAGGCCCGGCGCGGCTTCGTACAGCTCGACGCGCGCACCGTGGCGGGCGAGCCGTTCCGCCGCCGCCAGGCCGGCAAGGCCGCCGCCGATGATGTGGCGCGTGCCTAGAGCGACCACGTCGGCCGCAGCAACGCGCGCAACAGGCCGAGCGGGCCGGGCCGGCCGTCGACGCCTTTGGCATAGCCGCTGCGCGCCATGCGCTCGAGACGGACCTCGTAGACCGCCATGATCTGCCTGGCGGTGAACAGGCCTTCCGGCCCGGCTTCGCGCAGACAGGCCCGGGCATTGGCGAAGTGCGTGCGCGCCACCGCACCCAGCCGGGCGGCCAGCGCGGCGCGTTGCGGGTGATCGCTGATGCCGGCGGCATCGTGCGGCATGGCCAGGGCATCGAGCAGATCGCGCGGCACATAGACCCGGCCCTGGCGGGCGTCCTCGTCGATATCGCGCAGGATGTTCGTGGTCTGCAAGGCGCTGCCGACCTCGCGGGCAAAGCGCAGCGCCGGGCCGTCGTCGCGGCCGAAAATGCGCACGCACTGCTCGCCGACGCTGCCGGCGACCTGGTAGCAATAGCGCTCGAAGCCGCTGCGGCTGGGGGCACTGCGCGGTCCGCTGGCATCGCTCTCCATGCCATCGAGCAAGGCATCGAAGGGGGCGCGCGGCAGCTTGAAGCGGGCACAGGTCTCGGCCATCGCCCTGGCCAGTGGCTGCAGGCACGGGCGCTGATCGGCAATCCGGTCGATTTCCTCACGCCAGAGCTGCAGATCAGCCAGCTTGCGCGCCGTCGGGGCGTCGCCATCGGCGATGTCGTCGAGCTTGCGGGCGAAGGCATAAAGGGTGAACAGGCCCTGGCGCTTGGCGGCGGGCAACAGGCGCATCGGCCAAGTGAAGCTGCTTTTCGAGCGCGTGACGATGCCGGCGACGTCGGCTGTTGCGTGCGCCGATCCGGTCTCGCTCATGCCGCCACCATGCCGCGCAACGCGCCAGAGAGCCCCACGGCCAGCTTGGCTGGTTTGCTCAAGCGAATGTCGTGGGCGAGCGGGTCGGCCCCGGCCAACCGTCGGTGCAAAGCACGCGCCAGCGCGCGGATGGCGCCGGCTTCGGCGCGCATGCGGCGGTTGCTGATGTGCCGGCACAAGGGCGCCGCTTTGGCCAGCTCCACGCCGGCCAGTGCGTGCAGCCGCGCGAGCACCCGGGCCACGCCGGCGCTCGCCCGCTCGGCCGCCAGCGCTTCGGGCGCAACGCCGGCCGCGTCTAGCCAGGTCTGCGGCAGGTAGATCCGGCGCAGATCACGATAGTCCGTGCGCACGTCCTGGTGGTGATTGAGCAGTTGCAGCGCGGTGCACAAGCCATCACTGGTCAGGAAGGCGCGCGCGTCATGGGTGCCATGCAGATGCAACAGGAAATGCCCGACCGGATTGGCCGAGGCCTGGCAATAGGCGCGCAGACCGGCCTCGTCAGCGATCGGCGCATTGGCGGCATCCTGACGAAAGGCAGCCAGCATGGCGCGGGCTTCGCGCACGCCGCAGCCGAACCGGGCATCGATCGCGTGCAGCGTTTGCGCCACCGTCGGCCCCGGCGCGCCGTCGAGGCCGGCTTCCAAGGCAGCCAGCGCCTCGAACTTGGCCTCTGTTGCCAACGTCGGGCTATCGGCGATGTCGTCGGCCGTGCGCACGAAATTGTAGAACGCGATCACCGCCGGCCGTTGCGCTTTCGGCAACAGGAACGAGGCGACCGGAAAATTCTCCCGCTGCGCTTGGCGCAACAGCGCTGGCCTGCCATGCGCGGCGGGTTGGACAGAAGCGTCCGGCTTCGCCACTTCAGCCATTAACGGGTCCGCCATGGATTGAGCGCGCATCATGTCTGAAGCCTATCCGCTGTCCTATTGCGGCCGTCAATGCCGCTAACACGACCGCGATCGTTACCTATGCGCGCTGTTTGCCGCGCCAAGGCGGCGGGAAGGGCTGTTTGCCCTGGCGGCGTTCAACAATGAGCTGGCCCAGATCGCGACGATCGTCAGCCAGCCGATGCTCGGGTTGATCCGTCTGCAATGGTGGCGCGATGCGCTTGTCGGTCTTGCGCGCGGCGAGGTGCTGGCGCATCCGGTGATCGAAGCGCTGGCCGAAGCCAAGGCCAGTTTTCCCTTGGATGTCGACCTGCTGCACGCAGCGATCGATGCCCGGGAGCGCGAAATGGACGACGTGCCGATCGTTGATACGCGCCAGTTGTTCGCCTTTGTCGATGCCACCAGCGGTGGCCTGAACGAAGCCGGTGCCGTGCTGCTCGGCGCGGACGCCCAGCAACGCCAGGCGGCGCGTGCGGCCGGTCGCGCCCACGGCCTGATGCGCCTAGTGGCGGTGACGCGGCAGATGGCGGCGGCCGGGCGGACCCTGTTGCCGGATGATGCGCTGCGCGCCGAGCGCATCGATCTGACCCAGCTTGCCGAAGGCGAGGCGGCCCACCGGCTCCAGGGCCTGCTCGACGAGATCGTCCGCCAGGCAGACGCCGACATCACCCAGGCGCGTGCTGTGCGGGCCGGCGTCGCCGCCAGCCTGCGTCCGGCCCTGTTGCTCACCGTACTTGCGGCGCGTGATCTGGCGGCGGCGCGGCGCCGGGGGATGGCCATGACGCCGGAGGACCGGCCGCCCTGGCTGGTACTTGAACTGGCCTGGCGGCACCGCCTGAACCGCTATTGACGCCTCAGTAGACCGGATCGAGCCGCAAATAGTCGTAGCGATCGCCGCTGATGATCTCGATCGGCACGATCTCGGCGCCGCGCAGGATCTGCAGGGTGATCGGATCGCCGGCGACCCCTTGCGCCCACAAGATGCGCAGATAGGTCTCGAGCGAGCGCACCGGCTCGCCGCCGACCCCGACGATGATGTCGCCCGGGCGTATGCCGGCGCTCGCCGCCGGGCCGTCTTCGCTGACCCGCCGCGTTTGCAAAAGCGGACCGGACGGATCGATCTGCAGGCCCAGCCACGGGCGGACCGCGCCCGATCGCCGGCCTTCGCTGAGCAGGTCGGCCAGGATCGGCTCCAGCTCGTCGATCGGGATGAACATGTTGCCCGGATGTGCCCGATTGGCGCCGTAGGGATCGCCGACGAACAGCGAGCCGATGCCGATCAAGGAGCCTTGCGCATCCATCAAGGCGGCGCCGGCAAAGGCGCGATGGGCGGGCGCGGTAAACAGCGCGGCCTCGAGTAGATATTCCCAATAGCCGGCAAACACCCGGCGATCGGCAAGGGTCACCGGGCTGAAGGCGAGCTCACCGTCGACGCGCGACACGACCAGCGCCGGATCGCCGCCTTCAAGGGCGGCCGGATCACCGAGCGGCATGGGCGTGGTCGCCAGGGCCGTGCGGGCGCGCACAATGCCGAAGCCGCTCTCGTGGTCATAGGCGACGATGTCGGCGATGATCACCTCGCCCTCGGCATCGAACAGCTCGACATAATCGGCCTCGAGAATGACATAGCCGATGGTCAGGACCAGGCCACTGGCGTCGATGACCACGCCGCTGCCTTCGCGCTCGCGCCCGAGGATCCCGGCAGTGCGCGCTTCGGGCGGGATTTCGGCACGCACGCCGACCACGGCATCGACCCGATCGCGCACGCTCGCCTGGCTGTTGTCCTGGGCGACCGCCGCAGCGATCGGCCAAAGCATGGCGATGGCGAGCAGGCCACAGGCGCCATGCCTGATCCAACGCAACGACACTGTGCTCATCTCGCGGTCTCCTTCCGCGCCTCGGGCTGGCCTGACGCTCGATCGCGGCATCGCCCTGCCGTCTGACGGGATGAATGCCGGCAGGCACACCCATCCCCAGAAGAGAGTGGCGGTGTCGCGCCGGCAATCAAGCCGCCCGACCGGCCTGTGCAGGCGCTTTGGCGCGGTATCCGATGATGTCAATGGCTTGTCAGCGGGTGGGCAGAAGGATATAAAGATTTGTACATATCTGAACGCCTTGCTATGGTTTGCCGATGATGCCCCCGGACGAGCCACGCTGGCGTCGATCCGGCGGACTGGACCAGAGCGCCGAGTGCGTTTCAGGAAGTGCTTTTTGCATAAAGACTTAGCGGTAAGTGCTAAGGATCTAGGGTAACGAAGCGGGCGCACCGTGCCACCGGCAATGAGGGCGCTGTGCCGGCGAACGAGGTGACAGGCAGTTGAGTAGTACGGCGGAACGCCTGGACAGTTTGGACGACCTGCTCGCCGGCTTGCGTGCCGCGGCCGAGCCGTCACGCCTGCGCCTCCTGGCGATCTGCGCTCAGGGCGAGTGGACGGTCAGCGAGATCACCCACATCATGGGCCAGAGCCAGCCGCGCGTGTCGCGTCATCTCAAGGTGCTGACCGATGCCGGCCTGCTCGAGAAGTTCCGCGAGGGCTCCTGGGTGTTCTACCGGCGCACGCGTCAAGGCGGTGCCGCGCGGCTGGCGCGCACGCTCGGCCGGCTGCTGCCCTCGGACGACCCCGAGCTGATCCAAGACCGCCGTCGCCTCGATGGCGTGCGCGCCAAGCGCAAACAGGACGCCGCGGCGCGCTATGGCTCGCTGGCCGAGCGCTGGGACGAGCTGCGCGCGCTGCATGTCGATCACACCCAGGTCGAGCGCGCTTTGGTCGAGTTGATCCAGCCTTTCAAGCCGGCCAAGCTGCTCGACATCGGCACCGGCACCGGCCGGGTGCTGCAGGTGCTGGCCCCCCATATTGGCCAAGGGCTGGGCATCGATGCCTCGCCCGGCATGCTGGCGGTGGCGCGCAGCCATCTGGATCGCGCCCTGGCCCGTAATGTCGAGGTGCGCCAGGGCGACATGTATGCGCTCTCGCTGGAAGACGCGGCGGTCGATGCCGTGGTTTTGCATCTCGTGCTGCATGTCGCCGATGACCCCGAAGCCGTGCTGCGCGAGGCGGCACGCGTGCTCCGTCCGGGCGGCCTGCTGATCATCGTCGATTTCGCGCCGCACACGCTTGAGCATCTGCGTGACGAGCAGGCGCATCGCCGGCTCGGGTTCGCCGACGACGACATCGCCGACTGGCTCAAGGGCGTCGCGCTCAGCCCGCTCGAGCCGATCCGCCTGCCGGGCGAGCCGCTCACGGTCGTGATGTGGCGCGGCCGGCGGCCCGGCCCGCGCGCCGTTCACCTTACCCCGACCCATGCCGCCCGGGATGGCGGCCAACCCGCGAGTGATGTGGCATGACATCGACACGGACTGGTTTCGCCGATCCCCGAGGCTTTCCGTTCCTGGGTGAGGCGCTGCCAAACCTGGAACTGTCTTACGAAGTGTTTCCGCCCAAGAACGAGGCCATGGCCGGCAAGCTGCTGGACGCGGTCGACCGCCTGAACGACCTGCCGTGGGCCTATATCTCGGTGACCTGCGGCGCTGGCGGTGGCGAGAAGACCGGCACGGCCGAGTGGGTGCAGAGCCTGCAGCAGCGCACCGGCACGCCGACCGTGGCGCACTTCACCTGCGCCAGCCTGAGCCGCGGCGAGGCCGACGATATCGCGCGCGCCTATTGGGACAGCGGCATCCGGCGCCTGGTCGCCTTGCGCGGTGACCGCCCGAAGGATGGCAGCGCGCTGGCGCCGGCCGACGGCTATGCCTACGCCGTCGATCTGGTGCGCGGCCTGCGCAAGGTGGCGCCGTTCGACATTTCGGTCGCCGGCTATCCCGAAGCGCATCCGGAAGCGCGCAGCGCAAAGGCCGATCTGGCCAACCTCAAGGCCAAGGTCGACGCCGGCGCTGCCCGGGTGATCACGCAATACTGCTTCGACACCGACCGGATCCTGCGCTTTCGCGATGCCATGACCGCGCTCGGCATCCACGTGCCGCTGGTTGTCGGCATCATGCCGATCCACAACTTCACGCAGATCCAGCGCTTCAGCGCCGGCTGCGGTGCCGGCATTCCGGATTGGCTGCCGGCCATGTTCGAGGGCATCGAGGACGATCCGGTGCAGGCCTATCCGGTGGCCGCCAGCCTGGCTGCCGAGCAGATGCGCCGGCTGATCGCCGGCGGCATCCACCAGTTCCACATCTACACGCTGAACCGCGCCGAACTGACCCTGGCCTTGTGCCGTCTGCTCGGCATTGCCGGGCGCAGCGATCGGGCGGCGGCATAGATGGCCGCCGCGCGCACAACCGTGTCCGCGCTGGCGCACAAGCGCCTGGCGCGGAGCTGCACCGGGCGGTTGCAGTTCTGGCAGCACCCCTGGAACGGCGATGAGCGCGTCGCCTTCGTCGATGAGCGCGTCGGCACGGCGGTCGCCTGGTTCAAGCCGGATGCCCGCGGCGGCTGGTCGTTCGATGTCGAGGACCTGCTCGCCGCCAATGACGTCGCCTTTGCCGAACTCTGGCGCGCCGCCCGCAAGCGCGTGCTGTCGCTGGCCGGCCTGCCGCCGGAGCGCATGAGCTTCGCCGGCCTGCGCCGCGTGGCCGAACGCGACGGCGGTGCACTGCATTAAGTGTTTCGATTATCTCGTTGATTTGATTTGGGAAGAGACCATGACCCTCGCCCCATCCGCGCGTTCGTCCGTGCTCGAAGAAGCCGCTGCCGCGCGCATTCTCGTGCTCGATGGCGCCAAGGGCACGATGATCCAGCAGGCCGGTCCGGACGAGGCCGCCTATCGCGGTGAGCGCTTCGCCGACTGGCCGAGCGACCTGCGCGGCAACAACGATCTGCTCAGCATAACCCAGCCCGAGTTGATTACCGGCATCCACAAGGCCTATCTCGAGGCCGGCGCCGACATCATCTG
>JBHJHH010000120.1:0-26559 GCA_050331015.1 Geminicoccaceae bacterium
AAGGATTCGAACCTCCGACACTCGGCTCAGGAAACCGATGCTCTATCCCCTGAGCTACGGGCGCATGGCTGCATAGGTACCATGCGGACGCCCTGACGCAACGCCCGCATGCGCGTTAACGGAATCTTTCCAAATGTCTGCCAACGTCAGCATGGAACAGATCGATCAGCTCGATCTGCGCAAACGACGGGTGTCGTGACGTGATTAGTGCAGCAACGGCGAGCGTGCTGTTCGGTGGCGGCGTCGCACAGAGCAGCTCAAGCAACACGATCGCGCGCTGGTACCAGGTGCAAAAGACCATGGATCAGCAGGTCAAGATGGTGCGCAACGACCCGGTCGTTGCCCGTGATCTGGCCTACTTCCGCGAAAACATCGGCAAGACACTGACGGCGGACGATGTCGTCGGCGACGTCCGTTTGCGCAACTTCGTCGCAAAAGCCTTTGGGCTGGATGAATTTGCCAACGCTACGGCGTTCCTGCGCAAGGCCATCGAAGAAGGCACCGACGATCCGCGCTCGTTTGCCAACCGGCTGGCGGATCCGCGTTTTCGCGAAATGTCGTCCACGCTGGGCCACGGCAACCTGCTCGGCGCGCGCACCTGGCAAGACGCCGTCGTGACCGAGATCGAGACCAAGTTCGTTCAGCGCACGCTGGAAACGCGCCTCGGTGAAGAAAGCAACAGCCTGCGCATGGCGCTGTACTTTCAAAGCGAAATCACGGCGCTGGCCGGTGCCGACAATGCCAGTGAGGTTGGCTGGCTCAAAGTGATGGGCTCACCCCCGTTGCGCAGCGTGATCGAGGGCGGTTTCGCCCTGCCATCGTCGACCGGTAAGCTGCCCCTGGACCAGCAACAGCGGTTGTTCGAAAACCGCAGCCAAGCGCGCTTCGGCGACAAGAGCCTGAAAGCTTTTCTCGAACCGAGGAATGTCGAGCGGATCGTCGTCGGCTTTCTTGCCCGCAGCCAACTGAATGCCAATGGTTCAGCCGGCGTGACGACCCTTTTCGGCCAACTCTGAGCGTAGTGGCGATGGCAGAGGTTTGGGATCTAGCCGTGTAGACACGGCATTACGCTAGAGCCATTGGACAGGAAGAACCCACGCGGTCATGCGCTGGAGTATTTTCGGATCAGTCACGATCGTATCCAGCGGCGGCGAAATCGTTGGCGCATGCAGCAGATGTGAAGAGGTCGATCGCTTGGGCGATGGCTTCCCAGAGCGCCTCGAGGGTCCGTGCCGCGACCTTGTTGAAGAAGGCCTTGGACTTGGCGACGGCCATCTCGATCGGATTGAAATCGGGCCTTTGGGGCGTAAGGAACCGGAATTGGGCGCCGGCACCGTCGATCGCCTGCCGGACAGCGATCGGTTTTGTGGGCGGGCAAGTTGTCCATGACCGTGATGGCGCCGCGTGCCCGTGTGGTGACCCAAAACCAGCTCGAGCGAAGCGATGAAGGCCGCTCCGTGCAGCGCCCCATCGCGGATCATGCGGGCAATCATGCCCTCGAGGCGTACATCAACGACGAGGGTGGTCGGCTTCCAGTGTCCGTGCGCGAAGGACGCACGGCAACGCTCGCCTCTGGGCGAGCGACCATAGCGCCGGGCCATTTTGGTCGAGCCGCCGGTCTCGTCGATGAGGACCAGGCGCTCGGGTGCCAGGTCGAGTTGACCGTCGAACCAAGTGCGCCGGGCGCCGGCAGCGTCGTCAGCCCGCTGCTGCTCGGATGCGTGGGGGGTTTCTTTCGACAGTCAGGCTGCGCCTATCGAACGTTCGCCAGAACGTGCGCATCGAGAAACCGGCGCCACGAGCGTCTTCAAGATAGGCCGCCATCTCTGCCAGCGTGAGCCCGGCTTCTCGTCGATCAAAGGACAAGAGCCCGTCCAGGTGAGCCTCGATTCGATGCGGTCGGCGGACGCCGGCGGCGGCCGCGTGCGTGCGTGGCCTTGGCTGGCTTGCTACCGAGTCTCGCTCACGTCATCGCGCACTCGTTGCGGCGTGGCGGGCAAACCGATGTACGTCCGTCACACGCACGCGATCCCACCTGCGTTCGAGGTCGCCGCATGGTGGGATTTTAGCATCTTCTAATCCGCCGTCAGAACTGGCGCGCGCGGCGTGGGCGCTCTTTCCGCCGCACTGCGCAGACCAAGCTACATTCCGCGGATACAGCCTATCGGCAATTCCCCTAACAGGTTGTTCGCGGCCAGCGTACGATAGCACTGCGCGCACAGCCGCTCGAACGAGGTCACGAAACCGCCGTCTTGAGACAACACCAACAATGCACGCCGCCGGGTCGCAGGCCTGCTAGCACGCGGCGCGTTCTCGCATCGTTCAGTGCACGCTCATCGGTTCCATGTCGTTCTGGCGAATGACTACATTGGCCAGCTCACGTGAGCCGGCGACGGCGACCATGGTCCCGTCGGCGCGAAAGATACCGAACGCGCGCTGACCATCGTCATTGGTCACCGGCTTGACGAACGCATAAGTTGGTAGGCCAAAGGCCAAAAAGGACTCGGCGTCTCGTTTTACACTCTGCTGAAGCGTTTCCACACCAGGCTCCATTCCTCTTGTCCTCGCTGGCTTCTCCAACAGATGAGGCCAGGATGACATGAATTGTTTAACTTCGCGTTACTGCAAAGATGGTAAAGCGTCGGTGAACTTTCAAGCATGCATCGAAGCGGAATGGGGGTTCTTGTCGTGGCCGCAGGCCTGGCGCATGCTGCTGGGCCAACCGAGGTCAGCTTCGAGCGGACCAGTGAGCCCGGCATCGAAGGGGAGCAAGCATGTCAGCCGCGGCAGGCGACGCATCCGCGCGAACGACTCTGATCCTGGCCTCCGGCAGCGCGACCCGACGGCGTCTGCTCGAAGCGGCCGGCCTGACCTTCCAGGTGTCGCCCCCGATATTGGATGAAGCCGCACTGAAGAACGCGCTGAAGGCGGACGAGGTCGCTGCGGACGATGCAGCGATCGCCCTGGCCGAGCTGAAAGCGCAAACGGTCGCCCTTCGATCGGCCCCCGACGCACTGGTGCTCGGTGCCGACCAGCTGCTGACTTGCGCCGGTGCCTGGTTCGACAAACCCGGCAGCCTGGACGAGGCACGGGCGCAGCTTGAAGCGCTGGCCGGACAAACCCATGACCTGCGCACGGCCGCCGTGATCTTCAAAGGGCGCGAGCGCATCTGGCATCACATCGAGGTCGCCCGGCTCACCATGCGCGCACTCGACGCGGCCGAAATCGACCGGTATCTGTCAGCTACCGGCCCCGACATCATGCACAGCGTCGGCGCCTATCAGATTGAGGGGCGCGGTATCCAGCTCATGCAAGCCATCAAGGGTGACCACTTCACGATCCAGGGTCTGCCCCTGTTGCCGCTCCTGCACTTCTTGCGTCATCACGGCCTGCGTGCACCGTGAGCCGGGCCATGCAACTTGCCGGAGTCATGGGCTGGCCGATCGCGCATTCGCTTTCGCCACGCCTGCATAGCTTCTGGCTCGAAGCCCTGGCCCTACGCGGCGCCTATTTGCCCCTGGCCGTCGAGCCCGACAAGCTGGAGGCCGCCACAAGAGGCTTGGCGGCGCTCGGTTTTCGCGGAGCCAATGTCACCGTACCGCACAAGGAAGCGGTGATGCGCTATTGCGACACCATCGACGACCAGGCCGGGCGGATCGGCGCAGTCAATACGCTGATCATCAGCGAAGCGGGCATCGCGGGCCGCAATACCGATGCCTTCGGGTTCATCGCCAACCTGCGCGCCGGCGCCCCTGAACACAGCCATACCGGCAGCATCGCCGTCGTCCTCGGCGCCGGTGGCGCGGCCCGGGCGGTGGCCGTCGCCCTGCTCGATGCCGGCTGCGCCGAGATACGCGTGTGCAATCGCAGTCTTGAGCGCGCCCAGACCCTGGCCGAGAATTTCGGCGAGCGCGTGCGGCCGATCCCTTGGGCATCGCGCAGCGATGCGCTCGAGGGTGCACGCCTGCTCGTCAACACCACGAGCCTCGGCATGACCAATCAACCGGCGCTGGACATTGACCTGCATCCGCTGCCTGCCGACGCGCTGGTCAGCGACATCGTCTACAACCCGTTGATGACGGACCTGCTGGCACGCGCCCAGGCCCGGGGCTTACGCGTGGTCGACGGTCTTGGCATGCTCTTGCACCAGGCCGCGCCGGGCTTCGCCGCCTGGTTCGGAGTCGAGCCTGTCGTCGATGACGCCTTGCGCGCACATGTTTTGGCTGGCCTGACACCATGATCGTCCTGGGCCTCACCGGCTCCATGGCCATGGGCAAGTCGACGACGACCAAGTTGTTCGCCTGCTTTGGTGTGCCGGCATTCGATGCGGACGCCACGGTGCACCGTCTGTACGGCCCGGGCGGCGCTGCCGTCGCCCCCATCGAAGCGGCCTTTCCGGGCACGATTGACGCCGCCGGCGCGGTCGATCGCAAGGCCCTTTCCGCGCATGTCGTCGGCCATCCGCACGCCTTGGCCAGGCTTGAAAGCATCGTGCACGGGCTCGTTCGCCTTGAAGAGAAGGCGTTCCTGGGCCGTTGCGCTGCCGCAGGCGTGCCTTTGGTGTTGCTTGATGTGCCGCTGCTGTTCGAAACGGGCGGCAATCGACGTTGCGATGCGGTTGCCGTGGTCAGCGCGCCCCGGCAAATTCAGGAAATGCGCATCATGGCCCGCCCGGGCATGACGCGCGAAAAGATGCGCGCCATGCTGGCGCGCCAGATGCCGGATGCCGAAAAGCGCAAGCGGGCGGATTTCGTCATTCCAAGTGGCGCCGGACTGGCACCGGCGACAGCGGCCATCCGCCAGATCATCAACACGCTTGGCAGGCGACGCGCCGGCATCTGGCCCTATGGCTGGCATCGCCACAGTCACAGCAAGAAGGCAGCATGAAGCGAACAGGGCAAAGATGAGCGGTCTGCGTCGGGAAATCGTATTCGATACGGAAACCACTGGCTTCGAGCCGAGCCAAGGTCATCGCATCGTCGAAATCGGTGCGCTTGAGCTGATCAATCATGTACCAACCGGCCGTGTCTTTCACGAATACAACAATCCTGCACGCGACATGCCGGAAGAGGCCTATGCCGTGCACGGCTTGGGCGAAGACTTCTTGAGCTCCAAGCCGGTGTTCGCCGCCATTGCCGACAGCTTTGTGCATTTCATCGAATACACCGGCGACGGGCGGCCGGACCCGGCCATGCTGATCGCGCACAACGCCGCCTTCGACATGCGCTTTGTCAACCATGAGCTGGGACAACTTGGCCACGCGCCGATCGACCCGACACGCGTCATCGACAGCCTGGAAATCGCCCGTAACCGTTATCCGGGCGCGCCCAACAGCCTCGATGCGCTTTGCCGGCGCTTCGACGTCGATCGTTCCGCGCGAATCAAGCATGGCGCCTTGCTTGACTCCGAGCTGCTGGCCGAAGTTTATCTGCACCTCATCGGTGGCCGGCAGCCCGATCTCGGCCTGGCTCAACGGCATGCATCAGGCGATCTTGGCGACACGGTCACGGTTGAGCGGCCGTTTCGGGCACCACGGCCGCACGCCGCGAGTGACGAAGAACGCGCAGCGCATAGCGCCTTCCTGCAGAAGCTGAGCGGGCCGCTTTGGCAGCGCTACCTGGACGAGACGCCCTAGCGCCGCGTCAGACTGCCATCTGGTTGCGCGCGGCAATCAGCGTGTTGCGCAACAGACACGCCACGGTCATTGGCCCGACGCCCCCCGGCACCGGTGTGATGGCGCCGACATGGCCGACGGCCTCATCGAAGGCGACATCGCCGACCAGACGCGACTTGCCGCCGGGCTCCATGGCTTCGATGCGATTGATGCCGACATCGATGATGCAGGCACCGGGCTTGAGCCAGTCGCCACGTACCATTTCCGGGCGACCGACGGCGGCAACAACGATGTCGGCGCGGCGGCAGACCTCCGGCAGATCGCGCGTGCGCGAGTGGGCGACGGTCACGGTGCAATCCGCACTCAGCAACAGGGCTGCCATCGGCTTGCCGACGATGTTCGATCGGCCGACGATCACGGCTTCCATGCCGCGCAGGCCACCGGCGCCGAGCGTACGCTCAAGCAACCGCAGGCAACCGTAGGGCGTGCACGGCACGAGCAGATCGGGTGCAAGCTGGCCCTGGCCGGCGAACAGGCGGCCGACATTCAGCGGGTGAAAACCATCGACGTCCTTGGCCGGATCGATCGCCTGCAAGACGGCGCGCTCGTCGATGTGGTCCGGCAAGGGCAGTTGCACGAGAATGCCGTGGATCTGCGCATCCTGGTTGAGCGCCACGATGTCGGCAAGCAACTCAGCCTGGGTGATGCTCGCCGGGCGGCGAAGAATGGCGCTGTCCATGCCGATCTCGGCCGCCATCTTTTCCTTGGTGCGCACATAGGCCATCGACGCGGGGTGCTCGCCGACCAGGATGACACGAAGCGCCGGCAGGACGCTGCGCTCGACGTGAAGCGCACGCACCGAAGCCGCCAGTTCTTGCCGCAGTGCCGCCGCTTCAGCCTTGCCGTCGATTCGTCTCGCCGCCACCTGGCTCTCCTTCTTCAACGCGTTTCGGGTCTGCGACCCTGCCGCAAGACAGCGCGCGGCAATAGCCCGATTGCGTCATGCGCTGCGCTGCTCTGCCCACAACGCGACCTGGGCACCAAGCTGCCCGCTGTCACCTGTGATGTGCCAGCGCTTCAACCGCGCCGTGGCACCGGAAACGAGCGCGACCTTGCTGGCCGGGACACCCAACTCGCGCGCCAGCAGCGCCCGTAGTGCCGCATTGGCTTGGCCGCGTTCCGGTGCCGAGCGCACCCAGGCGTTGAGATAGGGTCGGCCGTCAGCGCCTTCGCTCGTGCCGGCCAAGCGTTCCTGGCGCGCTTTCGGCGTCAGGCGAACCGAGAGCTCGATGCCATCTTCAAGCGCTTGCCAGACCATGCCCGGGCGCTGGCTCAGTAACCGACGAGCATCTCGCGCAGGAATGACGGGATGAAGCCCAAAAGCAGGATCAAGATCACTGGCGAGATATCGATGCCGCCGAAATCCGGCAGGATATTGCGGATCGGGCGCAAGGCCGGCTCGGTGATGCGATAAAGAAACTCGCCGATCTGGCGCACCAGCGGCTGGCTGCGATTGAGGACGTTGAATTGCACCAGCCACGTCATGATCACGGCTGCGATGACCACCCACATGTACAGATTGGCGACGGTTTGAATCAGGTTCAGGATCGAGATCATATCAGCGGCAGCCAGAGCTGGTGGAGAGTTACGGCGCGTCCAACGCGCGCGGCTTGATATAACGATGTCTGCCAGGGGATGCCAGCCCTCGCCTGAGCATGACACGCCGGCGGTGCACGCCCATAAGCCAGCGCACGCAAGATCAGCGGGTCCGGGGCCGTAGCTCAGTTGGGAGAGCGCTTGGATCGCACCCAAGAGGTCAGGGGTTCGAATCCCCTCGGCTCCACCACCTCATGCTGGCCCATCGCGCGGCGCGCGACGTGAGGCCGGCTGAACCACCTCATCCTGGCCGATCGCGCCTTGCCCTTGCTGACGTTCAGCGCAATCCTTGACCCATTAGTATGCGCGTGCCGGCTACGGCCGAGCGGCGCACTCAGTGGGAGGGAACAGCTTCATGGTGGCTCTGGCGGCCAATCTCAGCATGCTTTGGCCGGATCGGCCGTTCCTCGAACGCTTTGCCGCCGCGCGCAAGGCCGGCTTCGACGCGATCGAGTACCTGTTCCCCTATGATCATCCGTCAGCGACCATCAAGGCGCAGCTCGAGCAGCACAGGCTGAAACAGGTGCTTTTCAATGCCCCGCCTGGCGACTGGGACGCCGGCGAGCGCGGCTTTGCCTGCCATCCCAAGCGCCAGAACGAGTTTGCCGAGACAATCGACAAGGCGCTCGACTACGCCAAGGCCCTGGAGTGCCGCTATCTGCACGTGATGGCGGGCATCCAGCCGGACGACAAGTCGATCTACGCCCTGCTCGAGGTCTATGTTACCAATCTGAAAGAAGCCGCGAAGCGCTGCGCGAAGGCCGGCGTCACGGTGTTGATCGAACCGATCAACCAGCGCTCGATGCCCGGCTATTTCCTGCATGATTTCGCTACCGCCGAGCGCGCGCTGGCCAGCGCCGACGAGCCGAACATCGCGCTGCAGTTCGATATCTTCCATGCCCAGATCATCCAGGGCGACCTCGCCCACACGCTGGCCCGCCTGATGCCCAGCATTCGCCACGTGCAGATCGCCGGCGTCCCGGACCGGCACGAGCCGGACAGCGGTGAGCTTAATATCGGCTACCTGTTCGCCAAGCTCGACGCGCTCGGCTATGCCGGCCATGTCGGCTGCGAATACGTGCCCGCCGGCGACACCGACAAAGGACTTGTCTGGCGCAAGCAGTTCAGGCTCGGCTGAAGTCTCAGTAGCCGCGCGCCCGATCGACGGTGTGCGCCGGGGTTCGGCCAGCGAGTGCGCTACGGATCTGCTCGATGATGACGCGTGCGCCGGTTACCGGATTGGAAAGCCCGGCGATGTGCGGAGTAATCAGGACATCGTCGCGATGCCAGAGCGGATGGTCCGCCGGCAATGGTTCTTGCGGCAAGACATCCAGGCTCGCGCCGGAAAGCTGTCCGCTATCCAGGGCCGCGATCAGGTCATCCAGTACCACCTGATCGCCGCGGCCCGCATTGATGACGTAGCCGCCCTTCGGCATGCGGCTCAGCAGATCGCGATCGATGAGTCCGCGGGTTTCCCGGGTGAGCGGCAAGAGGCTGACCAGCGCGTCAATCCTGGCGAGACAGGCGCGCAGGCCCTCAGGCCCGGCGTACGTCTCGACGCCGTCGACGATCTTGGGACTGCGCGACCAGCCCAGTACCGGGTAGCCAGCGGCACGCAGGAGTTGGGCACAGGTCGTGCCGATTTCGCCGAGACCCAGAACGCCGACGACGAACGCATGCGTGTCTTTGTGCGCCTGCGGCTGCCAACGGCCGGCGATCTGATCGCGCTGGTAGACATCGAGCATGCGGTGATGCCGACACACCGCACTCAGCACGTAATGCGACACGCGCTGGCTCATCAGGGGATCGACCAGCCGCGTGATCGGCACGTCCGGCAAGCGCAGATCGCGGGCGATGATGTGATCGACACCGGCACCCAACGAACACAACACGCGCAGCGCCGGCATGGCATCGAGCATCTCTTGCGGCGGGAACCACACGACCGCCGCCGACACGGCTTCGGGCGCGCCGACGTCGGGCCAGATCGTGACGTCCAGATCCGGCGCCTGGGTTCGAAAGGCCTCCAGCCAGTCACCGGTTTCCGGCCAGGTTGACTGGATGACCACCTTCGGCTTTGTCACGAGGCCCACTCCTCAATCTGGTGCGCGGCGCCCTTGGTGAGGCGCCTAGTGTGGCAGCAGCACAACCGCGCGCAGGCCGCCCAAGGGCGAGTCGCTCAACTGCACATCACCGCCGTGGCCGACCGCGATGTCGCGCGCGATGGTCAGACCCAGACCGACACCGCCGGTATGGATATTGCGCGATTGCTCGAGGCGCGTGAAGGCGGTGAACACGTGCTCGCGCTGATCGGGCGGGATGCCTGGCCCATCGTCGTCAATGATCACGCGAGCACGTTCACCACTGTTTATCACTGCCGCGCGCACACGCGCGCCATAGGCCTGGGCATTGTCGAGCAGGTTGGCGATGCAGCGTCGAATAGCGACCGGTCGCAACGACAAGACGCACGGATCGAGCGCACCGACCTGCACGTCGGCGCCATTGCGCGCGCGCTGTTCAACCAGATCCTCGACCAAAGCGCTGAGATCGCAGGCCTCCGGCACCTCACGCCCCTCGCCGCGCACGAAGGCCAGATAGCTGTCGAGCATGCGCTGCATGTCCTCGATATCGCTGGAGAGCGAGCGGACGGCCGGATCATTCGGGTCCATCAGGGCCAGCTCGAGCTTCATGCGCGTGAGGGGCGTGCGCAGATCGTGGCTGACGGCAGCAAGCATCTCGGTGCGCTGGGTGACGAAGCGCAGGATGCGTTTGCGCATCTGGTTGAAGGCGGCGCCGGCCTGGCGAATCTCGCTGGCACCCTCCAACTTGAAGGTACCGATATCGCGGCCTTTGCCAAAGCTGTCGGCCGCCATGGCCAGACGGCGGATCGGACGCACCTGCCGGCGCAGGAAGTAAACCGCGAGCACGATCAACAGCGCGGACAGGCCGAGCATCCACAAGACCAGCAGCGTCGTCGTCGAGGTCTCCACGCGCTTGCGCGAAGCGAGGATGCGCAACAGGCCCTTGTCGAGCTGGACATAGATCGCGATGCGCGAGGGCTGTGCGCTGAGCCGCGTGTCGACCGCAAAAGGCTGCGACAGCCTTTCGGAAAAGATCTGGTTCAAGGCGTCATCGAGCAGGCCGGGTTCGAGGAAATTGGCCTGCCGTGTCGCCGGGATCAGTTCGCCGCCGGGCTCGAACGACATGCCGAAATCGAAATGCCGGCGCGCCCGGTTCAAGGCCTGGTTAATCTCCTCCTCGCCGTCGGCCCGCTGGATTTCGGCGACGAGGTAGCTGACCTCATTGGCCAGGCCCAAGGCCAGCCAGCGCGTCACGGTTTCCCAATGGCGATCGTAGAAGATGAACGCGAGCACGCCTTGCAGGATGAGCAAGGGCAAGATCACGATGAGGAGCGCCCGGCCGAACAGGCCACGCGGGATCAGGTGTCGCTTGATCAGGCCGGGTCGCCCCATGTTATATGCCCGTACGCAAGGCGTAGCCCTCACCGCGCATGGTCAACAGAAAGCGCGGCCGCTTGGCGTCCAGCTCGATTTTGCGCCGCAGCCTGGCCATCTGCGTGTCGACGGCCCGATCCGACCCACTGACGCCGCTTAGCGCGATCAGCTCATGGCGGGGCACCGCCTCGCCGGGCCGTGCGGCCAGGATATGCAACAGCGACGTTTCCACCGCTGTCAGATAGACCGGCTCGCCGTCGCGGCTGAGCTCGCGGCGATCGAGATCGAAGATGAACGGCCCGAAGCGAACCAGCGGCGCCGTGCTCTGGTTGTCCTGACCGCCGCCCGAGCGCCGCAAGATCGCCTCGATGCGCAAGGCGAGCTCGCGCGGCTCGAATGGCTTGACCAGATAGTCGTCGACACCGGCGCGCAGGCCAATGATGCGGTCCTCGACCTCGCCGCGCGCGCTCAGCATCAAGATCGGCACCGGCGCATGGCCGCCGCCCGCGCGGGCCAGCTCGGTGGCAAGGGCAATGCCGCTTTCACCGGGCATCATGACGTCGAGGATCATCAGATCGAACGCGAACCGGCCCAGGGCCTCGCGCGCTTCGGCCGCGTCGGTCGCCACGCTGATGTGGTAGCCCTCGCGGCTGAGAAACCGGTGCAGCAGATCTCGCAGGCGCGGATCATCATCCACCACGAGCACATGCCGGCGCATGGCTTCAGCCGGTGGCGCACTCACGATACCAAAGCATCCGAAACGTCGACCGCCGCCTGCTCGTTTTCGAGCAGATCGAGAATGCGACGATAGCCATCCACCGCTTCAGCACCGGCCAGCCGATAGGCGCGGCGCATCAAGACGAGCTGAGCGCGTTCCATCTCTTCTAGGCGCTCGCGGCCCTCGCTGGTCAAAGCCAGAAGGCGGGCGCGACGGTCTTGCGGGTCGGCATGCTGCTCGACCAGGCCGCGTTCGCTGAGGCCGCGGACGGCGCGCGAAACCGTCTGTTTCGTGGAATACAGATGGCTGACCAGATCGCCCATATTGGCGACCGGCGCGCGGGCGATGGCCTGCATGATGGCAAGCTGCTGGGCGGTCAGATCATGGGCGACCAGCACGTGCTCGATGGCGGCCTGCAGGCGCCTTTGTGCCGCATGCAGCATGTCGAGGCCCTCAAGGAGCTCCTCGTCGCGCAAAAACAGGCGGTTGCGTGCAAGGTCGGCGTGCGTTCGGTTCATGGCTCGGTCAATTGACACATATGGCCCTCGGTGATACCGAGCGCAATTCGCAAAAAACGCCTCGATTGGCGTTGATTACAAGAATGGCGCGCGAGCTTAGCCAGGAGTCGGACGGCCCCCCATGTCGCTTGTTCCCTATGACGATCGTGACGGCTTCATCTGGTACAACGGCGACATGCTGCCGTGGCGTGAGGCCAAGATCCACGTCCTCTCCCATGCCCTGCACTACGCGAGCTGTGTTTTCGAAGGCGAACGCGTTTATGACGGTACCGTTTTCAAACTGGAACCGCACACCGATCGCCTGATCGAATCCGCACGCATTCTTGATATGAATCTGCCGTATGATGCCGCGGCGCTGAACGAGGCGACACGTCGCGTCGTCGCTGCGAATGGTATCCAGGACGGCTATGTCCGGCCCGTAGCTTGGCGCGGCTCGGAGATGATGGGCGTTTCCGGTCAGCATGCCGGTGTCAATGTCGCCATCGCAGCCTGGACCTGGCCGGCCTATTTCTCGCCGGAAGCGCGGCTCCAGGGCATCCGCATGACCTGGGCACCCTATCGTCGGCCGGCACCCGATACCGCGCCGACGAATTCGAAGGCCGCCGGCCTGTACATGATCTGCACCCTGTCCAAGCATGCCGCCGAGGCAGCCGGCTACAATGATGCCCTGATGCTGGATTACCGCGGCTATCTCGCCGAAGCGACCGGCGCCAATCTGTTCCTGGTCATCGATGGCGCGCTGCACACGCCGACACCGGATTGCTTCCTGGACGGCATCACGCGGCGGACCGTGATCGATCTGGCAAGGAAGCGCGATATCGAGGTGATCGAGCGGCACATGGAGCCCAGCGAGCTCGATCGGGCGCAGGAAGTCTTTCTGACCGGCACGGCCGTCGAGGTCACACCGGTGCGCGAGATTGCCGAGCGACAATTCCAGGTTGGCCCGGTCACGCGTCAGCTGATCAGCGATTTCGATGCCTTGACACGCGTGCCGGTACCGGCACACGCCGCCAGCTACCTGTTTCAGGCGCGTGGCACGGTCAGGATCTGGCCCGGATAGATTGCGTTCGGATTGTCGATCCGGGTGCTGTTGGCATCATATAGGTAGAGATAGCGCTCGCCGTCGCCATACAGACGACGCGCGATCTGCCAGAGATTGTTGCCCGGCTGAACGACGATCAGATCGCCTGCCGGCGCCTCGCTTTCGCTCACCAGGAAATCGCGCGGCGCCGCCCGGCTGATCGGTGTGTCGAGTTCATCGAGCAGTTGGCCGTCACTGTCATAATGTTCGATGACGATGTCGTGCTCCCCGGGGCTGATGCGTTCGCCCAGGGCAAAGCGCCAGTCGCCGAGCGCATCCAGCGCCTGCTCGCCAAAGCGTTCACCGTCGACGAGCAGACGCACGCGTCCGTCGGGCAGACCGCGGCCGCTCAGGATCAGTGCACCCTGTTCATCATAGGCAATGCGATTGAATTGCAGACCCGAAGGGCTGGTCAGGCCGCGCGGTGACTGCAGCAGCCGACCCAGGCCGACGCCGTCGCGCGGCATGAGGACGGCGACCGTCTCGCCTTCGGCCAGATCGTCCGGCGGATCGCCGGCGCCGGGCTCAATCGGCGCCGGCGCACTGATCGACAGGGCGATGACATCCTGGCTTTCCGCGACATCGCCATCGCGTTCGGCGCGCGCACCGACCGTGGCGTTGCCTTCGGGCAGGACGAGATCCGGCAGGGCGACCCATTCGCCGCGGCCATCGGCCCTGGTCTCGGCAATCACCTCACCGTTCAAGAGGATGTCGATGGTCGCCCGTGCCGGTCCGCGGCCGACCATGACGGCGCGGCCATCGGCACCGACACGCACGAGATCGAAACTGGGCGCCTCGAGCGCTTGAGCTGCGGGCTGATCGGCTTCCGACGTCGCTGCCGGCGGCACGGCGGGCGGGTCGGTCGCCGTCGATGTGCGCGCTTGAGACGGTTCCTCGCTCAGCGCCGCAGGTTCGCTGTCGCTTGCGTCGTCTGCCGCCGGTTCGACAGCCGCGTCGGTGTCAGCTTGTGCATCTGCGCCGTCGTCGCCAGCCGGCGCTGGGGTTTGGCTCGTCGCGCCGATGTCGGCATCAGCCGGCGCGGGCACGCTGCCAGGCGTTTCTGGCGTGGGCGCCGGCCCGGCGGGCACCGACGGGTCTTCGGCCAGATCCGGCCCGTTGCGCTCAGTCAGCCAACCGGAGGGGGTGAGCTCGTCGCCCGCCGGCAGCTCGGACTCGGCCTCAGGAGCTGCCTCGGATGATACATCGGGCACAGGCCCGCCATTGGCGGCGTCATCGTCAGTGGCCGCGCCCTCGCCTGCGGCGGAGCTGCCGGCGGGCGTGCGCAGGTCTGAAGACGGCTCCCTTGTTTCGTCCGGCGCTTGTGGCACCGGTTCCGGCTCTTCTGCCGTCGCTTGCGGCTCGGCCGGTTCCGGCGGCGGCTGCAACGCCATGATCACCGGCTCATCGCGGCTCGGCGGCGGTTCGGCGACGCGCAACGACAGGGCCACGGCCACGGCGGCAATGAGACCGATGCCCATGGTGAGTTTGGCCGGGTTCGACAACGCCACGATACGTGGTCCTTCAACAAAACCTGACAGCCGTAACGCCGACGCCAGACCGGCGCCACCAAGCGTGACACCAGTATAGCGCGCATTTGGCACTTATTGCCCGTATTGCCCAGTGTGCAATGCCGCTGTCGGCTAAAGCCGCGTGAATTGCACGGCAGCGGCCAAGAGTACGACCGAAAGCCCGATGACCAGGACGCCATGCACCCAGGCGCCACCGCGCGGCGCAATGCGCTCGGCAAGCCAGGGCGTTGCACAAACACCGGAAGCCAGGGCGACCGGGACTAGGTCGATGGCGGTAAACTTAATCAGATAGCCCGCCAGGCCGGCAAGCATGGCGATCAGGCCGGGCAGAACGATGCTGCCGACGCCGGTCGCCAATCGTTGCACGATGAGGGTGCTGAGGAGACCTGCGGCGAGCGCGAGGCACAAGGTCGCCAAAGCAAAGCTGGGCAAGGCGGTCGCCAGAACGGCCAGACCGGTTGCCAGGATCAGTGCGGTTGCCAGCCAGAGCCGCACGGCACTTTCGCTGAATGGCCGCGCGCACAACGGGGCCGGCGCAATGATGACCAGTGCCAGGACGAGCAGATCTGCGACATCGAGCGACGCCATGCGCCCCAGCGGGATGCGCGTGACATAAGCCGCACCGATCAACGCCGCTGTCGCGGCCGCCAGCCAGCGCGCCGGGGCGCGGGTAAGCTCGGCCCCAGCAGCAACAAAGCCGGCGCCGAGCGCGCCTGCGATCAGCCCGGCGATCGGGATACGGGTGATGCTCGAAGGCGGCGGCCAGCTTGGCACGCCGAACAGCGTGACGTAGGCCGCACCCATGCCGAGCGGCATGGCCAGGGCCAGCAGGAGCAGCCTCGGACCGGTCTGCCGGCTGCGCAGTCCAAGGCCGAGCGTGCCCAGACTCACGAGTGCAGCGATCAGGACCGGCAGCCCCTGGGTCAGGATCAGCACGGCAATGGGCCGCGGTGTTGGCCCTTTGGCCGACGCCCGGCGGTGCTTGTCTGGCACGCGCTGGCGCGACATGCTGCGGCCAGGACCGGCGGCGGAAAGGAGCGGTAAGGATGATCACCAGCGTCTGCGTGTTTTGCGGCTCGCGCGCCGGCGCTGATCCCGCCTACCAATACAGCGCCCAAGCGCTCGGCGAACGGCTTGGCCGTGCCGGTATCACGGTCGTCTATGGCGGCGGCAATGTCGGCTTGATGGGTGCGCACGCCAATGCCGCCATGCGCGCCGGTGGTCGCGTCATCGGGATCATCCCCAAGGAGCTGCTGCAGCGTGAAGCCGGTCACCGCGGCATCACCGAGCTGGTCATCAGCGAGCACATGTATGACCGCAAGCAGAAGATGATCGATATGGCGGACAGCTTCGTGATCCTGCCGGGCGGCCTGGGCACGCTGGACGAGCTGTTCGAGGTCATCACCCTTCGCCAGCTCAACTACCACAGCAAACCGATCATCGTGGTCGATGTCGCCGGCTTCTGGTCGAGGCTGATGCCGCTGATCGAGCATGTCGTTGCCACCGGCTTCGCCGAAGCCAGCATCCTCGATCTGTTCAAGGTCGTGCCCGACATCGACGACGTCCTGCCGCTTTTGGGCGTCGACGACGCGGCCTGAGCGCGCGCCGGCGGCCACCTCACCTCTTGCGTCAGTTCAGCGGCGTTTGCGGCGTCTGACCAGCGGCCTGCTCGGCGGCCTGGCTGGCCTTCGCCTGTTCGAGCCGGCGGCGATAGAGCGACACGAAATCGACCGGATCGAGCATCAGCGGCGGAAAGCCGCCGTCACGCGTGCAATCGGCGATGATCCGGCGCGCAAATGGGAACAGCAGGCGCGGGCATTCGATGAGCAAAACCGGCTGCAGGGTATTCTCCGGCAGATCGGACACCACGAAAATGCCGCAGTAGTCGAGCTGGTTGAAGAACGCGCGGTTGCCGTCGACTTTGGCTTCGGCGTCGATCTTGAGCGATATCTCGTAGCGGTCGTTGGTCATGTCGCGCACCGACACATCGACATGCACCTGGATTTCCGGCCGTGCTTGGCCGGCCTGGAAGGTCAGTGGGGCGCGCGGGTTCTCGAACGACAGATCTTTGACATATTGCTGCAGGATCGACAGACGCGGCTGCGTCTGCGCTTTGGCCGCACCGGCCTCGGGATCGGACGACGCAGGGTTTTGCGGCGCATCAGACATCAGGTGAACTCCATTCAGCTCGTCAGAGAGGTGTCGTGCGATAGCTGGCGGCGATTGTGGCACGGACAGCCAGGCCGCGCCGCGCCGGCGTGGTCATCAACGCGATCGATCAGCGCGGTTTGTCCCAATCGCCTCGCGGCGGCGGCATATCACTGTTATCGACCTCTTCATAGTCGGCATCGATGATGACTGTGTCATCTCCGCGCACGCCATCTCCAGGCTTACTGCCTTGGCGGGGATCGCGCGGTGCATCGCCAGGCGGCGCCATGCCGTGGATGTGCACGGCACCGCGCAGATGCCGGCCGAGATGCTCGAATGCCAGCGCGCGTGCCGCGGGGATCAGCAGGACTGCACCGACTGCATCGGTGAAGAAACCCGGCGTCAGCAGCAGCAGCCCCGCGATCAGCAGGCAGACCCCGTCGAACAGCTCACGCAGCGGCGCTTCGCCGCGATCGAGCCGCCGCTGCAGGCGGCTGAGCACGCCAAATCCCTGGGCGCGGATGACCGTACTGCCGACAACCGCGGTGACCACGATGAGCAGCAGGGTCGGCCAAAGGCCGATCCAGCCACCGATCTGGATGAAAAGCGCGATCTCCACCACTGGGATGATGAGGAACGCGATGAGCAGGAGTGTACCTACAGGCATAGCTCCGCCTGTTGTTTGTTTTTGTCCGGTCGGCATTATATTGGGGTAAGAGGCAGGCCAATGGCTTGCGTTGGTTGCACTGTCTCCAAGTTTCTCGCAGAACGGCCGTGCCTGCAACCCAAGCCAGCAAGAGCGCCATGTCCGAAGGATTCGCCTATCTCGATATTCTCCTGTTTGCCATGGTTGCCGCCTTCGTCGCGCTCCGGCTGCGTAGCGTACTGGGGCGGCGAACCGGCAATGAGCGCCGACGGCCCGGTCGCCTCGCGCCCGAGCAGTCTTCAAGCGAGTCGGAAAACGTCGTGCGCTTTCCGGACGCGCAAGGCCAAGCCGAGCTTGGCAATGATGATGGCATCGCCGACGTGAATGATGATCGTATCAAGGCCGCTTTGACGGAAATCCGCATGGCGGACCCACAGTTCAATCTGAACAACTTCCTTGCGGGCGCCCGCACGGCCTTCGAGATGATCGTCGAAGCGTTTGCACGCGGCGACAAAGATCAGCTCAAGCCGTTACTCGCAAACGACGTCTACAACGGCTTCGCCCGGGCGATCGATGAGCGCGCCGATGCCGGCCAGCATCTGGAAACCCAGCTGATCGCCATTCGCTCGAGCGACGTTGCCGATGCGGAGTTGCGCAATCGTGAAGCGCGGGTGACCGTGCGTTTCGTCAGCGAGCAGATCAATGTCGTGCGCGGTGCCGATGGCGAGGTGATCGAAGGCGAGCCGGCTTCGACCGAGGAAATCACCGACCTCTGGACGTTTGCGCGTGACACACGCGCGCGTGATCCGAACTGGCAATTGGTGGAAACACGCACCGAATAGGGTACGGGGTCATGCTGATGCCGTGCCGTCTTGCCTCACGGATTGCCGCCGTCGCACTCGCGTGCATCGTCGCCGCTTGTGGCGGCGGGCGCGAGCCGGAAACGGTCGAACCGGTCGCCCCTGCCAAACCGCCGGCAGCGCTGAAACTGTCGCCGACGGTATTCGCCGATCTGCAGGGCTGGTCGGACGGTGATCCGCGCCTGGGCCTGCTCGCCTACAGCCGGTCCTGCGCCAAGATGGCGCGCTATGCGCCCGAAACAGCCATGGGCAGACAGGCGGTGTTCGGCGCGATCGGCCCCTATCAACGAGCTTGCGATGCGCTCGGCCGGGAGCCCTGGCAGGGGTCGCCGGAGCAGGCGCGCGCTTTCGTCGAACGTCATTTCGCGCCGTTTGTGGTTGCCGCCGGCAATGACAGCGAGGGCCTGTTCACCGGCTATTACGAGCCCGAGCTGGCCGGTTCGCTGGTGCGAGGCGGTGCCTACCAAACGCCTTTGCACGGCATCCCGGCCGATCTGATCAAGCTCGACCTGTCGGCCTTTGACAGCAGTTTCGAGGGCCGCGTGCTGCGCGGGCGCATCGACGGCAACAGCTTTCTGCCCTATCCTGATCGCGCCGACATCGATCGCGGTGCCATCCAGGGCCAGGCACCTGTGCTCGCCTATGTCAGCGACCCGGCCGAGAAGTTTTTCCTGCAGATCCAGGGCTCCGGCATCGTCCGCCTGCCCGATGGCCAACGGCTCCGGGTCGGCTATGCCGAGCAGAACGGCCGGGCTTATCGCGCCATCGGTCGCGATCTCATCGAGATGGGCGAACTCACCAGCGAGAATGTTTCGCTGCAAAGCATCCGTGCCTGGCTCAACGCCAATCCCGCACGCGCGGATGCGCTGATGCACAAAAACGGCTCCTATGTCTTCTTCCGCATGCTCGAAGACCTCGATCCGAATGCCGGACCACCGGGTGCCCAGGGCGTGCAGTTGACCGAGGGCCATTCACTGGCCGTCGATCGCAGTTACATTCCACTCGGCCTGCCGATGTGGCTGGAAACCTCCGTGCCGGTCGATGGGGTTGACCGGCCGGTGCAGCGCATGGTCGTGGCGCAGGACACTGGCGGCGCCATCAAGGGCATTGTCCGCGGCGACCTGTTCTGGGGCGCCGGCGCTGCAGCCGAAGCCCTGGCCGGACCGATGCAGGAGCCGGGCCGCTACATCGCGCTGTTGCCCCGCGACATCGCCGCGACCAGTTGACAAGCCAAGCCGCCGGCACCTGCGGCGTTGGTCCATGATGACAGCAGTGGTGCGCTTTCGTGCGACGCATTCGACACGTCACCAAGGCCGAACAGGCGCTTTGGGACCTGGTCACGCGCCAGGTCGAACCGCTGCGCGCGCGCGCCAGCGGGCCGACAGCCGTCGACGCACCGCCGAACCCTGAGCCCGCCAAACAAGCGTCCCGCGAGGCCACAGCGTCAACCAGCCCTGAGCCGTCAACCAGTGCCGCTTCGTCATCGAGCGCTCAGGCCGCCGGACGAGCGCAGACGGCGCAGGAAGCCGACCTCGAGCGGCTGCGTGAGGGGTTGGGAACGCTTGGCCGACACGGCGCGACAGCGCGCACGCCGGCCACCGTCTCAACCGCATCGGCGGCGCCCACACCCGACCATGCCGGCATCGAGCGCGCACACCTGAGACGGCTCAAGCGCGGCCTCGAGCCGATCGATGCCACGCTCGATCTGCACGGCATGACCCAGGAGGCGGCCCATCGACGCTTGCGTCAATTCCTGGCACATGCCCAGCGCGACGGTGATCGCACGGTCTTGGTCATCACCGGTACCGGTCGCGCACGCGGTCAGGAGAGTGTCTTGCGCCAAGCGGTGCCTCGCTGGCTGAGCGAACCGGCGTTCCATCACCTCAATCGCGGCGTTGTCGAAGCTCATCGCCGCCACGGCGGTGAAGGCGCCTTCTACGTGCTGTTACGCCGCAAGCGGAGCAAGAGCTGAGCATGTGTCGGCGCGATCAGGGATCGGCAGGGCTATCCTCACCCGCGCCATCGAGAAACGCGCGCAGAATGTCGTCCTCGCCATTGTCGTTGGCGGCATGTCGCACCCATGCATTTTGCTGCGGTTGAGCCAGGATACCGGTTCGCACTACATTAACGCAGGCCGAGCGTAGCTGGCTGCCGAGCCCGATGTCCGGCGGCAGGTTGAGAATTGTCGAAGCGCGCTTGGCGCGAGCGCGCAGGCTGGCACGAACAACGGCCATGGTTTCTCCGTCGACGAACAGTGTTAAGACAACTGCCGATCACCCTGCCACACGCTGCCTAAACTTCCGTTAACGCCAACGGAGAATCGCCATCCTCGATCCCCGTCTCGTTCCAGGCGCGCATGTCCGTCATCCCGGCCAGCCGGACTGGGGCCTGGGCATCGTGCAAAGCGTGATCGCCGGTAAAGTGACGGTGAATTTCGAAGATCGCGGCAAGGTCGTGATCAATGCCGCCGTCATCGATCTCGACGTCGTCTTCACGCCGGATGACGATGACGACTAGAGCCCGCAGCCGGCCCGGCAAGCGCAGCGATCGCAAGAGCCAGGCGCGTAAACCAGCAGCCAGGACCAGCCGCGCGGCGCAACACCGCGATGCGTCGACGCCGACCCGGCCGCGGCGATCCTTGCCGGTACGCGTCGTGGCGTGGACGGTCTGGCTGGGCGGCGGCCTGATCAGCCTCGCCCTCGTCGGCATGGTCCTGGCCTATCTGGTCGGCATCGATCTCGGCCCGCCGGAAGGCGGCACGCGCGAACGCGCGCCATCGGTCACTCTGCTCGATGCCGACGGCCGCACGCTGGCGACCTATGGCGAGCGCTATGGCGCTTATGTGCCGCTGGGCGAGCTGTCGCCCTGGCTGGCGCAAGCCGTCATCGCCATGGAAGACCGGCGTTTCTATCATCATCCCGGCCTGGATCCGATCGGCATCGTCCGGGCGCTGCAACGCAACTGGCAGGCCGGCCGCGTCGTGCAAGGCGGCAGCACGATCACGCAGCAACTCGCGAAAATCTCCTTTCTGAGCCATGAGCGCAGCTGGCAGCGCAAGGCACAAGAAGCGCTCTACACCGTCTGGCTCGAGCTGCGCTTCAGCAAGGACGAGATCCTCGAGGCCTATCTGAACCGCATCTATCTCGGTGCCGGCGCATATGGCGTCGATAGCGCCGCCCAGCGCTATTTCGGCGTCAGCGCACGCGATGTGACCCTGCCACAAGCGGCCATGCTGGCCGGCCTGATCAAGGCGCCGTCACGCTATGCACCGACCCGCGATCTAGCCCTTGCCCAGCGACGCGCCCGGGTCTCGCTGGCAGCAATGGTCGATGCCGGCATGATCGATGCGGCACAGGCTGAGGCGGCCCGGGCCGACCCGGCGACGCTGGCCTCGAGCGAGGCGCGCCAGGGTCACTATTTCACCGACTGGGTGTACGCCGATACGCGCGCCTATGCCGGATCGGAAACGCCGGACATCGCCGTGCGCACGACGCTCGATCCCAAGCTGCAGCGCCTGGCCGAACGCATCGTCGAGCATCATCTGGCTACCACCGGCCGCGCAAGCCGTGCCAGCGAAGCGGCGCTGGTGGCCATGACCTATGACGGCCGCGTGCGCGCCATGGTCGGCGGCCGCTCCTACCGCTACAGCTCGTTCAACCGGGCGACCCAGGCTGCCCGCCAGCCGGGTTCAGCGTTCAAGCCGATCGTCAACCTGGCCGCCCTCGAGCACGGCTGGCAGGCCGATGACCGCATCTCGGCCGAACGCCTGCGCATCGGCGACTGGCAGCCGAGCAATTTCGATCAGCGCTATCCGAGCTCGGTCAGCTTGCGCGATGCGCTGGCGAACTCCATCAACACGGTGGCCGTGCGCCTGGCCGAGACCGTCGGTCGCCAGGCCGTGATCGATACCGCGAAAAACCTTGGCATCGTCAGCGAACTGAACGGCCATCCGAGCCTGAGTCTGGGTGCCTCCGGCGTCCCCTTGATCGAGCTGACCGGTGCCTATGCGACAATCGCCGCTGAAGGCCGGCTCGCCTGGCCACGCGGCATCGAAACGGTCAGCGATGCCCGCGAGGGCGTCTTGTACCGTGCACGCGCTGCCGGCGATGCGGTGGCGGATCCGGTCAGCACGCGTGAGCTGACGCGCATGCTCAAGGGCGTCGTCACCGGCGGTACCGGCCAGCGAGCGGTGATCGATCGTCCCGTGGCCGGCAAGACAGGTACGAGCACCGGCAATCGCGATGCCTGGTTCATCGGCTACAGCGCCGAGCTGGTCACCGGCGTCTGGGTCGGCAATGACAACGGCTCGGCCATGAGCGGGGTCAGCGGCGGTGGCCTGCCGGCGATGATCTGGCATGACTTCATGCTTGCAGCCCATGACGGCCAGCCTGTCCGGCCGCTGCATGATGGCGGTGCGCTGGTCGCACAAAGTGACCGCCGGCGGGCGGGCGACGCCGACGATGGTGCATTCGACCGCCTGTGGCAGGGCCTACTCAGCCTGTTTGGGGCGGACTGAGGCGTCACGCGGCCTGACCAGCGTGAAGGTCGCGACCAGCATGCCGCTGACACTCAGCGCCAGAAGGACCGCCATCGGCCAGGGTGAGCCGTCGTAAAGCAGGCTGCTCAGCGCATTGATGGTAAAGCCGGTCGACATCTGCAGAAAGCCCATGAGCGCTGCGGCCATGCCGGCCTTGTGCGGGTATTCGGCGAGACCGCCGGCGGTGGCCTGCGGCAGGACGAAGGCGAAGCCGAAAAAGGCCATGGCCATCGCGGCGATGATCAGCGGCAGGCTCGCACTGTCGAACAGGAGCGCGAGATTGAGCGTCACCGCGCCGACGAGGGCGAGCAGGCCGCCGGTCTTCATCGCCCGCCATATACCCAGATGGTGACCGAAGCGACCGATCGTGAAGGCGCCGACGACATAGCCAAGAACGACGACACCGAAATAACGTGCGAAGTGATCAGCTCTGACACCGAAATTGTCCATAATGACAATCGAGGCGTTACTGATCCAGGTAAACAGCGCACCAAAGCTCAGCGCGACACAGATTGCATAGCCCAGATAAACCCGATCGGCGAGCAACGCGCGATAGTGATGCAGCAGCCGCGCCGGGCGCAAGGCATCATGCACTTGACCCGGTGACGTCTCGCCGAGGCGAACATAGAGCGCTACGCCGACCAGCAGGGCGATCAGCGCCAGGGCATAGAAACAGGCGCGCCAATCGAAATGGACCACCAGCCAGCCGCCCAAAAACGGTGCCACGAGCGGCGCCAGCGCCATGGCGCCCGCCATGTAGCTCAGCACCCGCGCTGCCATGTCCGGCGGGTAGAGGTCGCGAACGATGGCGCGACCCAGCACCGGACCGACGCAGGCACCGATGGCCTGCAGAAAGCGTGCGGCCAGCAGCCAGTGGATCGTCGGCGCCAGCGCGCAGGCCAGGCTGCCGATGAAAAAGATGCCGAGCCCGCCGAGCAGAACTGGCCGTCGGCCGAAACGATCGCCAAGCGGGCCACAAAACAGCATCATCACCGCAAAGCCGGCAATGAACAGGCCGACGGTGAGCTGAACCATATCGGCCGAAGCGCTGAGATCGGCGCCGATCGCCGGCAGGGATGGCAGATACAGATCGGTCGATACCGGCCCGAGCGAGACCAGAGCGACGAGCAACAGCGACAGGCCCGGCCCGCGCTTGGTTGCCGAAGGCGTGCGCCGCGCGGCCGTCGTGTCCACGGCTGGCGCGCTCATGCCGCCTTCATCGATCTGGCCGGTGCCGGCGCCACCCGGCGAACCAGCGTGCCCAGCAACAGATCATGCGGCGCCTGCGCCCGTGGGGTCAGCGCAATGGTGATCAAACCGCCCCCCAGCGTTAACGTCACGGTCATCACCTTCAAGGTGCTGCGCAGGAAGGCGACGCGCCAGTCGATGCGCTCTGCGCTCGTGCAGCTCTCCAGGCGCAGGCCGAGCAGCCACTTGCCGAAACTGGTTTGCCCCGGCGCGCTCTCGAGCACCGTGAAATAGGTCAGAGCGACCAGGAGCACGGTTGCCTTACGCACGCCGATGAAAGGCCCGCCGGCGGTGTCACCGAGAAGCGGCACGCCCAAAACCATGCACAGCAACGCGCAGGACACGGTCAAAATGACCGCCGAGTCGATCAACCCGGCGGCAAGACGCGGGGTGAGGCCGACCAAATGAGGGTCTGCCGGCGCCAAACGCTCAGGCACCATAGGCACGGTCCGCCAGGATGGCGAGCAGTCCGCGCACCGAGCGATAGAGCAAAAAGAGATTGGCGCCGAAGAGGATGACCCAACCGATCAGAATGAACGTCGTGATGAAACCGATGACGCCGGCGACGAACCAGATGATCAGCGTATTGATCTGAATGTCGATATGGCTGGCATACAGGCTTCCCGCCGCATCGCCGCGTTTATTGTACGCGAGAATGATGGCGACGACGGCCGGAATGAACGCAACAATACCACCGATCATCAGCAAATAGCTGATGATGACCGTCATGCGCAGATTTTCCGCACGACGGCTGCCGGGTGGTGCCGGATAGCTACTCGTCGCCATTGCTCAGGATGTGCGGCTGCGCCGGCATGATCGTGACGTTCCCCCTCGTGCCCTCTGCTCGTCGTCGGCAATGTGTCTGTGGCGGTGCACGATGACAAGCGGGGCCAATGGTCAAGGCTGTGGTTGTGGCAGGGCTGCCGTCGAACGCAGCCGCGCCTTGCCACGTTCATGCGCAACCATGAAGCGATACAGCGCCGGCGCCACACTGTCGAACACGCGTGCGCCGTTGAACAGCTCATAGTGCCGTGCGTCCGGCAAGGTGACCATCGCGCGGTCCTGATCCCGCAGGCGCCAGCACAAGCCGTGCGCCGCATGGGTCTGATCGGCACCGACCAGTTCGTCGCGCTCGGCTTCCATGGTCAGCAGCGCTGTCGAGCCCAAGGATAGCGGCTCGACATGGCGACCCTGGACATAGACACGCTGCCGGCCGAGGGCATCGCGGCTGTAGCTTTGCATCACGCTTTGCAGGAAGACTTCGCCCGGAATGTCCATGACGGCGTGCAGATCATCGAACAGCCGGCTCGCCTGATAGAGCTGGACGGCGCGATCTTCGTACTGCCGTGCATACCAGATGCCGAGCGCTGCCTCGCGAAACAGCGTCGGCGTGACGTTCAAGAAGAACGCGAGCTGGACATAGCCGGGATAGACCTTGCGGCCCACACCGGGAAAGCGCGCCGGCACCTCGACCAGCATGCTGTGCTCGAGCGCGGTCTCCGGGATCTGGCGAAACCAGGGCTGCCAGGGCTTGGGCGAGCGATCGGTGTCGATCGGGCCACCGAGCAGGCTCAGGCTGAACGGTGCCGCCTGCGGCGCATCCCCGGCCAGCAGGGACACAGCCGTGAACGCCGCCAGACAGCCCTGCGACACGCCGACGAGGTGCAGATCGGGGCCGAGCTCGCGCAGCAGACGTTCGACGAACAGGACTTGGTCATCGAGCGAAAAGCCACCGGCAGCGAGCGGAATCAGCCGGGCGTCATGCCAGTCGGTGACGATTACTTCCTGATGTGGCAGCAACGCCGCGATCAGATCGCTCTGCAGGCTGGTGGTGTAGCCAGAAAGCGGCGCCACCAGGAGCACGCGTCGCGCAGGCGTCTCGCCCTCGCGCCGGAACGCGCGCACGGTGCAAAACGGCGTGCTTTGCAAGGTGTTCTCATGCAACGCCTCGCCGCTGTGCCGCTCAAGAACGTCGAGCAGGCTGTCGCTGCGTGGTTCACCGACATCGCGGTAGAGCTCGATCAGATGCGCGCTGGCATGCAGAGCACGTTGCACGCTTGGCGAGAAACTCAGACCACCGATATGACGCAGGCTTGACGCGGTAAGATCGGCAAGGGGGCGCAGCGCGAGGCGCTGGCATTCATAAGCTTGGTACAAGAACGTTCCCTTCGCGCAGGCTTGAGCGCCTACCAGCCCCCTCTGTCGTCCGGCGGCGCAGACACTTTTCCGCGCACCTCGATGTTTGCGCGTTCACGCGCTTCGCAGCCGGCCATTTAATTTGCTAAGTGTACGCATTTTGTCAAAGCGATCCGACCCGCGCGATGCAGCAGCCGCATGTCCGGCATGCGCAAATGTCGTTGCCGGCTGGCTAAGCGGCGGCGCCGAGGCGATCTTCCAGGCCCCGCGCGACCGCACTCAATGCCGCGTCCGCGTTGGCCGTGTTCGGACCGCCGCCTTGGGCGAAATCCGTACGCCCTCCTCCGCCCTTGCCGCCGAGCTCGGCGACTCCCAGACGGACAAGATCGACAGCCGACAAACGGACTTTAAGATCC
>JBHJHH010000121.1:0-8402 GCA_050331015.1 Geminicoccaceae bacterium
CGTGCGCTCGAAAACCTCGATGAACACGGCCTCTTCCTGTGCACCGGACACCAGATAGCGACCGCCGACAATGAACGTCGGCACGCCCTGGATGCCGAGTTGCGGCCAGCGCGCCTCTTCCGCGCGCACAGCGGCGACGAAGCGGCCGTCTTCAAGCACCTGTGTTGCCTCTGCACGCGGCAGGCCGACCTCCGTGGCCACATCCAGCAAGACCTCGGTGTCACTGACATCGCGATCGGCGGTGAAATAGGCATCGAACAGCGCCAGCTTGAGCTGGGTCTGCCGCCCGCTAACGGCCGCCCAGGCCAACAGCTCGTGCGCCTGGCGGGTGTTCACCATGCGTTTGTCATCAGGGTAGTTGAACACGACGCCCAGATCGGCACCGAGCCGGGTGATCCGTTCGCGCGCCCGGTCGCTCTGCGCCAAGCTCGCGCCGTATTTTTCGGCGACATGTTCGCGTAAGTTCTGGCCTTCCGGCGGCATCATCGGGTTCAGTTCGAAGGCGTGCCAGCGCAAGGACAGCTCGTTCAGGCCATCGACCTGGGCGGCTGCGCGCTCCAGGCGTCTGAAGCCGATCAGGCACCAGGGGCAGACGACATCGGAAATGATATCGACGCGCAGGCCATCGCGCTCTGGTGCGGCGCTGGCATCGTTTTGTCGTGCATTCGGCACGCTCATGAGCCTCCCCTCACTACGTCACCCCCGTGAGGTGGGCGCGCGCAGAGCGATGGCAAAGGCCCGTCATGGCTTTTGTGTTCAAGGGCGCACGCGCACGCTGCCCTGCACTTCGAGGCTGCCATCGTCCCGCCGATGGGCAACGAACAGCTCACCAGAGGCGACGCCTTGCCCGGTCAATGCGGTGATGTTCACCTGATGTGTCACCAGCATGACCCGCTGCTCACGTGGCAGGTCGTGCAAAAATGCCAGGGTCTGTCTGGTCTGCGCCGGCCCGCGCGAGCGATTGCCGAAAAACGAGTTCAGCGCCGGCAGCGGCTCGACCGGGCCCAGATCGAGCAGTTCGGCGGTGTCCAGACAGCGGCACCACTGGCTGCTGAGCACCCGATCCATGGCGATGTCGCGCTCGCGAATGGCAGCCCCGATCGCACGCGCCTGCGCCCGTCCGGTGTCGTTCAGATTGCGCTGCGTGCTGCAGTCACCGAGGACGAAATTCGCCGGATCGCCCGTGCCCGGTGCCAGGGCATGGCGCAACAGGCCGATCGCGCCGGGCGCGGCGAGGGCTTGCCAGACCGCATCCGCCGACGCCGCAAACGCCTGACGGTTCGGCAACAGGCCCAGCGCCGCCGTGGCCGAAAGGGTCAACAGCGTTCGTCTCGAAAGATGGTGCATGGCTCGCGCGCTCGCCTTTGTGTCCCCGGCGAGACCTAGAGTCGCCTGCGCGAGCGGCCAGATCACCCACGGGATGAGGGGCCTGCAGGGCGATTTCCTCCTCTTGCGTGCGAATTCGCACAGTTATCCCGTAGCATTCGCGCTAAACAAGCGTATACTCTACAGTTGTTTAAGGGAGGGGTTTCTATGCGTTACGTGGTTGCTTTGGTGATTGCAGCAGGTGTGCTTGCCGGCAGCGCCGCCCTGATCGGTGGCACGACCAGCACGCCGGCGTTGGCTTGCGATCCCAAGGTTGAGCGCTGCTAGCAAGCAGCCCAGAAAGCGCTGTTCCATGTTTGGCGTTCGCCGCCGCGGCTATGCGTTTGCGGCAACCCTTTTGCTTTGCCTCTTCGTCAGCGCCGTCGCCTTCGCGCAGAGCGACGCATGGCGCTCGAGCACGGATGAGCTTCACCGGGAGCGGGTCGAGTGTGAGGACCTGTTCGCCCAGTCGCACTACGCCTCGGCTTCGCGCCAGGGCCGACGCGATCCGTGCTTCGAAGTGCAATTCTACCGCCTCGACGCCATGTCGGGCGACTCGGAATGGGAGGTGCTCGGCATCGAGCCCCGCTACGGCCCGGAGCTGAGCGCCGAGGTCGTGCGCGGTCTGATCGCCGACAGCCAGGGGCGGCAACAAAACCGCTATATCGAGCTGCGCTTTGAAAACATCACCGTGCGCGGCACGCTCGATCTCGTCGATGTCTCGACCAGCGCCAAGATCGTTTTCAACGGCGTCAACTTTGTCGAGGACGACCCGACCGATGATGCCGCAAGCGCGGCGAGGCGTGCGAATGATGACGCGGCCCAGCCGGCCTATGCGCCACGCCCGTCGATCCACATCAACCGCAGCCTGTTTCGCGAAAGCCTGATCATCGTCAACAGCCGGATTCGCGGCGACATCATCGTCGAGGCCAGCCGCTTCGAGCAAAATCTCGACGTCCGCCAGTCGGATCTGCGCGGTGACATGGTGATTGCCAATTCGACCTTCGCCCGTGACCTCGATCTGGGTCAGCGCAACATCGTGCGCGGGCAAATCGTGCTCGAAGGCATCGACGTCACCGGCGATCTCGGCTTCGCCCAAGCCGAGTTCATCGACACGTTGCTCGAGCGCGACGAGCCGCCGACATCGGCGGCCCGAGGCGAGATCCGACCAGAGCTGCGCACCTCGATGGCGGATGCCATTCGCGCTGCCGGCTGCACTTGCTTTCGCGCCGAAAACGAGGCGCTCGCGCCGGTCGTATCGCTGGAGAACGTCGCGCGGGCGGCCGACGACGCCGGCGTTGGCAGTGAATACCGTCCGACCTCAGCCGAAGGCCGCGACGAGCTTCGCCGGCAGGTCGCCGACGCCTGTCGCTTCGTCGCCAACCTGCCGCGCTGTCCCATTTTGAACGGCTCAGCGCCCCTGCTCATCGAGTTCGCCAATGTCGACGTCACCGGCAGCCTGGCCGTTACAAATCTGAAGCTCGAGTCGCACGAGGCGCGCTTCATCCTGCCGAAGAGCAGCGACAGCGCATGGTGCGCACGCCATCCGGCGCGACCGGAATGCGCCGGTCGCCAGCGCAACGGCAATGAGCCGACCTGCCCGAGCGGCCATGTCGGCTGCGTCCAGCATTCGTCGCTCGAGCGCCTGGGCGCGCCGGAAGTCGGCTTTGCCAATGTCTCGGTCGGCGGCACGGGCACCTTGCAGGACAATGTCGTCTTTCAGCTGTCCATCAAGGACAGCGACGTGGCGCGCCTACACCTCGACGATAATCTCGTCAATCGTTTGAGCATCAACGACAATTCGATCGGTGCGCTCTCCATTCGGGGCGACACCTACCTGCTCGGCCTGTACATCGACGGCAATATGGTCGAGCGCAAAGCGGCGATCGACGGTCCGTCCTTCGGCAATGTGGACGATGACACCGGCGGCTTCGTCTATGTCACGGACAACAGCTTCAATCTGGGCCTGAAATTCGCACCCTACGGCGTGACGCCGGCCTTCGCCGAAGCGATCGATCTCAGCGGCAACCGGGTTGACGGCGATCTCGAGCTGTTGATGCCGATGGTCAGTGAAGCCGAGGCTGAGGGCCAGCTCGGCGAGGTCGGCCATACGGACGGCCTGCTCGCCTGGACCGGCGACATGCTGCTCGCCAATGTGTCCGCCACGGGCGCCCTCGATATCCAGCTCGGCATCCGCGATCCGGTGCGCGAGCGGCTGATCCTCTCGTACCCAAAGCCGCACGACGCGAGCTGGCTTATGTACCGGTCGTTGGTGAACGCCTACCGGGATGAAACGATCTACAGCACGACCTGCAGCGACGACGGCCCGAAGCTGCACTTCAATCTGTCCGGCGCACAGCTCGGCGGTCTGGTCTGGAACCTGCCGACGCTGTCGGAATGCTTTACTTGGAGTGGCATCGGCCTGCGCTATGGTAGCTGGGGGCCGCCGGATCTGCATGTCGACGGCTATGGCGCTGCGCTGCGTGCCTGGAGCAAGCGCTATCAGGTCGAAGGCACCGCGGCGGCAGCGCCGGGTACCGACGGCGCGGGCAGCAGCTCGTTGCGCGTGCCCGAGGAACAGACCGAAGTCGGCGATGGCTCGACCCCCGCCGATCCGCTCTACCAGGTCTCAACGCTGCTGGAAGAGCGCGGCCAGCGGCAACTCAGCCGGGACGATCTTGCCCGCGCCAAACGCGCGGACTTCGGCTCAGACGAGTGGCTTTGGCCCTGGCAGTGGGGTCAGGGCGGCGAGCGGCCGCTGCTGGACGATGTCACCGACGCGGTATATGGCGTGGCCGCCTCGATCCTGTTCTTCCCGACCAATTACGGCACGAAGCCGGAGCGGGCGCTGCTCATCTTGGCGATCGTGTTCTTCGCATCATGGCTGTTGTTCGGCATTTACCGGGTCGTGTGGCGCGAAGACTGGCCGCAACTGATCGATTACCGCGACCGTTACACCCGGCGCGAAGAGATCAAGGCCCAGGTCGAGAGCCAGGCGATCGCCGAGCAGTTGGGTTTGGGTCAGGGTATCGATACGCGCCAGGAAACGCTCAATGTCGATGATCTGCTGCGGCGCCCGGAACAGGAGCGCAACCGGCTCAATCCGGTGCTCGATGCCTGGATGCGGCTGCCGTCGCTGCCGGCGCGGGCCGAGCCGATCGCGACCAGCCATGAAATCCTGCACGTCAGTGGCGTGCCCGGCTTCATGCAGTATGACCGTAATCGGCAGCCGCAGAATTTCGCCCTCAGTCGCCTGGCCTTGGATGCCACGATCCCAGTGATCGATCTGCACGCCTACAACCAGTATTATCCACTAGACACTTTTCCGCGTGTGATCACCATGGTCCAGCACGTGCTCGGGTGGTATATCCTAACATCGCTGCTCGCGAGCATGGCCATCCTGTGACGGTACTGTCGGCGCCCTCCTTTACGCCGCTGCCTTTGCACCAGCGCATCTTAATCCCATAGAGGTGGGTATTGGCCGTGGAGTATCGGTGTGACCGCCGCTGTCGTGAGCCAGTGGAAGATCGTTCAACAGATTTGCTGATGCCGCATGAGTGCACCATCGCATAGCCTAGATCGCCAGGAGCCGACCCGCCACGTCTCCAAGCGGCGCAGTCGGCCCAGCGTTCTATCGCTGATTGAGATCGCTGACAAGAAGGTTGAAGATCTTCTTGCGAAGTTCGCCGGCGTCTTCCAGATCGGCACGCCGAAATTTCTGTACCGCACCAGCTATCTGCAAGCGGTGCTGGTGTTCATGCTTCTGTTTTATTTTGGCCTCGATGCATTCACTATGGTGATCTTCGAGGATCGCCACACGATGACGGCCGAAATCAGCGCGTTTCGACAGGCGACGTTGTTGTCGATTTTTGCCTTGTCGATCCCGTATATGCTGTTTACCAGGCAAAATTTTCAACACATCCTCAAGCTGCAGCTGCCGTTGATGGCGCTGATGGCGTTTTGTGCGCTCTCGTTGATCTGGACGGTGTCGCCGGACGCAACAAAAACCCGCGTAATCCTGTTTTATGTCCAGGTATTGCCGATATTTGCATTGTTCGCGGCACGACCATCGAAGAAATTTTTCTTCGATTCCATGTGCATCGCCAGCAGCATTGTTCTCGTTTTCAACGCACTCAGCTTTTTCGTCCAGTTCAGCTTCGATCCGAACACGGACATCGGCTACCGTGCCTATTTCAGCAGTAAAAACCTGCTCGGCATGTTTGCCATGCTTTCTTTAGGCATTTGGATATGCGCGCTCCTCTATTACGAAAATCGCCGTCTCAAGATCGTCTCGGCGGCGATGCTGGCGCTATCCGCCTATTTCCTGATCATCTCTGACTCGAAAACGTCATTTGCCGTGGCGATCGTCTCGATCGTGCCGGCCTTGTTCCTCGCCTTCGCCGTGAAAAGCGGGCAGCGGGCGATGTTCTTCACCATGCTTATCTCGTTCGTGTTCATGACGGGCTTTGGCTTTTTCCTGGTCTGGTACGGCTTCGATCCGATCACCGAGGGCATCTACGGCGATACCACGCTGACCGGCCGTACCGAGATCTGGGGTCATCTGTTCCGCTTCATCAACGAGGACCCGTGGCTCGGCGTCGGCTATCGCGGCTTCTGGGATGCTGGTGCCGACAGCCCGCACCTGCAGCTGCCGGAGTATCTGTCGTTCAACCAGGGCCATAACGGCTATATCGACGCGCTGCTGACCATCGGTGGGCTGGGGCTCATCTTCCTGGCGATCTACATCCTGCAGCCGTTCTTCGCCTTGATGCGCATCGCCAAGGGCCAGGGCGGACCGTCCCATTCGACGCCACTCCTGGCGGCATTCCTGTTCTTTCCGATCTGCGCCATCCTGCACAACATCACCGAGAGCAGCTACATGATGCTCGACATGTCGGCGTTCGCAGCCGTGGTGTTCGCGACCATGGTCATCTCGGCGGTCAATCGCAAATTCGATCGCGTCAGCTTCGCCGATGATACCACCAAGGCGAAACGCGCTTCCTTGCGCAAGGCGGAGCGCAAGCGCAAGGCCCGCATGGCCGAGCGCGAACGCATGCGAGCCGCCAGCGCCTGAGCTGCGCCCGCTAGCCTGATTGCCGCCAGCGCGCTAGCGTATGCCAAACACGCGCAAGGCCGCGGCACGCGGCTCGGGGAGGCGAGATGAGCAAAGCCATCGTCCAACATAGCCATGGTGGCCCGGAGGTTCTGATCTATGAGGACGTCGAGGTGGCCGCTCCGGGCGCGGACGAGGTCACCGTTCGCCATACCGCGATCGGCGTCAATTTCATCGATGTCTACATCCGCACCGGTGCGTATCCGCTGCTGACCCCGCCCGGCGTCAATGGCGTCGAGGCGGCCGGCGTGATCGAGGCGATCGGCAGCCGCGTCAGCAAGCTGCGCGTCGGTGATCGCGTGGCCTATGTCCACAATGTCCCCGGTGCCTACAGCACTTTCCGCACGATGCCGGCCGCCAAGCTGGTCAAACTGCGCGACGATATCGACGACCGCGCGGCGGCGGCCATGCTCTTGAAGGGCATGACGGCCGAGTATCTCCTGCACCGCACCGCCCCGGTGCGCGCCGGCGACACCATCTTGGTGCACGCGGCCGCAGGCGGCGTCGGGCTGATCCTGACATCCTGGGGCAAGGCCTTAGGATGCACCGTCATCGGCACGACAAGCAGCGAGGCCAAGGCCGATCTGGCGACAGCGCATGGCGCCGATCACGTCATCGTTACGCAGCGCGACAGCGTCGCCGCCAAGGTTGCCGAACTGACCGGCGGCAGGGGCTGCCGCGTGGTCTATGACGGTGTCGGCAAGGACACCTGGGACACCTCGCTCGAGGCGATCGCGCGCCATGGCCATCTCGTGAGCTACGGGAATGCCTCGGGTCCGGTGCCGCCCGTGAACCTGCCGGTCCTCTCGCCCAAATGCATCGCCCTGTCGCGCCCGACGCTGTTTGGCTATATCAGCACGCCCGATGAGCTCGGCGATGTCGCCGGCAACCTGTTCGACGCCATGCGATCGGGCGCAGTGCGCGTTGATATCAACCAGACCTACCCCTTGGCCGACGCCGCCCAGGCCCACCGCGATCTGGAAGGCCGCAAGACCACCGGTCAGACCCTGCTCATTCCGTGAGGCCGGCCACCGGCGGAGGCGTCACGCGGGCCGAGAGGCAGACCGCGCACACTATCTCATTGCTGCCGACCGGGATCATTTCCGCGATCAGCGCGCGACGGATCAGCTTGGCCTGACCATCCGGCCCTACAAAAACGAAGAACTCACCAACGCTGAGTAACAAGACTGCGTTGCTTAGTTCCCTTGTGCCTAAAGGCCCGGGCCGCTGCTGATATGTAATATGGAACGCACGTGAACTGGCAAACGCCGAGCTGGAATGTGTTCGGATGAACGCGTCAGAGGCGTGCTGAGCGTCAACAGTCGCATAAAGATACGGAATCCAGAGGGCATAAAAAATCGGGACGATAGCAAAGATCACGAATGCGTATTTTCTTATTATACGCGGCACATTTCTGAGTATTATATTCAAAAAATATTGATTTTCCTGGGACCAATAAACGAACCATGCTAAAAATAGCATAGCCATTATATTGAAAAGAAGCTGGCTAGGATTTTTGAGCGCCCCGATCAAGAAATCACTTGTTTCCGCCAGATCAAAAAAATTGACATCAAACGCCGCCAATAGAAAAAACGAATAGATGACGCCGACAACATTCAAGTAAACAAGTGCCAACGTGATCGACACGGCTGGATTCCTGGTGATGAACGCGATCACCGGGTTAGGTGGCGGCGGCGTTTCGGCCGGGCGCAGCGCGCCCTGCAAACGATCGATCGCCGCCGTCAGGGCCTGAACGGATGGATCGGACGGACTGGCCATGGCCTGTCTCCTCGAGTGCGACGGCGGTGCCGGATGCGTTCCGGGCCGGACACACGTGCAACGCTAGCCTTTGCCGCTTTTCACCGACATGCAACGCACTTGCGAACAGCATGGCAAGTTGACAGAAGCTTGGCGCGAACCTCCT
>JBHJHH010000122.1:0-39140 GCA_050331015.1 Geminicoccaceae bacterium
GCCATGCCGAAGCGATCGGGCGCCACCCGGGCCAGGGCCGGGATATAGTCAGCGACCTTGCCCAGACCCCGGTGGACCTGCACAGCGAGCGCGATTTCATCGAGAATGCCCTGTAGCTCCATTGCAGCGCCTTCCAGCTTCGGCCGATGGTCGGACCGGCATCATGACGGACTTTGCCCGGAAGTGGGTGCAGGAATTGCGCTCGTGACCATCGCTGACGGCAAAGTTGCTCAGTGTTGCTTGTTTTCGCGTTATAGTTCTGCGATCGCCCGACCGCATGGGATCGCAGGATGCTCTGGCGACGCCGCAACCGGACCGACGACCCGCGCACGACCTATCGCCTGGCCGACCTGCTGCCGCGCGGAGGCCAGGGCGTCCTGATCGGCGACGCGCGCGGCCAGGACCTCGAGGGCTTGTGCGCCGAACTGGCGCCGGAACGGCTGTTGCTGTGCGGCGACCTCGAGGGTCAGGCGCCGCCGGAACTGCTGGTGCTGCCGCAGGCACCGATCGCCGCCCTGGACGGGCTGGCGGCGGGCAGCCTGCGCTGGCAGGTCGTGCGCGGCTCGTGCCCGTGCGAACAGCTCTTGCTTGTCCTGCTGCACGGCCTGGTATGCGTTGAGCGCGCCGGCAGCTTGCTGATCGAGCCGGTGCCGCAGGCGGACGAGCAGCGCGAGCGCGACCAGCTCGTCACGCGCTTTGCCGAGCGACGCGCCCTACACCTGACCGCATTCGGCCAGGCCCTGATGATCGCCGTGCCCGCGCGCTTTACGCCGTGAGCGTGAAACCCCAGGCGCGCAGAATGTCGTAGCTCGCCTTCAGCCTTTGCGCGATGCCGTCGATCACCTGCATGTCCGGCTCTGGCCAGTCGCTGCCGGGTGCCTGGATATGCCGGGTTGCCGCCTCGCCCAGCAGGGTCTCGCGCAGATACTCCGCCTGGTAGGCGCCGGTGCGCAGCGAAAGCAGGCCGCAGCCGCTGGCATGGCGCACGACCGACTGCTCGGCCATGTCGCGCAGGCGGCGGGCGATCGCCTGGACCTCGTACGCACCGCGATAGGGCGTGTTGAGCACGACTGCCTCTTCGAGCATCAGCTGATCGATGCCGAAGCCGAGCTGCAAGCCGCGGACGACGCTGCGCAGCTCATCGGGTGGCATGGTCAGGATATCGCTCACCGGCAGCGGGCGGTCGTCCGGCGTCGCGCAAACCTCGCCGTCGAGATCGCCGCGATTGGCCAGCGAGACCAGGGTCGGCAGACAGGCAGTCTCGGCGCGCGGATCGCTGATCGCACCGTCAGGCAGCGCGGTGAAGTTCATGGTGTCGTGCACGCATTGCACCTGCAGCGTGGTCGCGCTGTGGAATGCGCTCAGGCTCATCTCTTCGACGAGCAGGTTGTGCAGCGCGGCGACCTTGCGCTCGAACACGCTTTCCAGGACCTGATCGCGAATCCGCGCATAGGCCCAGGCGGTGCGCTCGGCACAGGTCACCAGCGTGTCGATCAACGCGCGATAGCCGGCGTCATCCTCGGGCATGGTCAAGACCGGCGTGCCGGCGAAATTGACCGGACGAATGCCGTCGACCCCAGCCAGCGAAACGTTCTCACCGGCTTCCTGGCGCGCGATGCGGGCGAAAATCTCGCGCAGGTCCGCTTCCGGATCGCCAGGCCGGGCGCGGTTCTGGTCGAACACGATCCGGCTGACCGGGTTTTTGACGTAGACGACGCGCTCGTCGATCTCGGCCCAGCGGCGCGCCAGCGTATCGGTGGTCAGGTCCGAGTAGTCGAACTGCAGGCGCTGGGTCAGCCGCGTATCGACAAACGGTTCGAGCTCGCGCGGGAACACGGCGGATGCGTGCGGGCCGGTCAGTACCAGATCGATCTTGTGCGCCACGCGATCGAACGGCGTGCGCTCCTTGTGGGCATAAAAGACCAGATCGTCGAAACCGAAGCTGGCACCCGCCGGCAGCCAGACGGGCGCACCCGGTTCGGTTTGTTCGAAGCTCGGCATTGTCGTGTTCATGGGCTGACCTCCACACCGCCGGTACCGTACAGAAGGGTTGCCACGCCCAGGCCGACCGCGACCGCCGTGACGGCGCACACTACCATCGGCACGAAGAAGCTGTGGTTGATGACAAACGTACCGATTTTTGTCGTTCCGGTCTGGTCGATATTGATCGTCGCGATCTGGCCGCCATTGGCCGGGAAGAAATAGATACCGATCACCGCCGGCCACATGGCGATCAGGTATTGCGGCGGGATGCCCAGGGTCAGGCCAATCGGGATGATCGCCAGTGTCGTACTCGACTGGCTGGTGGTCAGGGCCGCCACGAAGAACAGCGCGAAGGCGATCGCCACCGGGAAGCGCTCGGCAGCATCGCCCAGGCCGGCGACGATGGTCTCCTGATGCGCGCCGATGAAGGTATTGGCCATCCAGGCGACACCGAACAGTGCAATCACCGCGACCATGCCGCTGTCGAAGATCTTGGAAAGCGGGATGTCTTTCGGCGCCGCCTTGCAGACGACGATGATCAGCACGGCGACCGTGAACATGATGACCTGGATGAGCTGGGTCATGCTCATGGCCTCGCGGCTGCCGTCGGCGACCGTGAAGCTCGGGCGAATGTCGGGGAAAATGCCGAACACCACGATCGCCAGCACGCCGGCCAGGAACAGCCAGGCGGAGCGCTTGGCGTCGATGCCGAGCAGCTCGGGCGTGGACTCGATCGGCTCCGGCGGTGCGATTTCGCCGGCTTCCAGACGACGCTGGTACTCCGCGTCCTCGTCCAGGGGCACGCCGATAAAGCTCTGCACCAGGGCGCCGACGAAGATCGCAACGATGATCGCCGGGATGACGATGGCGAGAATATCGGTGATGGCGAAACCGACCGGTGCCATCAGGCCGACCATGGCGGCCATGGCCGCCGAGACCGGGCTCGAGGTGATGCCCATTTGCGAGGCGACCGGCGAGATCGCCAGCGGCCGTTCCGGGCGGATCTTGTTGTCGTAGGCGACCTCGTAGATCACCGGCAGCAGCGAGTAGTAGACATTGCCTGTGCCGGCGCCGGTGGTGAACAGCCAGCTGACATAAGGGGCGACGAAGGTGACGCGCTTGGGATTGGCCCGGATCAGGCGCTGGGCGATACCGACCAGATACTCGATGCCACCAGCCACCTGCATGGCCCCGGCCGCGGTCACGACCGAGAGAATGATCAGCATGGCCGAGATCGGTACGGCCCCAGGCTCAACACCGAACACGCTGACCAGGGTCAGCACGCCGACGCCGCCCCAAAGGCCGATCGACATGCCGCCGGTGCGCACGCCAAGTGAAATGAACACCAAGACCAGCACACCTTGCGCGAGCATGGCCCAAAGTTCGCCACTCACGATTGTCCCTCCCCCTGGTGCGCCCGGCGCGCACAGACCGCCGCAGCCAAGCTCATGCGGCCCCTTATGCGCGCCGAATTTGACAGGCTTGTGCGGGCCGGCTCTGGCGGGACAATCTTGGGTTTAGCGACGCGCGGGCGATCAGGACGAACGGCTTAGGCTGCAGCCAGTCCGGGGGCGAAGGCGCCGGTACGGGCCGCCCGCGGACGGCCCGCCGCTCGCCTCAGACCACGCCGGGCGTCATCTCGAAATGAACCGCGTAGTCAAACACCGATGCCAGGGCATCGCTGGCGACCTGGACAAAGACCTCACCGGCCGCCACCTGCGCGCTGACGCCGGTGACCGTCTTGTCCCAACTGCCGAACGCGTCACTCGATGCCAGGGCGTTGCCGCTGGCGTCGAACAGGCTGACATCGGTGTGCTCGAGGATGCCGCCACTGGCCAGGTGATCGGAAAAGCGGACAGTCAGCTCGCCGGCGCTGGCCAGGTTCAGCTTGAACCAGTCGGCATCGCCGGACGAGGTGACGTTGGCGACGGTGTCCAGTGCGCTGAGCGTGCCCAGATCGACGGCCTCGACCATGCTGTCGGCGACATCGTCACCGAAGCTCTTGACGCTCTTGGCCAACCCGACCTTGCCGGCATGCTCGCCGGTCGTGCGCAACCAGAATGTCGCGCTGGACGGGGCGGTATAGGTGAGGCTGGTCGCACCGAAAGCGTCCGGCGCCGCCTGTGCAACGACGCTGCCACTCGCGTTGATGAGGGCGAGATCGACCGCCGTGAAATGGTCAGCCGGCGAAAAGCCGTCGCCGGCAACCCGCTCGAACTGCACGGTTTCACCGGCATGCAGCGTGAAGCTGTCATACAGCGGCACGGCGCTGTGCGCGATATAGTCGCTCCAGTAGAATGGCCCGCCCGAGGGCAGATCGAAATCCGGCGTGTCCGCCGCCACGTCCACGGTCCAGCCGGTGTCGGGCGCACCGATGTGGCGAATGTTGAAGGCGTAAGAGCCGCTAGCGACCGGGCTGTGCGGATAGGCGCTCAGCAGCGCGTCCACGGTCAAGGTGACGTCGCCGGCCTGCTCGACGAACAGGCGCTGGCCGAACACATGCGCTGTCGGCGTATCCAGCAGCCCGCCGCTGACCTCGCTCAGCCAGATGCCGTGCGCCGGTGCCTGCGCGCCATAGGGACCGTCCTGGGTAATGACATACAGCCCGGGCGCCGCGTCCTCGAGAACATAGATGTCATAGGCGCCAGCCTGATCGAGCTCGCCCTGGATGCGCGCATTGGCGCGTATGGCGATCGGGATGACCGTTTCTAGAGGTTCCGTCGGTTCCGCCGGACCGCCTGCACCACCGGCCAGTCCGAGCAGGTCGTCCAGCTCGGCGAGTGACAGCGTCCAGCCCTGCACGTCACCCTCGATATGCTCGATGGTGCCGCCAGCGAGGTAGTCGTGAATGATCACCGCATCCTGCCCGTCGATGGTCAAGATCGCATCGCTGTCATTGGCGCCCAGATAGGCGCCGATCTGCACTTTCGAGGCATCGTAGAAGCGCAGGGTGTCGAAACCCTCGCCCGCGTTCTCGTGGATATGGTTCACGCCATCGGCGAGGTCGTGCCAGTAGACGTCATCGCCGGTGCCACCGCGCAGCTCGTTGGTCCCACTGCCGCCGTTGATCTGATCATCGCCGGCACCGCCATTGATGACATCGTCACCGCCGCCGCCCCGCAGGTAGAGATCGTCGCCGGCATAGCCATTGATGACCTCGTCCGCCTCGCTGCCCATGATGTTGTCACTGGCATCCGTGCCGTCGATCACGGTGCGCGGATCGGGCTGCGGCTCGGGTACCGGGCCGAGGCGCGCGCTCAGTTCGTCGAGCGTCCAGCTCCAGCCATGGATGTCGCCCTCGACCGCTTCGAGCCGGCCGCCGTCGACGAAATCATGCACGATGATGGCATCGACGCCATCGACCGTGAAAACGATGTCGCGCGCATTCGCAGCCCAGCGGACGCCGATCTGCCCATCCTCGGCGTCCCAGAAGCGAACGGTGTCGTAGCCTTCATCGGCCGCTTCATAGATGTGATCGAGGCCACCGCCGACATCGTACCAGTAGATGTCATTGCCATTGCCCCCGCGCAAAATATTGGTGCCGGTGCCACCATTGATCTGGTCGCGACCTTCACCACCGAATATTTCATCGTCGCCGCCATGACCACGCAAGAAGCGGTCATCACCGCCCATGCCGTCGATGTATTCGTTTGCATCTGTGCCTTCGATATTGTCGGCGGCTTCCGTGCCGATCAAATAGACTTCCGGGGGAACCATGACCTCGTGTCCAACAACCTGCCTGTAGCCCGCAATCGGGCCGTATCGGTGCGGTTGTGGCACAAAAGCCTTAATATTCCGTTTAGCTTACCGGCTTGGCCGCTGGCTCAGCTTTTACCCGGCACGTTTTTCGGCCCGCCCGTCGCCGGATCGGTGGCGACATACGGCAGCCCGGCCTGTTTCCACGCGGTAAAGCCGCCGCCCATATGCGCGATGCGCTCGAAACCCGCATCGAGATAGCGGCCGGCGACAGCACGCGAGCGGATGCCCGAGCCGCAATGGAAGACGATCGCCTTGGCCTCCTGGGTCGGCAGATTGTTCGGCTCGAAGGTCGCCATCGGACCCAGCAGCGCGCCGCGAATGTGCTCGAAGGCATACTCGTTGGGCGTGCGCACGTCGATCAGCACGATCTCATTGCGGGCAAAGCGTTCGGCGACTTCCTGCGGCGTCAGGGTTTGCAGGGTACCGCCGGCAAGTTGCTCTTCCTGCATGATGGTCTCTCCCGTTCTGCCCGATCAGCTGTCTTCCGTATCGGGGCGTAAAGGCTTGAGGCACAAGCCGAGGGCCGGATCGTAGCGCATATCGTCCGGGCAGCGACACATGCCAGCATGACCGCAGGCATTGATGTCGCGCGAGCACATCCCCTCGGGCCTGGCGGCGCAAGCCCCGGCGTCGACCGGCTCACCCGGTTCGCTCGCCTGGCTAAGGTCGTCGATGACGCAGGTGAGGACCGATGGATTATAGCTGTAGCCGTCCGGGCACTGGCAGATGCTGGCACCAGCGCAGGCGGTAAAGTCCATGGTACAGGCGCCTTCGGGCGCGACCACGCATGGCAGCGCGAACGACGCGCCCGGCGCGCTCACAACGCCTGCCGCGATCCAGCATAACAAGCCCAGCCAAAGCCCGCGTGCGCGCATGTCGATCCCCCTTCGCTTGCTGCCGCGTTCCGCCCCATGTGGCTAGTCGTCTTCGATGACACTATGGTGAGGGAGCGATCGCCCCGGCTTGCTTGGCTGAGCGGGCACCTGCTGGCTCGCCGGCGGGGGCGGGCCGAACGGCATCGCGCCCGGGTTGTCGGCAAAATGCAAGGTGACCTGGGAGAACGGGATCTCGATGCCCAGCTCGTCGAAGCGCTGCTTCATGCGTCGGTTGAACTCGCGCTTGACCGCCCACTGGCGCAGCGGCCGCGTGCGCAGACGCACCATGATGATCACGGCATCGTTGCCGAAGCTGTCGACGCCAAGCACTTCCAAGGGGCCGAGGATGTCCTTCTTGAACAGCGTGGCGCTCTGCATGTCTTCGCCAACAGACTTAAGCGCGGCGACGGCATCATCGGTGTTTGCACTGTAGGACACGCTGGCGGAAATCAGTGCATAGGCGAAATCACGCGCCATATTGGTCACCGAGCCGACTTCGCTGAACGGTATCGTGTGCAGATTTCCCTCGAGATCGCGCAGTGCCAAGGTACGTATGGAAATGCGCTCCACTTCACCGGAATAGCCGCCAACCTTCACGACATCGCCGACGGCAATGATATCCTGAAACAGGATAAAAGCGCCGTTGATGACATCCTGCACCAGTCTTTGCGAGCCGAAGCCAAGCGCAATGCCGACCACACCGGCTGCTGCCAGCAAGGGTGCGAGATCAAGCTGCAGTGACGTCAACACGGCGATGGCAAAGATCGTCAGCAGGCCGATGGCAACGAATGTCTGGGTCAATGGCAGGATCGTTCGCGTGCGTGAGCTCTGCACCAGGGCGAACCCCTGCTCGTCGCGACCGGTCAGGTAGGTCTCGATGACCAGGTCGATGACTTCCCAGACCAGCAGAATAAACGCGCCGACGGTCAAGGCCGTGCTCAAAGCCGTGCTCAAATGATCGCCCAGCACGCCGGAAATCAGGGCACGCAGTTTGATGTCCCAGGCCTGTGCCAACAAATAGATCAGCCCGAGATAGACCACGGTCGCTGCGAATCGGTGCAAGATCCGCCGATAGCGATTGATCCGTTTCTCCAGCGCCGGAAAGCGCGCTTGCAATTCAGGCGGGAAATACACCTTGCGGTCAAACCAGTTGCTCAGTGCCGATGCCAGTGGTCGGGCGATCAGGATCAAGAGCAGCGTGGCGATCGTGCCGCGGATCAGGAAATCGATGCCGCCTTCGACCTCGAAGGCGTAAATGATGTAGCTGGCGATGACATAGCCGAGCGCCAGCCAATGCCAGATGCGCGCAAGCAGGCTGCGCAGGCTGCCCGGTGCGCTGTCTTCATCGGCGCCGCGAATAAAGCGGCCGAGCGGCTTGCGCAGGCGGAAGATCAGCCAGATGGCGGTGATGACGATGATCAGCACGGCCAAGCGTTCAATCAGCTCGACCAGATCATGCGGCAGGCGCAGCACGAACTCGTTGTTCGAGGCGATGTACGAGGCGGCGATGGCAAACGCGAACCGCTCGAACGTGCCGCCAACAAAGGCTGCGGCTTCGTCGTCCAGCGGAACGATGCGCAAGGCTGATGCCGCCGGCGACAAGAGCGCGACATTGAGCGCGCTGACGGCCATGACGGCGGCTGCCGTGATCAGGATCGAGCGCGCCAGGACAGCCGCACCCGGATCGAGCTGGGTGAGTTGCAGGCCGAGGAAACCGCTGAACACAAAGGCGATCAGGGCGGCCAGGCGCACGCCGAACCGCCTCGCTATATGCGCGAGCTTGGTTTCGAGGTTCATGCGCGCCTCGTCCGGCAAGGGGACTAGCAGGCGCGGCAAGCTTTTTTGCACCAGCCAGGCACCGGCAGCGGCCAGGCCGAGAACGAAGGCGATCTGGATCGACAGCTTGAGCCAGTACTTACGCGCCTCAGGGTTGTTGACCTGGGCGAGGAGCCAATCGGCGATCGCAGCAAAGTCGAGGAGTTGGGCGAGACCTTGCTGCAGCCATGTGGCAAAGGCGGTGACGTCTTCGGCGACCGCCTCCATGGCAGCGGCCACCTGTTCATCGGGCGCGCCTTCCGGCGCCGCCTCGCTGTCCGCCGGCGCATCAGCCGGCGCTTCGGCCTGCGCTTGCGCCTGACCATCGGCTTGCGCCGCGTCTGCCATCGACGCTGTTGGTTCGGCAGCCGCCGCCGGGCTCGCCTCGGTTGCCGGGCCGATCGCGTCTTGAGCCTGCATGAGCAGCTCGATCTGCTGAATCAGACGCGCGCGCTGCTGCGGATCTTCCAGCGTCTGCAGCAGGGCCTCGAGCTCAGTTGCCTGCGTTGCCGGAGCGTTGCCGGGCGTTTGCGCCAGCACAGGGCCGGCCGCCAGCAGGTACAGACCGAGAAACCAAACGATTACGCGCATGAGATGCATAGACTTCCATGCCTGGTAGACCCCTGCAACAAGCACAACGCGTCTGCGCGCGCTTGCCAAGGCCAATGCGCATATGGCGAGATGTTGGCCGCCTGTCAGCCCGTTCGGGCCTCGTCGATCAACCGCTCCAGCCGATCCAGGAGATCATGCAGGCGCGCCGTTGCGGTGGTCGGCTGTTCGGCCGGCGCGCTCCGGTCGGGATCGAACACCAGCCGGGCGAGCAGCGGTGCGCTGCCGACCAGCTCGCTTGCGCGCCGCAGGCTGGGCCGCGATGGGGCAATGTGAAACGGCGCCGTCTCGCCAAGGCCGGCCCGCCCCGCGTTTGCGGTGTCGCCGTAAGCCTTGCCGCCGGGGATGAGCACACAGCGCAGCGCGGAGTCGCTGCGGCGGTGCAAAGCCAGCGAGCCGTCAGCACCGGCCAGGATCTGACACGGCCAGCCTGTACCGACCGTCGCTGAAGCGCCGTCGCCTTGCGCCGCCAGCAGTGTGTCGATCTCAGGATCGTGCGACGGCCCGGACGCCGGCATGGCGCCCGTCGCCAAAGCCAGTCTCACCGCCGGACCGATGTGCCGGTCGTGCGCAGGTCCGCTGGCCAGACGCACGATGACACCCGGCCCTTCGATGCGCTCGACGGTGCGCCGGTTGATCACGGCGACGACATCGGCTTGATCGGTCTCGACCGCCTGCAGCGGCAAGCCCCAAGCCGAGGTCATGGCATCGGCCAGCATCTGCGCCCGCGCCAAATCGGTATGGCGCAGAACCCAGACGTCCACGTTCAGATCGGCGACGATCTCCTGTGCCAGGTCGAGGTCGCGCCGATGCAGTTCGCTGTCGGCACGTGCCTGCTTCAGGGCGTGCAGATCCCAGAACGCCACGTCCAGATCGAAGCGATCGGCGTCGTACATGTCGCGCACGCGCGCCGCGACGTCCTCACGGTGCCGCAAGAGATCATCGCCGCTGGCGCGCTGCAACGGATCCGGCCGGCCGAGCACGCCGAAATAGCCGGCCAGCGAATCGGTGCCGTCAAACAGCTCGAGAACCTCGGCCAGGCTGGTATCGGCGGCGCGATCGTGGCCGGCCGCGAGGCGCAGTTCGACATCGAGCGCGATCGCGGCCAGGCGGATGCCTTCGTTGACCTGCTCGGGTCCATGACTGCCCTCGCGCTTGATCGAGGCGTGGTGCAAACCGATGAGCTGCCAGTCATTGGTGAACACCGGCGCGCCGGAGCTGCCGGCTTCGGTGTCGGTGACATAGTGCAAGACGGCTTCGTCGACGCGCGCGACCGTGTTGTCCTGCAAGGACACCTGCTTGGGCTCGCCCAGCGGGTGGTGGACGATATTGGCGCGCTCGCCGGTGTCGATCAGAAACGAGGCGCGCGGCATGGTCAACGGCTGCGGCTGTTGATCCGGCGGCAGGTTTTCCGGCCAGGCCACGCGCACGAAGGTGTAGTCGAGACCGGCAATGCCCGCCTCGACCAGCGCGCGGGTGACGAACAGGCTCTTGGCATCGAACCGGGCCAGAACCAAGCGCAGGCGCTCGTCGCTGTTGTCCGGCGCACCTTCGGCCAGTTCGAACTCGACGAACGAACGCGCGCAGACCTCCGGCGTGTTCAAGACGTGGTGATTGGTCAGCAAGACATCCGGTGCCACGAGAAAGCCGGTGCCGTGCCAGGTGCCGATATTGCCGACATAGTTCTGGCCCTCGGCGGTGATCCGGCCGACGGCGCCGCCGGCGCGCGCGCCGCGCAAGAGAAAGGCGAATGGCAGCCGGTTGCTCGCGCCGATGGTCGCCTGCGGCACGCTGCCGTCGGGCAGGGCAAAGCGCTGCAAGCGGCGTTCGCGCCATTCGGAAATGAAGCGCGCGCTGTCGGCGATCTTGCTGTGATCGAGCGACGCGTAGGCCTGACGCGGCTGAGTGGCATCATCGCCGACGATCAGGTTGCGGCTGGGCAGGCGCATGTCGCGGCGCGCGGGACCGGGCTTGGCGTCGTCCGGCCCGCTCATGGCAGAGCTTCTACCTCTGCACGCAAATCGGGAAAGACCTGCAAGGTCGACTGCAACGACGCCGACAAGGGTACCGGCGCGCGTGCCGGCGCCTCGGTCATGCTGTTCTGGATGGCCCGCGTGCGCAGGAAACGCGTGGCGCGTAGCCAGAACAACTCCCGCGTGTAAGGCTGCAGGGCGGGCGGCATGGTCAACAGGTCATCATCGCGCGCAGACGCCGCGTTTGCACTGGCGATCAGGACCGGCACTTCCGGCCGCGGTGCCTCCTGACCGTCGTCCAGCGGCCAGTCGAGCAGGCGGTGCGCGTCGACGATGCCGGCGCCGTATTGCCGCTCGTCCCATGGCTCAGGCCTGCGCGCGCTCGCCATCACGGTCTGCATGAACAGCCGCTGCAGGCTGATGCCGCGCTGTGCGGCCAGATTGAGCAGGTGATCGCGGCCATGCCGGGCGAGCCAGAGCGCGGCGACCCCGGCGGTCAGGGCCACCGCGAACGACGTCCCGTTACCGCCGTCGACATCCAGGCCGAGCTCGCTGCGATCGGGCACCGCCCGCCAGACCCGTTCGCCCGGCGCGCTGACATTGACCGTGTGGCCGTGCGCTGAGCCCGCCCAGGGCTTTTGCTCGACATTGGTGGCGGCGACCGCCAGGCAGTTGCCATAGCGCGCCGGGTAGACGACTTCCTCGAACACGTTGCCGGCCGCAGCCAGACAGAGCAGGCTTTCTTGTTCGGCGCGATCGATCGCTTCGGCCAGATCGGTCTGCGGTACGCCGCCAAGGCTCATGGTGATGATATGGCAGCCGGCATCGATCGCGCGGTGGATCGCGGCGGCGACATTGCCCTGCTGCAGGCGGATGACCGAGCGGATGGCGCGAAACGGCACCAGTCTGGCACCGGGTGCACTGCCGACCACGCCGCCATCGGCCGTGCCGGAGAGCTCGCCCGGTACCGGTTCGGTCAGGCGGCCCCGGCTGATGACAACGCTGCCGGTCGCCGTGCCGTGACCGGGATTGGCGAAAGGAAAACGGCCGGAGAGGTCATCGGTCGGATCGTCGTCGGCATCGATGATATCGAACGCCTTGGCCAGGTCGAGCGCATCCCGCAACTCGATATGCTCGAGCACGACGCCAGTGTCGATCTGGCCGATGCAAACGCCGCTGCCCTCGGTATTGAAGGCCTGCCAGGCGGCCTGGGCGTTGACGCCGGTCGTGCGCAAGGCCCAGGCGCGATCTGCCGGGGTCGGCCCGCCGCCGCCAAACGCCCCCTCGCTTTCCACCCCCGGCCCGGTGCCTGTCTGCTCGCCCTCGAGAAAGATCGGCGGATCGAGCTCGGCTTCGGCACGATCGATCAGCGCGAGGCCTTCCAGCGCTGCCTCCAGATCGAACGGGCTCGCCACCAGATCTTCGGCACGCACCCCAGGCAGGCTCAAGCGATAGGTGTGTGCCAAAGGACCCTGGCTATCGAGCGCGCGCAGGCCGAAGGCGATCTCCGGCAACAGGTTCTGGATGGCGGTCCGCAAACCCTCTTTGTTGCCGTTCTGGTGCAGGCGGATGAGGTAATGCATGGCCGGCTCGGCGCCGGGCGCGGCGGGCGCCTCGCGGCTCTGGGCAGTGCGGAGCTGCGCCGCGATGCGCTCGACGCTCATGGGCTTTTCCGCGTCCTGGCCAGCTTGATGTCGCGCCAGCTGGTAAGCGGCCGGGCCAGGCCGCGCATGCTTTCCTGTTCGCCCGGCTCGAGCGGATCGAACGCGCGCAGGTGGGCCAGGCCCAGACCGCTGCGCGCTTCGATGGTCGCCAGCGGCACCTGATAGGTGCGGAACGCGCCGAAGGCAAATTCGACATCGCGCAGCATGTTCGCCTGGGACAGGAGATAGCCGGTGGCGTGTGCTTTCGGCCCGTCGCCGAGATCGAGCGTCATGACGACGATCTTCCAGAATTCCCGCGGCAGGCGCACGCCGCGATAACGCCGGTCGTCGAGCTGGAAGATCGGCCCGGTGAAGACGCACAAGCGCAAATCATGGGCACCGGCCTTGTCGAGCAGGTGGTCTTCCAGCGACAGCCAGGTCTGCTGGTTGAGTTCGGCATGCTGCGGCGCCGCGACTGTATAGTGGAACGTGTCCGATTCGGCCCGGCGGGCTTCCTCGTCATCGCCCCACACCGGATCGAGCCGGCGCACGAGATGGCCGCGATCGAGCGGATTGTGCTTGTAGAGCGCGTTATCGGCCTGGTGTTCGAGATCGATGCGCGGATCGGTGCGCCAGTCATCGCTGCGTTTCAGATCGCGCAAGCGCGCGCCGTCGATGTTGACCGCGGTGAACCAAGCGAGCCGGCGCTCGGCATTCATCCATACGGAGAAATGCGTATATTTGAGTTCAATCCCGCCGCTGTGCACGGGCGCCGATTGCTGCTGCTGGGTGATGTTGAGCACCGGCGGCTCGACAGCCTCGATCGCGGGCAAAAAGCTGCGGTCGAAGCCCTGGCGATCGGCATAATCCGCCGGTGAGGCACCGCGGCGTTCGGCGTCCTCGGCGGCGTCCTCGCGCAAGGTGACCAGAGCGCCAAGCGTGCCGGGCTCGGCGCCGCGCACGATCTTGCTGATGAAGCTCGGCAGGTTCACGCCATCGCCGGGCTGCGCCACGACCCTGCGGCCGACCTCGCCCAGGCGTTTCAGCACGGCATTGATGTCGACGGCGAGATTGCGGTCCTGAAAGCGGCCGGCGAAGTGCAGGCCGATGGCATTGCCGGTTTCGACATCGAGCACGGCCGAGCCGGAATTGCCGCCAAGGGTCGTGCAATCGTGCGAAAAGCACTCGCCGCGCTGGCGGATGACCCGCCCGGGTGCGAGCCGCTTCTTGTTGTAAACGTCGGCAAAGATGCGGCTCATGCCGTCGCCGGGATTGCGCGTGCCGTCCCGGGCCGGATAGCCGACCACGGCGATGAACCCGTCATCGGCATCGGGTACCGCCCGGGCCGGCTGCAGCGGTGCCGGCAGGATGTCACTGCGGCTGAGCTTGAGAAAGGCGATGTCGAGTTCGCGGTCGTCGGCGACCCAGAGCACCTCGGCGACATCGATCTCTTCCACGCCTTCGCGATCGTGTTCCTCGGCGAAGTCGACGCGCAGCTGGAACCGGTCGCCGAAAACATTCTGACCGATGACAAAGGGCTGGTTCAGGCTGGAACAGAACAGGCGGGCGACATGGCGGTTGGTGACCAGAGTGTCGTCGTCGATCATCCAGCCAGTGCCGGCGAAGGGAAAGCGCGTGCTGTTGGCGATCTCCACCCGCCCGATCGAGGGCAGCGCCCGCTCGAGCGGGCCAAGAAACGGCTGCAGCCGGGCGCGCCATTCGAGGCTGCCGTTGAGCACCAGCCGGTCGTCCTGGATGAACATCACCGGCCGGCCAACGAGCAGGACGATGGCCTCCGGGCTCATCGCAGCACCGCTCTCGACGACCAGGCTTTCGGCGCTGGCGAGCGCGCTGGGATCACCCTGGATCAGGCGCTCGGCCGCGTGCCGGACGGACTCGACGGCAAAACCCTCGCGCTCGAGATGCAGGGCGCTCGGCGGCAGGCGCTGCATCGTGGTCACTTCATCGAGGATACCGTGATCGCGCAAAACCGAATCGAGAATTTCCGATGCCATCGTGCCACCCCTCCCAAAGCCGCGCACGCTTTAGTCCTGCATAGCACGGTTCAAGGCGGGCCGTTTGTGGTTTTCAGCACATCGATCGACCGGTCGGGGCGGGTGATCGCTCAGGTCGCCGAACTGGCGCTGGCCACCCGGATCGGCGTCGGCTTGGTGCCGAGCCGGCGGCGTAGCACGTTGCGCGCCGGCCGTTCGATGAAATGATACAGCAAGGGCGCGCTCGCCAGCGTCGCCGCAAGCAGACAGGCCTGGATCAACAGGCGCTCACCGACGGTGCCTTCGATCGTGACATAGTAGCTGAGCACGAACTTGCCGAGCGTGATCCAAAACCAGTGGATCATATAGAGAGAGTAAGAAATCAATCCGAGATAGTAGAGCGGACCGACCGACAGCCAGCGCGCCACCGTGTTGCCACCACGCGCGCTTTCGTTGAAGGCAAAGGCACCGACGACGAAGGTCGCCGCCGCGACGCTGACGACATCCGGCATGCCCAGATGCAGGCTGACCAGCAACAGGGCAAAGGCGCTGAGCGCGACGGCGTTACTGCCGAGAAAGCCGGGGCCGTGATCGGCGACCCACACATCACGCAGGCGCGCGATCAGGATGCCGGCGCCAAAGCTGGGCAGGGCGCGCAGCACGCCGTAATCCCAATGGATATCGAGCGTGCCGCGCCAGACATTGAGCGCCACCAGCAGGCCGAAACCGGCCAGCAGCGCCAGCAAGGCCAGGCTCCAGCGCCAGGTTGCCAGGATCCACAGGCCAATCGGGAAGAGCAGATAGGCCGCCCATTCGACGCTGATCGACCAGGACGGACCGTTCCAGCTCAAATAGGGGGCGGTTTTCCACGACTGGATCAAGAAAATATTAAGAACAAAGGTGTACGGGTTATCGATATCGTTGAAGAGTGGATAGCTGCCGGCTTCCAGTTGCGAAAACACAAAGCGCATCGCGAGAAAAACGAACAGCATAAAGATGTGCACAGGATAAATGCGCACGAGACGCTTTTTGATAAAATCTACATAGGTTGACCAGTTGGGTGCGTTCTTGAACGCTTCGCCATAGACGTAAGTCATGACAAAGCCGCTCAGAACAAAGAAGAAATCCACCCAGAGATAGCCACTGGTAAACAGTGACGTATAGCTGTGAATGGCGTGACTGACCGGGTAGAAGGGATGCTCAAGGTGATAGATGACGACCATGAGCGCAGCGATACCACGCAGCGCCGTCAGCGATTTGATTTCAACACGCATCATAAGCCTTTTCTATCAATACGCGATCAGCTTGCTATGTCGGTTGCACAACGCGCCTCTATTCACTCAACAGTAGTATGCACCCCAGCGTGACAACATTACGGCGTTGGAGGCGTGCGGCAAAGCCTCCTTTGTACGCAAGTATGGCGCGAACGAGGCACGTTTGCACTGCAAAAGCCACACGCATTGCCTTGTCAAGCGATGCGAATCCGGCTTCGTTGCCGCCGCGTTGCCCCATATTGCCGTTGTTGATTGTGGCTCTTGGCGAGGTTGATGGATGTCGGACGCATATCCCCGCGACATGGTTGGCTACGGCTTCACGCCGCCGCACCCGCGCTGGCCGAACGATGCCAGCATCGCTGTCCAGTTCGTGATCAATTACGAGGAAGGCGGCGAGCACTGCGTCCTGCACGGCGATCGCACCTCGGAGGCCTTTCTCTCGGAGATCATAGGTGCGCAGCCGCTTGAGCTGCAGCGCCATCTCAACATGGAATCGCTCTACGAGTACGGCTCGCGCGCCGGCTTCTGGCGCCTGTACCGCCTGTTCACCAAGCGGCAGCTGCCGGTGACCGTGTTCGGTGTCGGCATGGCCCTGGCGCGCAATCCGGAAGCCGCCCAGGCGATGAAAGAGGCTGAATGGGAGATCGCCTCGCACGGCCATCGCTGGATCGACTACCAGACAATCGACGAAGAGGTTGAGCGCGAGCATATGCGCGCGGCGATCGCCGTGCACGAAAAGCTGTTCGGCGAGCGGCCGCAGGGCTGGTACACCGGCCGCTGCGGCCCGCATACGCGCAAGCTAGTCATGGAAAATGGCGGCTTTCTCTATGATGCCGACAGCTATGCCGACGATCTGCCCTACTGGGTCAAGGGTCCCAACGGCCCGCACCTGGTTGTACCTTACACGCTCGATGCCAATGATATGCGCTTTGCCACAGCCCAGGGCTTCAATACCGGCGAACAGTTCTTCGGCTACCTGAAGGACACCTTCGATATGCTCTTGAAGGAGGGGCGCACCGGCGCGCCGAAGATGATGTCGGTTGGATTGCATTGCCGATTGGCCGGTCGGCCGGGTCGGGCGGTAGCCGTGGCCCGGTTTGCCGACTATGTCATGGGACACCCGGACGCCTGGGTCTGTCGGCGCATCGACATCGCCCAGCATTGGCACAGCGTCCACAAACCCAAGCTCTAGCGGCGCCTCACCAGCACGCTCGAGCACGTCGTTCATGCGGAACAGGAGCCGCGTCACCACTGTCATGTCGACCTCTAGCCGCCTTCGCCGGCTGTCCATAGCCGCGCTCGCAGCCCTGCTGCCGGCGTGCGGTGCCCTGCACCCCAAGCCGCTCAGCCGCGAGGAACGGCTGGCCGCGTTCCCGCAGGCACCCATGCCGCTGGCGGCGCCGGTCGAGATCCGCTGGAATGAATGGCAGGTGCCGTTCATTCAGGCGCAGACCGACCGCGACCTGGCCTTCACGCTGGGGGTCGTGCACGCCCATCTGCGCGGCGGCCAGATGCAGATTCTCAAGCGCATCGCCCAGGGGCGGCTGTCGGAATCGGTCGGGCCGGTCGCCAACGACATCGACCATGCGCTGCGCATCCTCGATTTCGGCCATGCCAGCGAGGCCATCCAGGCGAGCTGGTCGCCGACCACCGAGGCCTGGGTCTCGGCCTATGTCGACGGCCTGAACTGGCACCTGCGCACCACGGGCGGCAAGGCGCCGGAGTTCGGTCTGCTCGGCATCGAGCCGGAACCCTGGGATGCCGATGCCTTGCTCACCTTCGGTCGCCTGGCCGGCACGGATGTCAACTGGCTGCGCTGGTTCGATCTGCTCAAGCAGCGCCAGCAGGACGACTGGCCGGAGGTGTGGCAGCGGGCCTTGATCGCGGGCGGCGCGATCGAGCCCGATCACAGATTTGCGGCCGACGACCGGGGCACCGACGAGCTGGCGGCGCTGCTTGGCGAGCTGTCGCGCTCGGGCTCGAACAGTTTCGCCATCGCGCCGGCACGCTCGGCCACCGGCGCGGCCCTGATCGCCAACGATCCGCATCTGGGCCTGTCCCTGCCGAATTTCTGGGTCCTGCTGGGCGTCAAATCACCGAGCTACCACGCCGTCGGCCTGACCATTCCCGGTCTGCCGTTCATCGCACTCGGCCGCAGCGAACACATGGCCTGGGGCGGCACCAACGCGCGCGCCGCCAGCAGCGATCTGTACGATGTCGCGCGCTTGCCGGCACAAGCCATCGAAACACACGAGGAAACCATCGCCACGCGCTTCTGGCGCAATCGTACCGTGCAGGTGCGCCGCACGTCCTATGGCCCGATCCTGTCCGATGCGTCGTACATTTCCGGGCGTGACGGCGAAGCGCTGGCTGTCCGCTGGGTGGGCCACGAACCCAGTGATGAAATCGGCGCCTTCCTCGAGGCCGCCAAGGCGCGCACGCCCCAAGAGTTCCGCGACGCTTTTGCAACTTACGCGGTGTCCGCGCAAAACATGATCTTCGCCGATCACAACGGCAATATCGGCCGCATCCTGGCGACGCGTCACCCGATCCGGCCGTTCGACGTGCCGGAAGATCTGGTGCTTGAGCCGGCGCAGGACTGGCAGGGCTTTCGCGATGCGCGCGATCTGCCGATGCTGCTCAATCCCGAAGACGGCACGATCGCCTCGGCCAACGAGAAGCCGGAGCACATCGACGACACGCTCGGCTATTTTTTCGGTCCCGGCGAGCGGATCGAACGCTTCGAAGAAATCGCCGCCGAGCGGGCGCTTTTCGACGTGGCCAGTCTGCAGGCCCTGCAAAGCGATGTTTTCGCCCCCAAAGCCAGACAGCTCGCCCAACAACTGACCGCCCGCATCGAGCGCGTCGATGCCGATCAGGGTCATGAGGCGTTCGTCGCCAGGCTGGCCGGCTGGGATGGCAGCTATGCAATCGACAGCGAGGGTGCGGTGGCCTTCGAACTGTTGCTCAGCGAGATCGCTCGCCGGCTCTACGGCCGTGGCGAGGATGCCGAAGTGTCCGGCATCCAGGACGGCTGGGGCTATCTGCTGACCTTCCTGCTCGAGGATCTCAACCGCACCGACAATGCTGCGGCCTTGCTGCGTGGCGCGGTCGCGGCTGCGGACCTCAAGGCTGATGCGTACGCCACCTGGGGGGATCTGCACACGCAGCGCGTCGGCCTGCTGCTTGCCGGTCTGCCCGTGATCGGCCGCGCGTTCCTGCTCGACGAGCAGCCGGCGCCGGGCTCGCGCGAAACCCTGATGAAGCGCGCCCATGGCCTGCTCAATGGCCGCGAGGCGGCACGCTATGGCGCCCAGGCGCGCCACATTTCCGACATGAGCGACCCGAACGCCAACTGGTTCGTGCTCTATGGCGGTCAGGACGGATGGCTCGGCAGCGAGAATTTTGCCGACCAGATCGCCTTGTGGAATGACGGCCGCTACATCCAGATGCCGCTCGAGGGCGACGCCGTTGAGGCGGCCTTCCCGACGCGCATGGTTCTGCGCCCGGAAGGCTGACCGCATCGATCTGCCGTGCTACATGTTGACGGCAAGCCGAGGTTGTCATGAACGCAGCTCTCGCCGCATTGGCGACACGACCACACGATCACGCGCGCTGCATCGATCAGGCGATCAGCCGGGCCGAGGCCTTGTGCAAGGCGCGCGGCGAACGCTTTACCGAGCTGCGCAAGCGGGTGCTGCAGATCATCTGGCACGGTCACAAGCCGGTCGGGGCTTACGAGATCATGCATGCGCTGACGCGCGAGCGCGGCCGGGTGGCGCCGCCGACGGTGTATCGCGCACTCGATTTTCTGGTCGCCCAGGGTCTGGTTCATCGGGTGCACAGCCTGAATGCCTTTGTCGGCTGTCCCCTTGCGGAACATGACCACGTCGCCCAGCTGTTCATTTGTGAGCGCTGCGGTTGTACGGCAGAACTGGCAAGCAGTGCGCTCGACACCGCTCTGGACGACCTTGCCCGCGATATCGGCTTTTGCATTGAGCATCGCACCATCGAGATCGCCGGCGTCTGCGATCGCTGTCAGGCAACCTCACGCTGATCTGGACCAGCAAACACATGAGCAACGACACCCGCCGCTACCTCGTCCTGCCGATGGTGTCGGCCCTGGCGCTCTTGACTGGCGCGAACGCGGCACAAGCGCACCCGCATGTCTGGATCGATAGCAATGTGACGGTCCAGGTCGAAAACGGCCAGATCATTGCGATCGAGCACGCCTGGACATTTGATGAGTATTTTTCCGAATTCATCCTGCTCGACTATGATTTCGACAGTAGCGGTACGTTTGATGACAAAGAGCTGGAATTCATCGAGAACAACGCCTTCGGTGCGCTCGAAGACTTCGATTATTTCACGCATCTGTATGTCGACGGTATCAAGCAGGAGTTGAAGGTCTACGAGGACTTTAGTGCCGAAGTCGTCGAAAATTTGATTGTCTATCATTTCAGCCTGCCTTTGGCAGAGCCAGTCCCGATCAATTCCCAGGAACTCATGCTGGGTATTTTCGACGACAGCTACTATGTTGATATTATCTGGGCAGAGCAGGACCCGTTACGCTTTGTCGGTGCCGATTGTGGCTACGAGGCGCGCACCGATGAGCGGGTCAGCATCTACGGTGGCGTGATTATGCCGATCGTCGCCATGATCGCCTGCGAGCCGGTGCCCAGCCTCTAGCTCAAGCGCGCAAGGCCGCCGAAACCGAGCCGCGATAGGTCAGCGCGGCCGGGATCGTCGCCAGCACCAGGCCGATGACGACAATGGCCAGCACCAGCCGCACCTCCTGCCAGGCGATTGTCACCGGCAGGCTGACGCCGGTCTGCTGCTCGAACACCGCCGACAGGCCGTAGGCGCCGGCGACGCCGAGCGCCAGACCGAGCAGCGCACCGACGGTCAGCATGAGCACGACATTGAGCCACACGGTGGCGAAAACGAAGCCGCGTGAGGCGCCGAGTGCGCGCAGGACGCCGATCAGCCGCCGCCTTTGCGCCAGCGATGCCAGGACGGCCAACAAAATCGCGCCGATGACCAGAGCCTGGGTCAAAACCGACATGATCGCGACCAGATCGCGGACATCGCCCAGCAGATCATACAGCTTGATGAGCACTTCCGCCGGAAACACCGCCATGGTGTCGTCGCGTGAGCGAAACTCCTGGCGCAGCGTATAGGCCGCAGCGAAGGAGGACGGGGTCACCGTGATCGCCGGGACGCCAGTCAGTTGCGCGGCATCGAAGGGCGGTCCGATTGGAATAGCAGACAGATCCGGCGCGCCGGCCGGACCATCCGGGTAGAGCGCGGCTTCGTCGAGGACGTGACCCACCGGCAGGCCGTGCACCCACCAGACCGCCTCGATCGGCACGAGGATCGCCCGGTCCCAAGGATTGCCCAGCTTCGGCATGCGTCCGACGATGTGATAGGCAGAGCCCTCATGCGCGTCGGCTTCCGGATCGACCGAGGCGTGGCCGTGCACCGGCGTGAAGCTGTCACCGATGCCGATCGGCACATTCGCACCGACAATAGCATGGTCGATCCGGCTGAAGGTCGCGCCCTCGATGCCGTTATCGCCGGTGGCATGATCGACGAATTCCGGTGTCACGCCGACGACCTGATAGCCCTGGTAATTGTCACCGAACCCGAGCGGCGAGGCGAAAGCGACCTCCGGGTTGTCGTCCAGTTCCTGCAAGATCCTGCCGTCGATCAGATCGAGAGCCGTGGGTTGCAGATACACCGTGCTCAGCACGAGCTGGGTTTCCGAGCCGGGCGCGCCGATCAGGATATCGAAGGCATCCGCCGCCTGGCCGCTGCCGACGCGCAGTGCCCGTTCTTGCGCCGAGACGGCCACGCCGAGGGCAACCGCTATCGCGATCAGGAGCACGACAGCAATGGCGCCGGCGCGCGCGGTGCGCAAATCGGCCAGGACGATGGGCAGCGGATTGAACATGGCGGGCCGGCGCTCAGAGCATTTCGTAGACCGCATCCGCCAAACGGACGCGCGAGACAAAGCCGGTCTCGTGATCGATCTTGGTGCCGAGTTCGAGCACACCCTGGGTCAGGATCGGGCGGTTGAAATCGACCCAGTCCTGATTGCCGCGCATGAGCACGAGCACGATGTCGCGCGGCCAGTCGGCCTCATTGTCGCAGAACGGGCAAACCGCCATCGGCATCTTGGTGAGCACGAAGAATTTCACATCCGGCTTCAGTGGTGGCGCCATGAAGCCGGGGATCTCGATGCGCTCACCGGCCAGCGCCACGGCCTGTTCGGAAAACTTGCCGCCCTTGCCGTAGAGTTCGCGCACCTTCAGCCGCGGCCGGTCGGCGGCCGTGGCTAGATGCGGCATGAAGCAGGTGGCGGCAACAACGCCGGCAGCAGCCCGACGCGAGAATGTCGCCATTTTTCCCTCCATCGACCGATTCGCCGTGGGATCGTATCACGCCATAGCTAGGTATTTTTGACGATGAGGCAAAGCAAAGCGGGGGCGCTGCATGCACCCCCGCTCGCAACCCTGTGAACGTCAAGATGTCGCCAAGCGCTGTGGCTTACTCGGCGGCGGCGAACTCGATCGAGGCCGAGCGCTCGCTCAGCTTCGAGGCGAAGTCCATGACGTGGAAGATGTAGCTCTGTTCCTGGGTGTTCTGGAACAGGTGCGCATACGGGCCGACGGCGTAGACGGCGATGTCCTCACCGGAGTGCGTCTCGCTGTCGAGCGGCACCAGCGCCTGCTGCACGAAGTCGATGTCGTTGACGTCGATATCGCTCAGATCGGCGCGCTCGCCGGCAATCGCGCTCGGGCCGTTGTGGTAGCCGAGCGTGGTGTACGGCTTGCCGTCATTGGCGAGATTGACTTCACCATCCTGGGTCGACAGGCCGAGGATCGGGTTGCCGCGATCGCTGTAGCCCGAGATCGTGAACACGTGGCTGTGATCGGCGGTGACCACGACCAGGGTCTCGCTGAGGTCGACCTTCTCGAGCACGGTCTCGACGGTCTTGTCGAACTCGATGGCATCGGTCAGCGCACGGTAGGCGTTGGTCTCATGGTGCGCGTGATCGACGCGGCCGCTTTCGACCATGAGGTAGAAACCCTCGGGGTTCTTTGACAAGACGTCGATCGCAAAGCCGGTCATCTCGGAGAGCGACGGCTCGCCGCCGGCATCCCTGGCGCGATCGGCCTCGTATTGCATGTGCGAGCGATTGAACAGGCCGAGCACATGATCGACATTGGCTGGGTCGAGCGCCGCAAAGCCCTCCTGGTTCCAGACGAACGCACCCGAATTGCCGTAGCGCTCGGTCCATTCGGCGGTCAGGTCGCGACCGTCAAGACGCTCGCCGGTCTGACCCTCGTCTTCAGGATCGGCGGCATCGGCCGGCAGGAACGAACGGCGGCCGCCGCCCATGGCGATCTCGAGACCATCGCCCAGATCATACTCGATGAGTTGGCGGGCAATGTCCGGGCAATCGGCACCCTCGGGCAGATCGGCGTCGTCTTCCCAGTTGCGATCGGCGCTGTGGCCATAGGCCGCCGCCGGGGTCGCGTGGGTGACGCGCGCGGTCGAGATCACGCCGGTCGACATGCCAGCGGTTTCGGCCATGTCGAGGATCGAGGTGATCTCGGCACCCTTCGAGGCCTCGCAATCGCCGCGCGGCACATCGGCATTGACGGAAATGACGCCGACGCTGGTCTTCACGCCGCTGTGCATGGCGGTCGACGTGCCGGCGGAATCCGGGATCTGGGCGTTGGTGTTGTAGGTCTTGATCAGACCGGCATAGGGCAGGGTCTCGAGCGTGAGCTGATGCTCTTCGCCCGGCTTGCCCTCGAGCTGGCCTTCCAGAATGCGCGCCGCGGTCACCGTGCTCAGGCCGAACCCATCGGCGACGAGCAGGACGATGTTCTTGGCCTGGTTGGTGTTCGGCTGCTGCTCGAGCACCGCCTTGAGCGCCTCGCGGCCACCGGTCCAGTAAGCATCGCCGGTCTGCGGCACCTCGAGATCGGCAGCCTGGGCGGTTGCGGCGAAAGCGACCAGCGCCGTGCAGCCGGCCAGGGCGCGGGCGTAACGCGTGATGTTCATGGTTGGTTTTCCCCCGTTGAGCTCTCCGAATGAGCTAGCCGGCTTGTGCGATATCAGTGTGACGAAAATATGACGATTACAAATATTCGCAAATGGATATGTTGCTCGGTATCAATTGCGTTACGTTATAACATTACATTTTATCTGCGACAGCCGACCGATCGGTAAATAATTTACAAAGCAAAGTGAATATTCATTCAAATATTATTTGGATTTATTTGCCGCTTTATCGAAAAGCACATTGTCACTGGATTGTCTCAAATACTGGTCTATACAAGCAGCAAACATTACTAGAGAGAACTGCCATGCTTCGATATGCAGCCTACGGCCTTGTCATCACCCTGCTCCTGGCCGCGCCGGCCTTGGCCGACGAGGCCGGCCATGCGCACGACGACCACGAAGACCACGCCGAGCATGCGGACCATGCCGACGACGAGAACGGCGACCACGTCGCCCATGTCGGCGATATCGAGATCCTGCACGCCTGGTCACGCGCTACTGACGGCGACCACGCCGAGCTGTTCATGGAAATCACCAACGAAGGTGAGGCCGACGACACGCTTGTCGGCGCCAGCAGCGAGATTGCCAGCGAGGCGGTCCTAGTCGGCGCGGTGCTCGAGGCCGGCGAGCGCGTGGAAAAGCCGATCGAGGCCCTGACCGTGAAAGCCGGCGGCGAGCTGGATTTGGTTCCGAATGTCGTCTTCATTCACCTCGAAGGCCTCAGCCAGCCGCTGAAAGAGGGCGACGAATTCCATGCCGAACTGCAGTTCGAGAACGCCGGCACAGCGGCAATTGTCGTCGAGGTCGAGGCCGCCGATGCCAGCCAGCACAGCCATGCTGGCCACGCCCATTGAGCGCCTTGCCTGAGCCGACCGAGCCAACATCAGCGCCTGCGCACGCCGCCGGCGCGGCCTTGCAGGTGCGTGGTCTGCGGCTGAGCCACCGCTCACGCGATGGCTCACATCAGACCGTGGTCGATATCGACGCGCTCGACCTGGCGCCGGGCAGCGTGATCGGCATCACCGGACCGTCAGGTTCAGGCAAAACCTCGCTGCTCTATTTGCTGGCCGGCATCGAGCGGCCGCAGGCAGGCAGCATACAGTGGGATGCGCTCGACCTGACCGGCCTGGGCGAACGTGCCGCCGATGCCTGGCGCCGGCGCTCGGTCGGGTTCGTGTTCCAGGACTTTCACCTCCTGCCCGGCCTGAACATCGAGGCCAATGTCATCGTCTCGGCCTGGTTTGGCGCGCTGACGGCGCCGGCCGAGCTGCGCCAACGTGCGCGTGATCTGCTGAGCTCGGTCGGCGCACCGCAGGACAACCGGCCGATCGGCGCCCTGTCGCGCGGCGAGCGCCAGCGGGTGGCGATGGCCCGGGCATTGATCAACCGTCCCAGCATCATTCTGGCCGACGAGCCGCCCGCCAGCCTGGATGCCGCCAGCGGTGCCGCCGTGATCGATCTCTTGTTGACCAATGCGGCGCAGACCGGCGCGACCATGATCGTCGTCACCCATGATCCGCATTTCATCGAACGGCTGCCGGCGGTCTATTGGCTACAAGAAGGCCGGCTCAGCCCTAGGTGAGCCCATAGACGAGGCGATTCGGGGGTGGCCATGGGCATCCAAGAGAGTCGCGGGCTGAACGTTCTGGGCGAACCGCTCGAGGACTGCTCGCACGATCCGCTGACCGGTTTTTTCCGCAATGGCTGCTGCGCCACCGGGCCACAGGACCGCGGCCTGCATGTCGTTTGTGCCGAGGTCACCGACGATTTTCTGCGCTTTTCGGCCGCGCGCGGCAATGACCTCGTGACACCCCGGCCGGAGTTCGGCTTTCCGGGCCTGCGCGCCGGCGACCGCTGGTGCTTGTGCGCCGCGCGCTGGCAGGAAGCCTTCGACGCCGGCTGCGCCCCCAAGGTGCGCTTGCGCGCCACACATCAGGCCGCCTTGCAGATCATCGCGCTGGACGATCTCAAGCGCTTTGCCAGCGATCTCAACTAGCGTCGCATCAGCCCCCGGCCGACGGCAGACGCGAGCTACCGCGGCCACCGCTCTTCGGCCGGCCACCCCATGGCGCGGACTCCTGCCGCGGCATCGGCGGCGGCGGCGGCGATCCGTCGGAGCGGAACCCGCCATCGCGTGCCATGGCTTCCAGCTTGGCAACGCGCAATTCGGTGCGTGGATGGGTGCGGAACAGGCCGTCGACGCCGCCCATGCGCAACGGGTTGATGATGAACATGTGCGCCGTGCCGGGATTGCGTTCGGCCGTTTGATACACCCGCCCGGTCGCCAGTTGCTCGATGCGCTTCAAGGCATTGGCCAGCGCCAGCGGCATGCCGCAGATCTCGGCACCGACCCGATCGGCCTCGAATTCACGGGCGCGCGAAATGGCCATCTGCACGATCGCCGCGGCAATCGGCGCCAGGATCGCGATCAGAATGGTGACGATCGGGTTCGGCCGGTCCTCGCCGCGGCTCATGCCGAAAAACATGGCGAACTGGGCGAGAAAACCGATGGCACCGGCAAAGGTCGCCGTCACGGTCATGGTCAGCGTGTCACGGTTTTTGATGTGCGCCAGCTCGTGCGCCATGACCCCGGCAATCTCATCGGGCGGGCATGAGCGCATCAGACCGCGGGTGATCGCCACGGCGGAGTGCTCCGGACTGCGGCCGGTGGCAAAGGCGTTCGGCTGATCGGTGTTGATGATGTACACTTTCGGCATTGGCATGCCGGCGCGGTTGGCCAGATCGCGGATCATGCCGACCAGTTCCGGTGCCTGCTGCATCCCGACTTCCTGCGCATTGTGCATGCGCAAGACCATTTTGTCGGAGTTCCAGAAGCTGAAGGCATTCATGCCCAGGGCGACGACAAAGGCGATCAACAGACCGCCCTCGGCCGCGAGCGCATAGCCAACCGCCAAGAACAGCGCGGTCATCGCCGCCATCAGTACGCCGGTGCGCATCATATTCACTGGCACGAACACCCCCTGCTTGCAGGCGCGCCCCGTCCTGCGGCCGCTGCCGTTTGCCCGAAGCATATATGGTGCGTCGGAACAGCGGCACAAATGGACGTCAGGTTGCGACAATACCGTGACAGCAGACGCTTTCACCCCGCCTGACCTCATGCTAACCGACTGCAAGCTGCCGGTCTTGCAAACGGCAACCAATAAAGCAGCAAGAAAGAGGAAGTGGACCCATGAGCACCGGCAGCCGCAGCGCATTCGATACGCCCGACAGTGATCGCAGCACACACCGCAGCGCGATCACCGACGAAGAAGCTCTCGACCTGCACAGCCGGGGTCGGCCGGGCAAGCTCGAGATCACGCCGACCAAGCCGCTGACCACCTCGCGCGATCTTTCGCTGGCCTATTCGCCGGGCGTCGCCGTGCCCTGTCTGGAGATCCAGAAGGACCCGAGCCTGGCCTGGAAATACACGACCAAGGGCAACATCGTTGCGGTCGTTTCCAACGGCACGGCCGTGCTCGGTCTGGGCAATCTCGGCCCGCTCGGCGCCAAGCCGGTCATGGAAGGCAAGGCCGTCCTGTTCAAGCGCTTCGCCGATATCGACTCGATCGATCTGTGCCTCGATACCGAGGACGTCGATCGCTTCGTCGATGCCGTCGCCCTCATGGCGCCCAGCTTCGGCGGCATCAATCTCGAGGACATCAAGGCGCCGGAATGCTTCATCATCGAGCAGCGCCTGCGCGAGCAGCTCGATATTCCGGTGTTTCACGATGACCAGCACGGCACCGCCATCATCGCCGCCGCCGGCCTGATCAACGCCGCCCAGCTCACCGGCCGGTCGCTGCGTGACACCAAGCTGGTCGTCAATGGCGCCGGCAGCGCCGCGATCGCCTGCATCGAGCTGCTCAAGGCGATGGGCATGCCACACGGCAACGTCATCATGTGCGACACGCGTGGCGTCATCTACCAGGGTCGCGAAGCCGGCATGAACCAGTGGAAATCGGCCCATGCCGGCGACACATCCGCGCGCACCCTGGCCGAAGCGCTCGAAGGCGCCGACGCCTTTTTCGGCCTGTCGGTGCGCGATGCCGTGACGCCCGAGATGGTCAAGAGCATGGCCGCGCAGCCGATCATTTTCGCCATGGCCAACCCCGACCCGGAGATCCTGCCGGAAGTGGTCGCCGCGGTGCGCGACGATGCCATCATGGCCACCGGCCGTTCGGACTATCCGAACCAGGTCAACAATGTCCTGGGCTTTCCCTACATTTTCCGCGGCGCCCTCGATGTGCAGGCCTCGACCATCAACGATGCCATGAAGATCGCCGCGGCTTACGCCATCGCCGAGCTGGCGCGCGAAGCCGTACCCGATGAGGTCACCGCCGCCTATGCCGGCCGACAGCTCACCTACGGCCGCGACTACATCATTCCGACACCGTTCGATCCGCGTCTGATCACCGCCGTGCCCTCGGCGGTGGCACGCGCCGCGATGGACAGCGGCGTGGCCCGCAACCCGATCGTCGACAGCGATCGCTATCGCTCCGAGCTGCGCGCGCGCCTGGAGCCGACCGGCTCGCGCATCCAGCAGATCATCGATCGCGTCGGCGAATCGCCCAAGCGCGTCGTCTTTGCCGAGGGCGAGGAGATCAAGATGGTCCGCGCCGCGCTCGCCTGGCGCAACTACCGCCTGGGCACGCCGGTACTCATCGGCAATGAGCGGCGCATCCAGGAAACCCTGCAAAGTCTGGGTCGACTGCCGGACGAAGAGGGCATAGAGATCTACAGTGCCATGCACGCCGAGCGCGATCTCAACCGGGAATACGCCGATTTTCTCTACCAGCGGCTGCAGCGCCACGGCGTGCTCTACCGCGACTGCCAGCGCTTGGTGAACACCGATCGCAACATCTTTGCCGGCTGCATGGTCGCCATGGGCCATGCCGATGCCATGATCACCGGCCTGACCCGCTCCTATCGCAGTGCGCTCGACGATGTCCTCAAGGTGTTTTCGCCGGCTGCGGGCTCGCAGGTGTTCGGCATGAGCATCGCGATCGCGCGCGGCCGGACCATGCTGCTGGCCGACACATCCGTGCACGAGCAGCCCGATCCGGAGACCTTGGCCGACATCACCGTGCAGACCGCCCGTGCGGCGCGCGAAATCGGCATCGAGCCGCGCGTGGCGCTATTGTCCTTCTCCAGCTTTGGCGATCGCATCACCGAGCGCTCGCTCAATGTGCGCGATACCGTCGAGGTTCTGGACAGCCGTGACGGCATCGATTTCGACTATGACGGCGAGCTGTCCGCCCGTGCCGCGCTCGATCCGGACCTGCTCAGCCTCTATCCGTTCTGCCGTCTGAAGCAGCCGGCCAATGTCCTGATCTTTCCGTCGCTGCATGCCTCGCACATCAGCGCGATCCTGTTGCAGATGTTCGCCGGCGTGACCATGGTCGGGCCGCTGCTGACGGGTCTGGAAAAGCCGGTGCAGATCGTGCCGATGAATGCCGGTGTCTCCGACATCATCAACATGGCGGCGATTGCGGCACACCAGGCGATCGTCGCCGAAGAGGGCACCGGCGCAGCGCGTGTCCCGCTCTAGAAAGCGCCCGTCGAACGACCAACCTTGGCGGCGACGGCGTGCGGCGTGCCGGGCAAAAACCTGCTGGCGCTTGTCGCGGGCGGGGCGATCGTCTACCTGACGCCCGGCGCGTCATCGGCTAGACCGGCGCACAGGTTTGGAATCCGCATTTCGGTTTAGGAGTTGCCTGATGGCAAAGTTGATTGTCACGGACCGCAATGGCGTCGAGCACGAGCTCGAGGGCAAGCCAAGCTGGTCGGTCATGGAGATTGTTCGGGAAAACGGCCTGCCGATCGAGGCGTCCTGTGGCGGCTGCTGCGCCTGTGCGACCTGCCATGTCTATGTCAACGAAGCCGACCTCGAGCGCCTGAACGCACCGTCCGAAGACGAGGAGATGATGCTCGACGAGGCCTTCGAGGTGAAACCCAATTCCAGGTTGAGCTGCCAGATTCCCTTCGATGACAGCCTCGATGGCCTGCGCGTGACCCTCGCGCCGGAATTCTGACGCGAGGCGCTCCGTCAGGCGCACGCCCTCAAGCGCGCGACGGCCGCAGCCTAGAAATGCAGCGCCGCGCCGCGCTCGCCCAGTGATGGCAGATCGGTGAAGGCGACGCTGGCAGCCTCGATGGCGTCGTCGTCGTTTTCGGCCAGCATGTAACCGCGGCCCCAGACCGTGCGGATATACTGCTCGCCGCCGGACGCTGCCGCCAGCTTCTTGCGCAGCTTGCAGATGAACACGTCGATGATCTTGACCTCGGGCTCGTCGACGCCGCCATAGAGGTGATCGAGGAACATTTCCTTGGTCAGCGTCGTGCCCTTGCGCAAGGAGAGCAGCTCGAGAATGCGGTACTCCTTGCCGGTCACGTGCAACTGACGATTGTCGATCTCGACCGAGCGCGTGTCGAGGTTGACCACCAGGCGGCCGGTACGGATCACCGAGTCCGAATGGCCCTTGGTGCGCCGCACGATGGCCTGCACGCGGGCGGTCAGTTCGCCCGGATTGAACGGCTTGGTCAGGTAGTCGTCCGCACCCAGGCTCAGCCCCTGGACCTTCTCATCGGCGCTGTCATGGCCGGAGAGGATCAGGACCGGCGTGCGCACCCGCGCGGCGCGCAGCCGGCGTAGAACGTCCTGGCCGCTGATATCCGGCAAGCCCAGATCGAGAATGATGATATCGAAGTCGTAATGCCGGGCCATCTCGACGGCCTCTTCGCCGCTGGCCACGGTTTCATGCACGATCTTCTCGTCGAACAGGGCACATTCGATCAATCGCGAAGAAATGGCATCGTCTTCGACAACCAGGGCTCGCATTGTTGCATCTCCTTAAAGCCGACCGAGCGACCTGCGTCCTGTAACCTTAAAGGGTGTTTCGTTTAAAAAGTATTAATGTCAGTTGCATTTCCTGGTGAGCGATTGGCCCGCGACGCGAAATGCCTGCCCTTAATACTCGTTAAGGTTGTTAAAGTCAAACGAAATAAATATCACTAGTTGTCTTTACTTGGTTTCTCAAGTCTTAAAGCTAACCGTTTGAAAAGCTATAAAACCTCAAGATGCATTGTGCGCCTGAAGCGTCGCCTTGCATCTGCTGGTTGTGTTCCAGCCCGAAAAAAAGGCGGCACCGGCCGGCACCGCCTTTTTTTTGCCCGCGAACGGCCTCAGGAGTTCATCGACTCCCAAAACTCTGCGTTGGTCTTGGCAAAACGCATCTTGTCACTGAGGAATTCCATGGAATCGATCGTACCCATGGACGACAGGATGCGGCGCAGCACCCACATGCGCGACAGCGTCGCCTTGTCGACCAAGAGCTCTTCTTTGCGCGTGCCGGACTTGTTGATGTCGATCGCCGGGAACACGCGCTTGTCGGACAAACGCCGATCCAGGACGATTTCGGCGTTACCGGTGCCCTTGAACTCCTCGAAGATGACCTCGTCCATGCGCGAGCCGGTCTCGATCAAGGCGGTCGCCACGATGGTCAGGCTGCCGCCGTCTTCGATATTGCGCGCCGCACCGAAAAAGCGCTTGGGGCGCTGCAGGGCATTGGCATCGACGCCACCGGTCAGCACCTTGCCCGAGCTTGGCACCACGGTGTTGTAGGCGCGCGCCAGACGCGTGATCGAGTCCAGCAAAATGACCACGTCACGGCCGTGCTCGACCAGGCGTTTGGCCTTTTCGATGACCATTTCCGCCACCTGGACATGGCGCGTGGCCGGCTCGTCGAAGGTCGAGGAGACCACCTCGCCGCGCACGGTGCGCTGCATGTCAGTGACCTCTTCCGGCCGTTCGTCGATGAGCAGGACGATCAGATAGACCTCGGGATGGTTTTCCATGATCGCGTGCGCGATGCTCTGCATGAGCATGGTCTTGCCGGTGCGCGGCGGCGCCACGATCAGGGCACGCTGGCCCTTGCCGAGCGGCGAGGTGATGTCGATCACCCGCGTCGATAGATCCTTGGCGGCCTTGTGCTCCAGATGGACCTTATCGGTCGGGTAATACGGCGTCAGATTGTCAAAATGAACACGATGGCGGGCGCGCTGCTGGTCATCGAAATTGATCGTGTTGACCTTAAGCAGCGCGAAGTAACGTTCGCCTTCCTTCGGCGCACGCACCTGGCCATCGACAATATCACCGGTGCGCAGACCCAGTCGGCGGATCTGGCTCGGCGAGACATAGATGTCATCGGGTCCGGCCAGATAGTTGACATCCGGCGAGCGCAAGAAGCCGAAGCCGTCCTGCAGGATCTCAAGCACGCCTTCGCTGTAAATCGGCACGCCGGTTTCGGCGAGACGCTTCAAGACCGCAAAGACCAGATCCGGCTTGCGCAGCGTACTGGCGTTCTCGATGCCGATTTCTTCGGCATAGCGCAACAGCTCGGCCGCAGGACGGCGCTTGAGCTCGGCCAGGTTCATCGACGGTGGCAGGTCTTCCGGCGGAATCGGCGGTTCGCTCGGTTCCTCACCACCATCGGCTTCAAGTACGGGTGCGACGTCACCAGTCATCTGCGGGTCCGCATTCGCCGGACGCTCAGATCTGGATCTCGACCGCCGCTTTCGGGGGGCTGGGGTATTGATGGCTGGACAACTGCTGGAAAGGACTGTTCCGGCGATCCGGCTACCCAAATGCCCCTGATCTGTCAAAAGAATTCGTAGGATCAGGCGGCAGCGCCGGCTTCGTCGCTACAGGTTGCACGTGTTACGCGAGGACGCAAGCTAGAAAGGCCGAATGACCGCCAGGATCACGATCAAAATGAACAGCACGGTGGGCGCTTCGTTGAAGGCACGGAAGTAAACCTCGCTCCTCGGCCGTTCATCATTGCCGAACTGACGGACATGACGCGCCATCATGCCGTGCGTGCCGGACAATAGCAGCAAGAGCGCGATCTTGGCGTGCAGCCAGCCGGCACCGCTCAGGTGACCGCCCTGAACGGTGATGATCAGGCCGAAGACCCAGGTCGCGATCAGGGCCGGCGTGCAGATCGCCTTGAGCAGCCGACGCTCCATGATCTTGAACTTTTCCGAGGCCTCGCCGCCGACCGGCACCTGGCTGTGGTAGACGAACAGGCGCGGCAGATACCACAGGCCCGCCATCCAGGCGGCAAAGGCCATGACGTGCAGCGCCTTCATCCACAAATAGAACGTACCCACCGGTGCCCCCTAAGCTCGTCTGCATCCGCGCGGGAAGATTGCCAAAGCGCCGCCGGCAATCAAGCCTTCGCGCGCAGTCGATCGACCACCTGTGCCACATGCGCCGGGTCGGTTTCCGGCAACACGCCATGGCCGAGATTGAAGATATAGGGCCGATCCGCATACGCGCCGACGATGCGATCGACCTCGGCATCGAGACGGGGCCCGCCGGCACGCAGCAGGAGCGGATCGAGATTGCCCTGCAGACACGGCACGTCCAGCGTATCAGCAGCCCACGCGATCGGCACGGTTGTGTCCAGGCTCAGGCCATCGACCGGCACGGCCTGGGCGAAGCGGCGATAGAGCACACCAACGCCACGCGGGAAGGCCAGGATCGGCACGTCCGGGTGCCTGGCCCGTAGCTGCGCGACGATGCGGGCCACCGGGGCGATGCCCCAGGCCTCGAATTCGCCCTCCGGCAACACGCCGGCCCAGCTGTCGAAAATCTGCACCGCCTCGGCACCGGCCTCGATCTGGGCACCGAGATAGTCGGCGGTGGCATCGGTGAGCATGTCGATTAGGCGCGCGAACAGGGCGCGCTCGGCATAAGCCATGTAGCGTGTGTTCGGCCATTCCTTCGAACCGGCGCCTTCGATCATATAGGCCGCCACGGTCCACGGCGCGCCGGCAAAGCCAATCAGCGTGGTTTCCGCCGGCAGGGCCGCGCGCAATTGCCTGACCGCCTGGTAGACCGGCGCCAGATGGCCATGCAGGCGCGACGGATCGAGCGCGTCCAGCCCGGCGGCCGTGCGGATCGGCGTCAGCTTGGGGCCTTCACCTTCGACGAAGCGGACATCGGCGCCGAGCGCATGGGCGACGACGAGAATGTCGGAAAACAGGATGGCACCATCCATGCCGTAGCGCCGGATCGGCTGCAGGGTCACTTCAGTGGCAAACGCCGGGTTGTAGCACATGTCGAGAAAGCCGCCGGCTTCCGCGCGTTTTTGCCGGTACTCCGGCAGGTAGCGACCCGCCTGGCGCATGAACCAAATTGGCGGTGTGTGACTTTTCTCACCGCGCAAGGCGCGCAGCAGGGGTTTGTCAGACATGTGCAACGTCGCTTTCGAAACAGGTTTTCCTACCGAACCACTATCAAAACTTATTAAGGTCAAGGTAGGTGTTGTGGTGGTTGGTGGTGCTGGTTCTGGGGATCAAATTTAATCCCCGACTTATCCACAGCCTATTCGACGAGGCGTGCGGACGGGCCGGTTTATGGGGAATGCCGCGGGACAGTTTGTTTTCTGTCAAACGGACGTCACAGATTTCAAGCCCGTGCGAATAAACCTGTGGATAACGGGGATATCGGGCATAAAACGCGCTCATTGTGCGTCAGAAAAAAACCTTACGCCGGCTGTGGGCGACGCTTTACACATGTGGACCGTCGCCGCCCGGGCAAGCTGAACGAACTTGAACCCCTGGCTTTGCGGAGCATTAGCGATTTTATCCACAAGTTTTTCCCAGGCCGATGAGGGGACGCCGCGGCGCTTGCACCTGCATCTGGTTTCGGATTCTACCGGCGAGACGGTCACCACCATGGCGCGCGCCGCGGTGTCGCAATTCGTCGATGTCGTGCCGGTCGAGCATGTCTGGTCGTTCGTGCGCACGGAAAGCCAGGTGGAAAAGGTCTTGAGCATCATCGAGACCCTGCCCGGTCTGGTCATCTTCACCGTGGTTTCGCCGGAGCTGCGCCAGCGTCTCGAAGAGGGCTGCCGGCGCATCGGCGTGCCCAGCGTCGCCGTGCTTGATGCCACCATCCATGCGCTCGCCGGCATTCTCGGCCAGGGCAGCCAGCCGCAGGTCGGTCGCCAGCACGAGATGGACGAGGGCTATTTCTCGCGCATCGATGCCATGAATTTCATGCTGCGCCACGATGACGGCCAGTTCACCGACGAGCTGGACGAGGCCGACATCGTGCTCATCGGCGTGTCGCGCACCTCGAAAACGCCGACCTCGATCTACCTGGCCAATCGCGGCTACAAGGTCGGCAACATCCCGATCGTGCCGGGCATTGCCCCGCCGCCGGTGCTGGATCGCTTGCAACGGCCGCTGGTGGTCGGTCTGACCATCAATGCCGAGGCGTTGTCGCACATCCGCACCAACCGCTTGAAGCAGCTCAAGGTCAGCACCGATGTGTTGCCGTCCCGGCGCAAGGTCGACGACGATTACATCGAAGTCGACAAAATCCGCGCCGAACTGCTCGAGGCGCGCCGCCTGCTGCGGCAGTATCGCTGGCCGGTGATCGACGTCACCAAGCGCTCGGTCGAGGAGACCGCCGCCGAGATCATGCAGATGATGCAGAGCAAAACCATCGCCGCTATGAAAGAGCCCGGCGCGCCCGGGAGCTGATGTTGACCGGTCGAGCGAACCCCCGAACAGCCGCGTTTGAGGTCCAAGCGCATCCATGCAGGTTTATTCCACTTTCGGCGAACAGCGCCGGCGGCGACGCCGCGAATTCTGGTGGCGATCGCTGCGTCTGGCGCTGTTCATCGGCGTCATCGCCGCGGCGGCAAGCTACGCCTATCAGGTCGGCGTGGCGCAGAACACGACCGAGGTCGAGCGGCTGCGCGGTGACATCGAGAGCCTGCTCGCCAGTAACCAGGAACTGCAGGAACGTGCCGGCGCCGCCATGCAGCTGGCACGTCAGGCCAAGCAGCGCGCCGATGAGCTGGCCGAACGCTACGCCGCCGAGGTGCCGCGTGGCGACCTCCGCCTGTTGCTCGATCTGATCGAGGGCAAGCTCAGCGAAGGCGTGCCGGCCGAGCGCATCGGCTTTGTCGTCTCGGCCGTCACCCGCGAGCGCGAATGCGATCCCAATACGGAAACCAAGCGCTTTTTGGTGCGCACGCCGGTCGGCACCGGGCCGGTCAGTGCGGTGTCGTTTGCCGATGATCGCATCACGGTTACCGGCATCGGCGAGCCGGCGCGCAATGAGGAGGGCGAGCGCGAAGCCTGGTTCGATTCCAGCAAGGAGGTCTCGCTCCGCTTTCTCAAGCTCGACGGCGAGATGCTCACCGCAGAAGGTCGCCTGCCGCTGGCCCACGCCATGGTCCTCGACGGGCGGGAATATCGATTCCTCGCCAAATCCGCGCCGGAACAGGGATTTGTCGAGATCACCGGCCAAAGTTGCGCCTATCCTTAAGCGAGATCACGCATTTCTGGCTTCACAAACCGGCCCGTTTGCCACTAGCTTTCGCGTTCCGGGCGCCGCGAACTGGCTTCGGCCCATACAACCAAGACGTTCGAGCGCGGTCGTCGGACAGGCAAGCAAGAGGACAGACCGGTCATGTCAGATCGGATCGCAGCGGCCAGCGGCCGGTCTCGTCGCCAGTACGAATCGCCGGTCTACGGCGCGCTGCTGCTGGTGTGGGGCGACGACATCCATGTCGGCATGTTCGATGCCGGCCACCCCGATCTCGCAGCGGCCACGGCGCATACCAATGCGGCCATGGCGACGAGTGCCGGCATCACCAGGGACGACAAGGTCCTGGTCGTCGCCTGCGGCGTCGGCGGCGCCTCGCGCTATCTGGCCAAGGACTGCGGCGCGCGGGTGACCGCGACCAACATTTCGCACATCCAGCTGGCCGAATCCGAGCGGCGTGCGCGCGCGCAGGGCGGCATCGATCGCCTCGAACACTATTTCGCCGATTTCAACGACCTGCCGTTTGATGCCAACAGCTTCGATGTCTGGTGGTGTCAGGACAGCCTGTATCAGGCCGGTGATCCCAGGGTCGTGCTCAAGCAGGCCGTGCGCGTGCTTAAGCCCGGCGGCCGGCTGGTCATGAGCGATCGTCTGCTGGCAGCCGAGGTCGACGACGCCACGCGCCAGACGCTGCGCGGGGGCCTGAACGGGCCGGGTCTGTCCACGGCCGCGGAGCACGCCGCCTGGTTTGCCGAGCTGGGTCTGGAAACGCTGGTCCATGTCGATGGCAGCGAGCATATCGGCCCGACCTTCGCGCGCGTCTACGATGGCTGGCAGGCGCACAAGGATGCCTTCGCCGGCATCAATGCCGAGGCCGTCGAGGAAACCGATGTGCGCTTGAAGCTCTGGGCCGATGCCTCCGCCGACGGTCGCCTCGAATGGGCCTATTGGGTGGTGCGCAAACCCGCCTGAGGCATCGACCGTTTGGTGCTTGAGGCCTTGCGCCCGGCTCGCTAGCCGTGCCCGCGCCCATCAACCGTCTCCTCAAGGATTGCTCCAGACCCGTGTCGCGCACAGCCGGTGCTTTGACCCCGATGATGGCGCAATACCGCGCCATGCAGGCGGACCATCCCGGCTGCCTGCTGTTTTTTCGCATGGGGGATTTTTACGAGCTGTTCTTCGAGGACGCCGAACGGGCCGCGGCCGCGCTCGACATCACCTTGACCCGGCGCGGCCACGGTGCCGATGGCGAGATCCCGATGTGCGGCGTGCCGTTTCATGCCGTCGATGGCTATCTCGAGCGCCTGATCCGCAAGGGCTTCAAGGTCGCCATCTGCGAACAGCTCGAGGATCCGGCCGAGGCCAAGAAACGCGGCGCGAAAAGCCTGGTCAAGCGCGATGTCGTGCGCATCGGCACACCCGGCACGCTGACCGAGGACGGTCTGCTCGATGCCCGCGCGCACAACCATCTGGCGGCACTGGCCAGGGCCGGTGGCGACCTGGCGCTGGCCTGGCTGGACATGTCGACCGGCCGCTTTCGCACCCAGGATCTCACGCTTGCCGGCCTGGCCGCAGCGCTGGCGGCGATCGAGCCCGGCGAGCTCCTGGTGGCCGATACGCTCGAACAGGATGCGCAGGTCGGTCCCTTGCTGGCCGACTGGCGTGCCCGGATTACGCCCCTGCCGGCCAGCCGGTTCGACAGCGTCAGCGCCGAACGGCGTCTGAAGGAGGTGTTCGCCGTCGCGGCGCTGGATGCGTTTGGCAGTTTCGCCCGCGCCGAGATCGCCGCCGCCGGCGCATTGCTGGCTTATGTCGAGTTGACGCAAAAAGGCCGGCTGCCGCGCCTCGAGCCGCCGGCACGCCTGGAAAACGCCGCTCATCTGGTCATCGATGCCGCCAGCCGGCGCAATCTGGAACTCAGCCAGTCCTTGAGCGGCACACGCGCAGGCAGTTTGCTGCACGCGATCGACCGGACGGTGACCGGCCCCGGCGGGCGCCTGCTCGCCAGCCGGCTGGCGACGCCTTTGTGCGCGCCGCATGCGATCCGGCTGCGCCTCGATCAGATCGAAGCGCTCGTCGAGGACGGCATGTGGCGCGATGGCCTGCGCCGGCAGTTGCGCGCCTTGCCCGATCTGCCGCGCGCGCTATCGCGCCTGTCCTTGGGCCGCGGCGGGCCGCGCGATCTGCGCGCCATCGGTGAGGGCTTGCGCGTCGCCGCTGCCTTGCAGCACGAGCTCGAAGCCAGGCCCGGTCCGTTGCAAGTCCTGGCCGCGCGCAGCGAGCCCTGCCCCGATCTGGCCGAGCAACTCCTGGGCTGCCTGATCGAGCAGCCGCCGCTGCTGGCGCGCGAGGGCGGCTTCATCGCCGCGGGCGCGGATGCCAGGCTCGATGAAGAGCGCAGCCTGCGCGATCACGGCCGCAAGAAAATCGCTGCGATGGAGGCCGATCTGCGCGGCGAACTCGGCATCCCGTCCCTGAAAATCCGCCACAACAACCTGATCGGCTATCACATCGAGGTCTCGGCGACGCAGCGCGCCAAGGTGCCGGAGCGTTTCATCCAGCGGCAATCCATGGCCAACGCCACGCGCTACACCACCGGTGCGCTGGCGGAACTGGCCGAAGCCATCTCGGAAGCCGGTATGAAAGCCCTCAAGCATGAGCTGGCACTGTTCGATGGCCTGGTCGCCGCCGTCAATGCCAGAGCCGATGCCATTGCGCGCACCGCCGATGTCCTCGCCGAACTCGACGTCGCAGCCGGCCTGGCGGATCTGGCCGTCGCGCAGCGTTATGTTC
>JBHJHH010000123.1:0-4265 GCA_050331015.1 Geminicoccaceae bacterium
TCGGAAGGCCAGACGCGTACCCAGACCTGCACCGTGAACTTCAAGCTCAGCCCAGCCCAGCGCGTCCAGGCGGTCGCTATCCAGGAGGACACGGGCCACTCGCTGTCCCACTGCGCCGACTTTCTCAAATACCCTGTCGGCGGCATGAAGGCAGGCACGTAGGTCGGGGTGGTGCGGACCGGCAGGCAAAAGGCGGCGCTGTTGGCGTGCCCTCGCCCACCGGCCCTGGTGGCGTCAGGTTCAGGTTCGCTATCGCTTCGGCTCAGACGTCTTGGAAGGTGTAACGGCTGAGCGGCAGGCGGCGGATGCGCTCGCCGGTCAGCTTGAACAGCGCGTTGCACACGGCCGGCGCGATTGGCGGCGTACCCGGCTCGCCGACACCGCCCATGGTACGATCGCTGGTGACGATCTCGCTGACGACCGCCGGCATCTCTTCTTGCGGCAAGAAGGGGTAGCTGTCGAAATTGCCGTTTTGCACCTGGCCGTTCTCGATGGTCACTTCCTCATACAGCGTCGCCGACAGGCCATAGGCGATACCGCCCATCAACTGCGCCTGGACGATGCCCGGATTGACCACCTGACCAAGATCGATGGCGCACCAGACCTTGTGCACCACCGGACGGCCGCCCTCGATGCCGACCTCGGCGATCTGGGCAACCAGCGAGCCGAAGCTCTCATGCTGGGCGACACCCATGGCCCGCTTGGCACACTCGACCTCGTAGACGCCCTCCCGGTAACTAGCCATATCGCGCACTTTCTCGACCAGAGCGCGCTCATTGCTGCCTTCGGCGAGCAGGGCCAAACGGAAGGCGACCGGGTCCTGGCCGGCCTCATGGGCCATCTCGTCGATGAACGACTCCTTCGGAAAGGCGTTCAGCACATGGCCGACCGAGCGCCAGAAACCGACCGGCACCGTGGCATAGCCGGCCGGGATGAAATCGCAGCGCTTGTTGGCGATCTGATAGGGCTGATGGATCAGGCCCTCGACCGCGGTCGGATCGAGGCCGCGATCGTCGACCATACCCGGCACGAGACGCCCGCCCGGGCCGTCGCTGACATTGGAGATGTGCAGCGCTGTCGGCTTTTTGTCGGCATCGAAGCCGGCTCGCAGCTTGATCGCCGCCAGCGGCCGATAGAAATCGTGCTGAGTGTCCTCTTCGCGCGACCAGATCAGCTGGACCGGTTTGCCGACCGCCTTGGCGACCGTGACCGCTTCACCAACATAATCCAGCACGAAGCGCCGACCGAAACCGCCGCCGAGATAGGGCGTGTGCACATGGATTTGGTCCATGCCCAGCCCGGTAATGCCCGAGGCGGTCATGGCAACGAAATCGGCCCCCTGGTTCGGCGCCCAGACATCGCAGCGATCCGCCTGCACCCAGGCGGCGCAGTTCATCGGCTCCATGGTGGCATGGGCCAGGAAGGGTTGGACGTAGACCGCTTCGAGGGCGCTGTCGGCCTCGGCCAGAGCGGCCGCCGCATCACCTTCATTCTCGGCCTCGATCCCGGCCTCATCGACCCGGCCAAGCACCTCCTCGACCAAAGCCTCGCTGGAGATATCAGCACCCGGACCATCGTCCCAGGTCACCTCAAGCGCTTCGACCGCACTCTTGGCGCGCCAGTAGCTGTCGGCGACAACGACCACGGCGCTTTCCAGCTCAACCACCTGCGGATTGCCCGGCATGCCCTCAATGCTGGCGGCGTTCACAGATGCCAGCGAACCACCCAGGGTCGGGCAATGGCGCACGGCGGCGTAAACCATGCCGTCCAGGCGGGTATCAATGCCGAACCACGCCTTGCCGGTCGATTTCGCCAGGCTGTCGGTGCGTTTGATCGACTGGCCGATCAGGGTGAAGTCGGCCGGGTCTTTCAAGCTGACCTCGTCCGGCGGGGTCAAGCCGGCGACATCGCCAGCCAGCTCGCCATAGGTCGCTTTCTGACCCGAGGCTTCATGCAGGACCGTGCCGGCATCGGTGGTGAGTTCACCAGCCTCGACGCCAAAGCGCTGCGCCGCCGCCTCGATCAGCATGGCGCGCGCCCCGGCACCGACCTGGCGCATGGTCATATACGAGCCGCGCACGCTGTAGCTGCCGCCGGTGAAGCGGATCGGCTGACCGCCGAAATCGAGGATCTGGTAGACCGCGCCATGCGGTGCCTGCTCGATAACGAACTGCTCCATCGAGGCATCGAGCTCTTCGGCGACGATCTGCGGGATCGCCGTGTACGTGCCCTCGCCCATCTCGATGAACGGGTTGAGGAAGGTGATCGTGTTGTCCGGCTCGATGCGCAAGAACGCGGTGATCTCGGCAGCGTCCGGATTGCGCCCGGCGATGCCGGTATGCGCCACATGCGCCCGCACAGCCTGCGGCAGCGCGAAGCTGAACAGTACGCCACCGGCGGCCGTGGCCGAGGCTTTCAAAAACGCGCGACGGCTAGGTGTCTGAATGGTCATGTCGGCTCCCCTCACGCCTTCATGAGTTCGGCGGCGCGCTTCACGCCGGCGCGAATACGCTCATAGGTGCCGCAGCGGCACAGATTGGTGAGGCCGTAGCGGATGTCCTCATCGCTCGGCTCAGGCGTGTCGGTAAGGAACGCGGCCGCCGCCATGATCTGACCGGACTGGCAATAGCCGCACTGGGCCACATCCAGCTCGACCCAGGCCTGCTGCACGGCATGCAGGGTCTCGCCGTCGGCCAGGCCCTCGATTGTCGTGATCTCGCTGCCGATAGCATCGGCCACCGGATAGGAGCACGAGCGCACCGCGACGCCATCGACATGCACGGTGCACGAGCCGCACGCCGCGATGCCGCAACCGAACTTCGTGCCGGTCAGGCCAAGCGTGTCACGCAAAACCCAAAGGAGAGGTGTGTCGTCCTCGACATCGACCTCGTGACTCTGGCCGTTGACGGTAAGTGTCAGCATGCGATTGCCCTCCCGCTGCCGCGTTCTTGCTCTGCGCGACCATGTAGAGCGCCGGCGCAGTTTGGAAAGCAACCAAAACTCATACCAAGCCGGCCTCGATCACGCGCACGCCGAGACGGCCGGCGCCGTCGATTTTTGCCGCAAAGGATAGCGCCGGGAGATCTGGCCCGCTGGCGCGCAAGCAGCTAAGCCTGACGCGCTATCTGGCTGCCTGGGGGAGGATCTGCCGTGGACCACCGGCTTGCTTTGGTTGCTTTGATCGTCGCCGCCATGGCGAGCCCCGCTTTTGCGCAGGAAGATGTGCCGTTCGTCCAGCCTGACACGGCAACCGTGTACGCGCCTTACCCGGGGAGAGCGTTTCCCAACCAGGTACTGTTCGGTGACACCCATCTGCATACGACCTATTCGGCCGATGCCGGGCTCATCGGCAATGTCCTCGGCCCCGATGACGCCTATCGCTTTGCCAAGGGCGAGACGGTCACCTCGTCAACCGGCGTGCCGGCCAAGCTGGCCCGGCCGCTGGATTTTCTCGTTGTCACCGACCACGCCGAGAACCTCGGCATCGCGCCGATGCTGGCCGAGCGCGATCCGCGCCTGCTGGAAACCGACTACGGCCGCGCACTGCTCGAAGCCATCGATGCCGGTGATCTGCCGGGAGCGTGGGAGATCTTTTCGCTGACCAAGGCCTCCGGGGACGATCCGCTCGCCGACGTGCCCGGCGTTTACGACAGCATCTGGCAACGGATCACCGCGGCAGCCGAGCGCCACAACACACCGGGCGCCTTCACCGCCATGATCGGCTTCGAGTGGACCTCGGCCTTTGAGCGCAACAACCTGCATCGCAACGTCCTCTATCGCGGCGGTAAGGACACGGCCGATTCCCGCCTGCCCTTCTCCGCCTATGACAGCATTGACCCGGAGGATTTATGGGACTGGATGGAGCGTTATGAGGCCGAGACCGGCGATCGCCTGCTCGCCATCCCCCACAACGGCAATCTCTCCAATGGCTTGATGTTCGATGCCGTCAAGCTTGGCAGCGACGAACCGCTGGACGCGGCCTATGCCGAGCGGCGCGCGCGCTTTGAGCCGCTCTATGAGGTGACCCAGATGAAGGGCGACGGCGAAGCGCATCCCGCGCTGTCGCCCGAGGACGCGTTTGCCGATTTCGAGACCTGGGACAAAGGCCAGCTCGGCCCGGCGCCGAAAACCCCGGACATGCTCCCACGGGAATACGCCCGCGAGGCGCTGAAACGCGGGCTGGCCTACGAGGCGAGCCTTGGCGCCAACCCGTTCAAATTCGGCATGATCGGCGCGACCGACAGCCACACCTCACTCTCGAGCGC